>NZ_JBVIHP010000019.1:0-60815 GCF_055570235.1 Streptomyces sp. NPDC031274 | reverse complement strand
ACTCGTACCGCGCCGCACCTGCGCGCGGGCGCTCTACCTTCCCCTCCCCCCCCCTCCCCCCCCCCCCCCCCCCCCCCGGGCCCGACCTCCCGCACCCCCGTAGCGGGAGCTATTCGGTCGCGATGGCGTTGAGGACGTTCATCCGGCCCGCCCGGAAGGCGGGCACCAGCGCCGCGAACAGGCCCACGAAGGCCGAGCCGATGAAGACGGTGATGATCGTCGGCCAGGGGATCTCCAGGACCTTCAGGCCCTCCAGGGCGAGCAGCTTCTGGGCCGTCGCTCCCCAGCCCATGCCGAGCCCGAGGCCGAGCAGCGCGCCGAAGAGGGCGATGACCACCGACTCCATGCGGATCATGCGGCGCAGCTGGCGGCGCGAGAGGCCGATCGCCCGCATCAGGCCGATCTCGCGGGTGCGCTCGACCACCGAGAGGGCGAGGGTGTTCACGACGCCCAGGATGGCGACGATGATCGCCAGGCCGAGCAGGCCGTAGACCATGTTCAGCATCTGGCCGACCTGGTCCTTCAGGGTCTGCTTGAAGTCGGTCTGGTCCATGACCTTGTACTGCGGGTAGTCGGCCATTGCGGCCTTCAGCGACTTGTACGCCGCGTCCTGCTGGCCCTTCTCCGCCTTGGCGAACATGATCTCGTTCGGCGGCATGCGGTCGGCGGGCACGTACTTCTCGGCGGTCGTGAGGTTCACGTACATCGCGCCACCGTCGATCGTGGCGTCGCTCGACGTGATGGCCCGGACCGTCAGCTCGCCCGTCCTGCCGCGGTCGAAGGCGAGCTTCACCTTGTCGCCGACGGTGATGCCGTGGTCCTTGGCGAAGTCCTCGCCGACCGACATGGAGTCCGGCTTGTAGGCGTCGGTGAGCTTCCCTGCGACGGTCTCGCTGCGCACGTCCTGTGCGTACGTCGCGTCGGCGGCGCTCAGGCCGACCCCCTTCGCGGTCTTGCCGTTCGAAGCCGTCAGGTCCGCCTTGATGTCCTTGTACTGGGTGACGTGGGCGATGTGGTCGGCCTTCTCCAGGGCCCGCGCGGCCTTCGGGGTGATCTGCTGGTTGTTGTTCGGCTGGATGATGAAGTCCGCGCCGACCGACTTGTCGAGCTCGTCCGTGGCGGAGGCGACCATCGAGGAGCCGACCACCGAGAGGCAGGCGACCAGGGCGAGGCCGATCATCAGGGCCGCGCCGGTGGCGCCGGTGCGGCGCGGGTTGCGCAGGGCGTTGCGCTCGGCCATCCGCCCGACGGGGCCGAACATCCGGAGCAGTACGACGCTGATGGCGCGGACGACACCGTTGGCGAGGACCGGGCCGATGACGACGAACCCGATGAGCGTGAGGACCACGCCGCCGCCGAGGAAGAGCGATCCGTCGCTCGCCTTGTCCGCCTGCGATGCGGTGTAGAGGCCGAAGCCGCCCGCGCCGGTGAGGATCAGGCCGATGACCGCGCGCAGGGCGCTCGCCTTGCCGTCGGCCGGTGTCCCGGCGTCGCGCAGGGCGGCCATCGGGGAGACCTTGGCGGCACGCCGGGCGGGGAGGTAGGCGGCCAGGACGGTGACGACGATCCCGAGGACCATGCCCACCACGGGAGTCGTCCACTTGACGGTGAGGTCCTGGGTGGACAGCTCCATGCCCATGCCGGACATGAGCTGCATCAGGCCGACGGCGAGTCCGACGCCCGCGCCGACACCGAGGAGGGAGCCGAAGACGCCGAGCAGCAGCGCCTCGACGAGCACGGAGCGGTTGACCTGCTTGCGGCTCGATCCGATGGCGCGCATCAGGCCGATCTCGCGGGTGCGCTGGGCGACCAGCATCGAGAAGGTGTTGATGATGAGGAAGATGCCGACGAGGAAGGCGATTCCGGCGAAGCCGAGCATCGCGTACTTCATGACGTCCAGGAAGCTGCCGACACTCTCGCGGTTGTCGGCCGAGGTCTCCTTCTGCGTCTTGACCTGGTAGGTGGCGGCGTCCGCGCCCATGGCCCCGCCGACGTTCCGCTTGAGCACCGTGTCGCTGACGCCGGTCTCGGCGGTGACATTGACGTGCGTGAACCGGCCGGTGGCGCCGAGGAGTTCGCGCTGTGCGGTGGCGGTGTCGAAGTAGACGATCGCGGCACCGGGGTTGGTGACCTTGAAGGTGGCGATGCCGGAGATCTCGGCGGTGTGGTCGCCGGTGACGGCGATGGTGCGCAGCTCGTCACCGATCTTGAGGTGGTGCTTGTCGGCGGTGTCGGCGTCGATCATCACGTCGGTGGGGCCGCGCGGGCGGTGCCCGGAGGTGATCTCCATCGAACGCAGGTCGTTGTGCGTCCAGTTGCCGGCGATGGTCGGGCCGCCGCTGGTCGGGCCGACGTTCTCGTTGTCGGAGTTGACGACGGTGACGCTCTCGCTGCTGACCGCGCCCTCGGCGGACTTGGCGCCGTCCGCCTTCTTCGCCCGTTCGACGATCGACGCGGGTATCGACTCGGGCTTGCCCGTGTCGGGGCTGTCGCCGGGGTTCGTGGCGGACTTGGAGGAGACGGTGACGTCGGCGGACGTCGCCGCGAAGAGCTTGTCGAACGTCGTGTTCATCGTGTCGGAGAAGACGAGTGTGCCGCAGACGAACGCCACCGACAGGATCACGGCCACGGCGGAGAGCGCCATGCGGCCCTTGTGCGCGAAGAAGTTGCGCATCGAGGTCTTGAGGACGGTCATGACGTACGCCCCCGCGCGTCGAAGTCCTTCATGCGGTCGAGGACGGACTCGGCGGTCGGCGCGTACATCTCGTCGACGATGCGGCCGTCCGCGAGGTAGAGGACGCGGTCCGCGTAGGAGGCCGCCACCGGGTCGTGCGTGACCATCACGATGGTCTGGCCCAGCTCGGTCACCGACTTGCGCAGGAAGCCCAACACCTCGGCCCCCGCACGGGAGTCGAGGTTCCCGGTCGGCTCGTCGCCGAAGATGATCTCGGGGCGGGCGGCGAGCGCGCGGGCCACGGCGACGCGCTGCTGCTGGCCGCCGGAGAGCTCGGTCGGACGGTGCTTGAGGCGGCCCGCGAGACCGACGGTCTCCACGACCTGGTCGAGCCAGCCGCGATCGGGCTTACGGCCCGCGATGTCCATCGGGAGCGTGATGTTCTCGATGGCGTTGAGCGTCGGCAGGAGGTTGAACGCCTGGAAGATGAAGCCGATCCGGTCCCGGCGCAGCTGCGTGAGCTTCTTGTCCTTCAGGCCGGTGATCTCGGTCTCGTCGAGGTAGATCTGCCCGGAGGAGACGGTGTCGAGGCCCGCGAGGCAGTGCATCAGGGTCGACTTGCCGGAGCCGGAGGGACCCATGATCGCGGTGAACTGCCCGCGGGCGATGTCCACATCGATCTCGTCGAGCGCCACCACCCGGGTCTCCCCGGACCCGTACGCCTTCACGACCTGGCGCGCCCGTGCCGCCACGGCCGTACGCCCTCCAGTGCCCCCGTGCCTGGGAATGGTTACAGCCGATGTCACGGTAAGTCTCCTAAGTCGGTTACGCGTTGAGTCAGGCGTGTTCGCCACGCATAAAGAGTCTGGTCGTCCGACGGGTCCTGCGCGCTGGTGCTCAGCGCAGTCTTCTGCTGGGGAAAACCCCACCCCCGAAGGTGTGGCTTGTCCGAACCGAGGCCTTCCGCGGCCCGCCCCCGTCGGCATAAAGCCAATCTAAGAAGCGGGCGGGGCCTTCTCGTCCTCCGGCAGCACGAACGGCCCCCGGTCCGTAGTACGGAGGATCCCTTAGGGGAACTCCACCTGCCGGTGGAGCCGTTCTCGGGGTTGCTCCACCCTCTTGCGGACGGGACACCGGCCCACCTGCCGAGATGTTCTCCACCCCTGCCCCGGATGTACACCGGGTGAGAAGGTGGCCCGGAGTAAATAGATGCAGGGGGAAGGAATCTCGGTGGACGCGGACGGCACACCCTCGGGTTCGGACGACCGGCGGCGCCGCGGACCCGTCGCCGCCCTCATGCTCGCCATGGCGCTCGCCGCCCTGGACTCCACGATCGTCTCGACCGCCATCCCGCAGATCGTCGGCGACCTCGGCGGCTTCTCCGTCTTCTCCTGGCTCTTCTCCGGCTATCTGCTCGCCGTCACCGTCACCCTGCCCATCTACGGCAAGCTCTCCGACACCTTCGGCCGCAAGCCCGTGCTCATCGCGGGCAGCATCCTCTTCCTGCTCGGCTCGGCCCTGTGCGCGGTGGCCTGGAACATGGGTGCGCTCATCGCCTTCCGCGTCGTCCAGGGCCTGGGCGGCGGCGCGCTCCAGGGGACGGTGCAGACGCTCGCCGCCGACCTCTATCCGCTCAAGGAACGCCCCAAGATCCAGGCCAAGTTGTCCACCGTGTGGGCCACTTCGTCGATCGCGGGCCCGGCGCTGGGCGGTCTGATCGCCGCGTACGCCGACTGGCGCTGGATCTTCCTGATCAACCTGCCCATCGGCGCCGTGGCCCTCTGGCTGATCGTGCGCCACCTGCACGAGCCGGAGCGCGCGGCGGTCACCCGGGGGCGCGTCGACTGGGCGGGCGCGCTCACCGTCTTCGCCTGCGGCGGCATCCTGCTCACCGCGCTCGTACAGGGCGGCGTGGCGTGGGGCTGGCTGTCCCCGCGGTCGCTCGCGCTGTTCGCGGGCGGCCTGCTGCTCGCCGGAGCCGTCGTGGTCATCGAGCGGCGCGCGGCGGAGCCGATCATCCCCGGCTGGGTCTGGCGCAGGCGCACCATCGCGGCGGTCAATCTCGCCCTCGGCGCGCTCGGCCTCCTGATGGTGGCGCCGACGGTCTTCCTGCCGACGTACGCCCAGTCCGTGCTCGGCCTGGCGCCGATCGCCGCCGGGTTCGTGCTCTCCGTCATGACGCTGAGCTGGCCGGTCTCCGCCGCCCTGAGCCAGCACGTCTACCGCAGGCTCGGCTTCCGCGACACGGCGCTCATCGGCATCGGCGGGGCCGCCCTCTTCCTCTTCGCGTTCCCCCTCCTGCCCTACCCGGGGCAGGCCTGGCAGCCGGCCCTGATCATGCTGCTTCTCGGCGCGGCACTCGGGCTCTTCCAACTGCCGCTGATCGTCGGGGTGCAGTCCACCGTCGGCTGGTCCGAGCGCGGCACGGCCACCGCGTCCATCCTCTTCTGCCGCCAGATAGGCCAGACCCTGGGCGCCGCGCTCTTCGGCGCGGTCGCCAACGGAGTCCTCACCTCGCGGCTCGGCGGGGCGGGCTCCCTCGACTCGGTGGCCCACGCTCTGGAGAACCCGGCCTCGGTCGCCGACCCGGAGCGGCTGCGCCGGGCGGTCGACTCGGCGGTCGACACGGTGTACGTGGGGGCGGGGTGCGCGGCGGTGCTCGCGCTCCTCGTACTGGCGTTCCTGGCGCCTCGGCGGTTTCCGGTGATCGGGGCGCCGGGCCCGGAGGGCGGGGAAGCGGGCGCCCCGGAGAACGGGGAGGCCAGAGCCCCGGAGAAGGCCATGGACAACCCCCTGGAGGACAGGGAGAACACCGGGCCGACCTCGCTCGGGCGCCCCGTGAACAGGCCGTCCGAATAGACCGACCACGCAGTATGTGCAAAACCCTTCGCGGCTCTACTACTTACGAGTAACGTGCTCGATCCTCACCTCTCGCTCCCTGCAGTCCCGCACCGGACCGACGCCGCGCAAGGAGAACCGGGATGCCCCAGCCTCACCAGTCCCCACACCCACGCGACCCCCAACAACCGCACCCGCACCACTCTCAGCAACCGCACCACCTTCAACAGCCGGGCCCCTTCCAACAGCCCGGCCACCACCAACAACCGAGCCACTTCCAACAACCCCACGACCCCCCACAACCCCGGCACCCCCACCACGCCTACCAACCCCACCTCCCCCCGTACGACTCGCCCCCCTCCTATCCCACCTACCCCTGGCAACCCGTCACCCCCGCACCGCCCCCGCCACGCCCCAAGCTCCCCCGCCACCCCGCACTCGGCCGCCACAGCGACCTGCGCCACCTGCGCAGCGCCTACCGCTGGCAGCGCCGCGTCGCCGCCCTCGCCGCGCTCGGCTACTTCACGCTCTTCCTGATGCTCTCCGCCTTCGCCCCGTCCCTGATGACGGACACGGTCACCGGCGGACTCTCCACCGGCCTGCTGCTCGGCCTGTGCCAGGTCCCGGTCGCCCTGATCGCGATAGCGCTGTACGAGTTCACGGCCCGCCTCCGGGTCGACCCGATGGCCGAACGGCTGCGCAAACTGGCGGAGTTGGAGGCCAACAGGTGATCCCGGGCAGCACGCGGACGAGCCCCGCCGTCACACTCGCCACCGACTCGGCACAGGCCATGTCCCTGGTGGCGTTCACCGCCGTCGTCACCCTCACGCTGCTCCTGTGCGTGATGACGGGCCCCGACCGCGACAACCTCGGCGAGTTCTACACCGGCTACGGCGCCCTCTCACCGATGCGCAACGGCCTGGCCATCGCGGGCGACTACATCTCGGCGGCGACCGTGCTCGGCACGGGCGGAATCATCGCGCTCCTCGGGTACGACGGGGTCGTCCTGGCCCTGAGTACGGCCCTGTCCCTGATGCTCCTGATGTTCCTGCTGGCCGAACCCCTGCGCAACGCGGGCCAGTTCACCATGGGCGACGTACTGGCCCGCCGGATGCCCGGCCGCGCCGTACGGATCACGGCGTGCGCGGCGACGCTCGCCGCGCTGATCCCGCTCATGCTGGTGCAGCTCGCGGGCGCGGGCGACCTGCTCTCCTTCATCCTCGGTTTCTCCGGCGAAGGAGTGAAGACGGGCTGCGTCGTCGCACTCGGCGCACTCATGATCAGCTACGCGGCGATCGGCGGCATGAAGGGCACCGCCCTCATCCAGATCCTGAAGATCGTGATGCTGCTCGGCTCCGGAGTGGTCATCGCCGCCCTGATCCTGCACCGCTTCGACTGGGACCCGGGCGCGCTCCTCGCCGCCGCGGAGAAGGGCAGCGGGGCCGGTCCGGCCTTCCTCCGGTCCGGACTGCAGTTCCAGGGCGGCCCCAACCCCCGCCTGGACATGATCAGTTCGGAACTGACGGTGGTACTGGGCGGCGCCTGCCTGCCGCACGTCACGATGCGGATGTACACGGCGCGCAGCGCGCGCGAGGTGCGCCGCTCGATGTCCTGGGCGGTGTCGTCGGTGGCGCTCTTCGTCCTCGTCATCGCGATCGTCGGCTTCGGCGCGACGGCGATGGTCGGACGGGCGGCGATCGCGCAGGCGGACCCACAGGGCAACACGGCGTACCTGCTGGGATCGAGGGCGGTGTTCGGCGCGAACGCGTCGACGGCGGAGACCCTCATCTTCACGACGGTCACCACAGCGATCTTCCTGACCCTGCTCGCCTCGGTCGCCGGAATGATCCTGGCCTGCGCCAACTCCCTCGCGCACGACGTCTTCGCGCATCAGCGCAGGGAGATCACCCCGCGCCGCGAGATGGCACTGGCCCGCGTATCGGCGCTCGCCATAGGAGGCCTGGCGATCGTCCTCGCGGTCATGGTGCAGCACCACAATCTGCAGCCGCTGGTCACGCTCTCCTTCTGCCTGGGAGCGTCGGCACTCGCCCCGGCGCTCGTCTACAGCCTCTTCTGGCGCCGCTACACCCGCAGGGGCCTCCTGTGGACCCTGATCGGCGGCACCCTCGGCTCCGTCATCCTCATGACGGGCACCAACCTGGTCTCGGGCGCCCCTACTTCAGCGTTCCCGAACCACGACTTCAACTGGTTCCCCTTCACCACCACAGGCCTCGCGTCCATCCCCCTCGGCTTCTTCCTGGGCTGGCTCGGCACGGTGTCCTCGGGCCCGCGGGAGTCGGAGGAACAGCGCAGGCGGTACGAGGCGGTGGAGGGCTGGATCCTGGCGGGGGTGACGAGGAGGTAGGGCAGCGCCCCTTCCCAGGCCCCTCCCCAGGCCCCTCCCTAGGGGGCACCCTCGGCAGCCGCCCGCCCGGTCAGCGCGGCGAGGCTGCTGCGCACATGCTCCATGTGCCCCCGCACCTCGTCCCACTCCTCCCCGTGCTCCCGCAGCATCCGCTCGGTCTCCCGGGCGATGCCCTCATCCCGCGCACGCGCCGCGGCAAGCAGCTCGGCGCCCCGCGCCTCCGCGTCCTCCTGCCCGTGCCGGGCTGCCTCCTCCGCCTCGACCGAGGCCCGCCTCGCCTCGGAGAGGCGGGCCTCCGCGGCGGCCACGCGCGCGGCCTCCCAGGCGTCCACCTCCGCCTCCCGCGCGGCGATCTCCGCCTCGGCGGCCGCCCAGCGCTCGGCGTGCTCCTTCTCCTGCTCCTCCAGGAGCGCGGCACCGCGCTCCCGCGTCTCCCGCAGCGCGGCAAGGGCCTCGCCCCGCCACTCCTTCACGTCACGGCGGGCCGCGATCCGCGACTCGTCCGCGGCTGCCCGGCAGGCGAGCAGCCGCTGCCTGGCCCGCTCGTCCGCCTCGCCGAGCACCTCGTCGGCGTACGCACGAGCGGCCTCACGAACCTCCCGCGCCTCCGCCTCGGCCGCCTCCGTCACGCGCCGCACATCGGCCTCGGCCGTCGCCCGTACGGCAGCGGCCTCCTCCTCACCCAGGGCGAGGATGTTCCGCGCGCGCTCACTCAACGTCTCGTACGTCTGAGGCGCGAGCCGCGACACCACGTCCCGCAGCCGCTCCGCCTCCGCCTCCATCTCCTTGGCGAGGACGGTGAGGCGGGCGGCACGCTCCCACGCGCCGTCGCGGTCCTGGGACAGATCGAGGGCGTACGCGTCCACCTGCTCGGGACGGTAGCCACGCCCGCGCACGGCGACGAAACCGTGCTCCGAGGCCGTTGCACCGCTGCTCATCCTTGAATCCCTCCTCCGACGCACCACGCGCGTACCGCGCGATTGGCGCACATCTTGATGGATCAAGCCGAAGTGCTCATACCGCGACACTCCGCGCATCTCATCCGCTCAAGGATGCGCCATTTGCAGCCAGAAGTCGGAATCGGATCAATCGGGTCGTCCCATCGTCACGCCCCGGCTCCTGATCCACGTCGAAAAACGGACGAGGCGCCCGGCCCCCACAGGGCCGAGCGCCTCGCGACGCGTACGTCACCCCCGCCGGGGCCGATCAGAGCAGGCCGTCCCACATCTGCTCCAGCAGCACCGACCACCAGCTCTCCGGCGACGCGAGCGCCGCCGGGTCGAGCGCCGCCAGCTGGCCCTGGAAGTCGACGGTCCAGCGGCCCGCCTGCTCCTGGTTGAGCCCGAAGCGCAGCCGCCACATGCGGCCGAGCAGCGCCAGGCAGCGCGCGAACTCGGGCAGACCCGTGTTCACGAACTGCGGCGGCACCGGAGCACCGCCGGGACCTGCCTCCACGGGGACGGCGACAATGTTCGCCGTGCCGTACTGGACGCAGATCGCGCGGCCGAAGTCACTGCCCATGACGAGGTACGAGCCCGCGTCCGACGCCGCCTGCACCCCGCGCTCCTGCGCGGTCTCGGCGAGGGTCGGCACCGGGCGTCCCGGCTGGGCCTGCGCCCAGAAGAACGGCCCGAAGTCGACGGGCAGACCCGCCACGACGAGCGTGTGCGCCACGAGGTCGGGCACGCCCTGCCGGGAGACCGCCCGCTGGTCGAAGCGGAAGATGCCGGGCCCGAACGCGCCCGCCAGTTCCTGCGCCACGCCCTCCGGCGGGATCGGCGGCGCGGGCTGCACCTGCGGCAGCGGCGCGCGTACCGGAGCGGGGCGCGCGGGACCGTCCGCGACCTGGTGCAGCTCGCCCTGGTGCGCGATGAGCTGCTGCATGCCGCCCTGCCGGGACGCGTGGTCCCTGCCGTACGGGGCGATGCTCGTGATCCGCGCCTGCGGCCAGGTCTCACGGATCATGCGGGCGCAGTACGCGCCGGGCAGCTCGCAGGACTCCAGCTCCGTGTGGAGTTCGAGCACCTGCTGCGGCGGCACGCTCATGCCGCGCAGCTCGTGCAGGATCTGCCACTCCGGGTGCGGCGTTCCGGGCGCCGAGCGGCGGATGAGCTGCTGCTCGGAGCCGTCCTGCGCGCGGTAGCGCAGCACGGCCTGGTAGCCGGGGCCGACAGTCGGCTGCCCTGTGGGCGGCTGCGGGTAGCCGTAGGGCCGGCCCGGTGCGGGCGGCGGCATGCCCGGGGCACCCGGGGCGCCGGGACCCTGCGGCGGCATGGGCGCGCCGGGGCCGCCGACCGCGGGTCCGGCCAGCATCGTCGCGGCGTGGTGGACGCCACCGCCGGCGGTACCGGGGGTGCCGGGTGCGCCGGGGGGCTGGGGCGCGCCGGGAGCACCAGGGGCGCCGGGCGGGCCGGGAGGCTGCGGGGCGCCGGGAGCACCTGGAGCGCCCGGCGGCTTGATGCCACCGGGGCCGCCGAGGCTCGGGTCGGCCAGCATCGTCGCGGCGTGGTGCACGCCGCCGGGAGGCGTACCCGGAGCGCCGGGCGGGCCGGGAGGCTGGGGCGCGCCGGGAACACCGGGCGGGCCGGGGGGCTGCGGAGCGCCGGGAGCACCGTTAGCGCCGGGAGCGCCCGGCGGCTTGATGCCGCCGAGGCCGCCCAGGCTCGGGTCGGCCAGCATCGTCGCGGCGTGGTGGACACCGCCGCCGGGAGGCGGAGGCGGGGTGCCGGGAGGCTGCGGCGCGTCCGGAGACGCGGGCGGCTGAGGTCCGTCGGGGCCGAGCGACGAGACGAGCTGCGTCGGGACGTAACCCCCGGCCGGGGTGCCCGGAGCACCGGGCCCCGACGGCGGAGGCGTACTCCCCGGACGCACACCGGGAGCCCCCGGGGCGCTGGGAGGCGGCGGTGTACCCGCGCCGCCGCCACGGGCACCACGCGGCGGCGACTGCGCCTTGCTGGTCGCGGCGTCGGCGATGTCGCTCGCGCCAGGGGGCACGGGGCGCTGAGGCTGAGCGGCGGCGGGGCCGGTACCGGGACCGGAACCGGGGCCCTGCGGGTAGCCGTACGCGGCCGGATCCGGGACGCTCACACCAGGAGGCGGCGGCAGGTTCACCGCGGAACCGGCGGGCGGCGGGGGCAGGTTCGGCCCCGGAGCCGCCGGGGGCTGCGCGCCGGGGCCCTGCGGATAGCCGTACGCGGCCGGGCCGGGAACACCGGCGCCCGGGGGCGGCGGCGTGCTCGACCCGTCGTACGCGGGTGCCACCGTCGTCGACGGAAGGCCGCTGCCGCGCTGCATGAGCGCGGTCTTGGCCTCCGGCGCCACACCGGGCGGCGGGGTGTCGTCATCGTCGCCGCCGACCAGCGGCGGCGCGAACACCGTCGCGGGCGCCGGTACCGAACGGTCGTCGCCGTTGTCCGCGTTGGTGTCCGTACCGGCCCACGGGGTGGCCCCCGCGGGTGCGCTCGACCCCCCGGCCGCGGGCCACGGCGTACCTCCACCGGGCGCTTCGGGAGCGGCGGAGGCGGCGGGAGCCACGGGTGCGGCGGGTGCGGCAGGCGTCGCGGGCGCGGAAGGTGCCGCAGGTGCACCCGGCGTCGACGCGTCCGAAGAAGCCGCCCCCCGCGTCGAATCCGCCCTGCGATCCGGAATGCCCAGCTTGTCCGCCGCCTCCTGGAGCCACTCGGGAGGGCTCAACAGGAACGACGTCTGATTCAGGTCGACCCGCTCGGGCGGGGCCGGAGCCGCATCCTCCGGCGCCACGTCCGGGGCGCCGTACTCCTCTTCGTACCGGCGGATCACCTCACCGACCGGCAGACCCGGCCAGAGCGTGGCCTCACCGCTGTCCCGCGCGATGACGAGCCGCTGGCGGCCGCCGTCGGACACCGGACCGTTCTCACGGTCCTCCGCCCATACGACGAAGCCGAGCTCGAACTCCCGCACCCGCACCTCGCGATGCTGGTAGCCGGGCACATCGGCGTTGATCCACTCCTCGGCGCGCTCCTGCGCCTGCGCGAAGGTCACCATCGACAAGTCACTCCCCCACCGGGACGGCGCGCGCGAAGCCACCGTCCACCATCAGGTTCGCCACGGTCTCCAACTCCGGCGGGTTACCCGCGAGCCGGGACAAGAACGCGTCGAAGTCGTCACCGCACGGCAGCAGCAGCCGCTGCACCCGCTCGGCGGGCGCCCAGGATGCCGCTTCCGAGACGTCCCGCGCGTCGTCGTACGCGCAGAACCACACCGACCCGATCCGGTCGCCCTTGACCTTCACGGCGAGAATGCCGCCCTGCACGAACCCAACTCCCAGGTAATCCTTGGTGAGATGGTCGCGCAGGCATTTGTTCACGTACACCAGATCGTTGACCGCGGCCTCGTCCCGCACCGTGAAGAACGGCTGGTCGATCAGGAGACCGAGCTCCGCGTCGAGCGCCGTACCCACGGGCGCACAACCGCCCGCCGCCTTCAGGAAAGAACGGTAGGCGCCGGGCAGCCGGTAGCCAAGCTCCTCCTCGGCGCCGAGGACCTCCTGCTCGGTCACCGCGACCGCCGACTTCGGCAGCGCGAGATGCGCGGGGCGGGTCTCCTGGAGCGGGCGCGTGCCCCTCTTGTCCTGGTCGACCGGCGTCGTGGCGAGCCCGCCGTGATGCCGAAGCAGCGCCTTCACCTCCACCGGGACAAGCTCCAGGCGCCTGCCGCCCGGCACGTGGTGCCAGGTCCAGCCGTGCGGGGTCGCCACCGGCGGAATCGTGTCCCACAGGTCATGATCCACCGCGGCCATCGCCGCGTTCGCGGAGACGTAGTCCGTCAGGCGCAGCTCGTCGACGCCGAAGCCCTCCGGGGGCTCGGCGATCTCGGCGGCCGCACGCGCGTAGGCCGAGAAGTCCGGATAGCCGTGCTCGTCCACGCGCACGCCTCTGGGATGGCGCGTGGCCCGGACCGGATCCGGAAAGTGCACGAGCTGCCCGGCGTAGGCCGCGTTCGGCGGCGCGGCTTGCTGCCCCAGCCGACCTGTCGTCATGGCGGTTGCCCCCTGCGGCACTGTTAATGGTTCTGCGGATCGCTGTACATGAATCGTGCGTACTTCGTCCTGCGTTCCGCGGTCCGCGGTCTGCGGATGTCGACAGCCTATGCGCAAGGACGACACCGGTCACCGGGCCTCCAGTTCCATGACCAGCAGCCACCGGACCGTCACCGTGCGACGAAAACCGGGCGTGTCGCGGTGCCCCAGCTTCCGCACCACCCGCCCCATTTGACAGGCTGTCCCCGCAACGCGGGGGCGTGGCACACGCGGTCACACCGCGAGTTGCGGGGAGGGAAGCACCACCATGCACACGGCTCAGACCGGTACGGACGGCCGCACGGCGTCCACGACGGCGCCCTCGGCGATCGCCGAGAACCCCGTCGACGCGGGGGATCCCCGCGTCGGCTGGAGCAGCGCGTCCGCGCACGCGCCCACGCTGCGCCAGCGCCGCGACGGCATACTTCCCACCGTCGCCGCCGCGCTCTCCGTACGCGGCGCGACGCTCACCTGTACCGCGGGGCGCGGCGAGGAACCTCCCGCTCTGCACCCACTCGTACAGGATTTCCTCGACACCCTCACAAGCGGCCAGCGCGAGCGCTTCACCGGGCGGTGCGCCGAAGCCATCCTCATCTCGCGCCACCTCACGGCCGCCGACGGCAGCCGCTCCAAACGCGCGGCACGAAAACCGATGACCAACGGCGAGGCCCGCAAAGCGCTCAAACACGCCAAACTCACCACCCGTCGCATCCGCGAGGACGGCGACCCCCTGCACGGCGGTTTCGCCCGCCCCTGCCGCTCCTGCACCGCCCTCACAGCGCACTTCGGCGTACGGATCGTGGACCCCACGACAACGGAATCCTGACTCCCGCCACCGAGCCGCGAACCACGACAAGGGCCGCCCATGCACACGGAACAGCGCACCGAGAACCCCGCACACCCCACCACGGCCGCCGCGACGCCCCGCTTCCCCGTCCCGATCGACGCCGCCCTGCGCGCCGCAGGCTGGCGCCCCGGACGCTGGGACATAAAGCAGGCCGAGATCTGGGCCGACGTCCTGCGCGGCCACACCTCACCCGCCGGACACCGGCACGCCGTCTTCCCCGCCGCCGTCGAGGCGTGGGCCGAGTTCGGCGGACTGCACATCACCCCGCAGGGCCCCGGCCGCCACATAGCGCCCGCCGCCGTCCACCTGGACCCCCTGTACGGCCTCCACCTGGCCCGCACCCTCGGCGACCTGGGCCGCGCCCTGGACACCGAGGTCTGCCCCATAGGAGAGGAGACCGAGACCCAGGCACTCCTGGCGATCGACGCCGAAGGCCGCGTCTACAGCCTCGACCACAGCGGCGACTGGTACCTCGGCTCCCACATCGACGAGGCCCTCGCCACCCTGGCGTCGGGCACGCGCCCGGAACGCCTGAAAGCAGGCTGAAGGCGGAGGACGGTCTCAGGCCCGAGACCTCAGGCCTGAGGCCTCAGGCCTCAGCGACGACGACAGCCGCGGGAAGGACCGCCGACACCCGGAAACCACCCGCGTCCGTCGGCCCCGACACGAACACCCCGCCCAGCGCGACGACACGTTCCTTCATGCCCACCAGACCGTTGCCCCCACTGGGCAACCGCGCGTCCCCCGGGCCCGCCTCGGGCGGCGGCTCGTTCTCCACCTGCATCGCGATCTCCGCACCCCGGTGCGCGAGCCGGACGTACGTCTTGGCGCCCGCGGCGTGCTTGTGCACGTTGGTCAACGCCTCCTGGACCACCCGATACGCGGTCTGCTCCACGTCCGCCGCGTACTCACGGGACTCGCCCTCCACGGACAGCGCGACCGCCATCCCCGCCGCACGCGACTGCCCCACCAGCTCGTCGAGCTCCGCCAGGCACGGCCCGTCCTCGTCCACCGCACGCGAGGCGGCAGCCGCCGCGGCGAACCCCACGGCCGCCAACGGCAGCACATCGGAGACCGAACCGTGCCGGCCGCCCGCCGCGGGCCTGGACTCCCCGTTGCGCAGCACACCCAGCATCTCGCGCAGCTCCGTCAGCGCCTGCCGCCCCATGTCACCCACCAGAGCGGCGTTCTTGACGGCCTTCTCCGGATCTTTCCTCGCCACGGCCTGCAAGGCGGCCGCATGCACGACCATCAGACTCACCCGGTGCGCGACGACGTCATGCATCTCCCGCGCGATCCGGGTCCGCTCCTCATTACGCGCCCACTCGGCACGCTCCTCGGCCCGCTCGGCAAGCAGCTGCAACTCCCGCTCCAGGCTGTCGGCACGCTCCCGCAGACTCTCCATGAGCCGCCGCCGCGCCCCGACATACAGCCCGAGCAGAATCGGCGGCGCGGTCAGACCGATGGAGGTGGTGATCGCGATGAACGGTATGAACCCCTCCGCGAACCCCAGATCCCCGCTCCGCATGTCCTGCCGTGTCCGGACCAGCGTGACGATGAGCGTCCCGAGCAGCGACATACCGGCGAGCGACCCGATGATCCGCCGGGGCAACTCGGACGCGGCCAGCGTGTACAGCCCCACGACGGTCAGGAAGACCCCCATCTGGGCAGGCGTGATCGCGATCGCGATCAACACCACGGCGATCGGCCACCGGCGCCGCAGCACGAGTGACAGCCCGGCGAGCACCCCGAACACCACACCCACCGCCGCGGGAATCCCCGTATCCCCCGCGAACGCGATCCCCTCGGCCCCGCACTCCACCGCCGAGGCCAGCGCGAGCCCCACATCAAGCACGGCACTACGCCGCCGTTCCCACCACCACGGGCCGGTCACGGCCGTGGTGTGCTTCTCCCCCGTCGTGGTCATGCCGTCCAGCCTACGGGCGACAAGCCCTCCTTTTCCGGCGAGTTTCCGGCTCAGTGATCGAACGCACGCGCTGTTCGTGACCAAACGAAACGCCCCGAAATCCCTCGAACTGTTTAACCACTCACCGTTCGCGGCCGGAGGTCCGCATTCCGGACGAGGGTCGTCGCATGACGGAAATCACGGGCAAGTACGCCGACTTCGAGCCGACCAGGACCGTGAACGCCAGGCAGCCGAGGAGGCGGTACCACGGGTGCCTCATGATCCACGTAAGGCAAAGCGGTGATCTCTGCCGTCGCGTGAAAGGGACTTGGTACGGCATAGTGTTGGGTGCCGAAACACCGACCTAACCAAATGTCCGATTCAGGTCGCTTTAATCCCCCGTGGTGTAATTGGCAGCACTGTGGCTTTTGGTGCCATCTGTCCGGGTTCAAGTCCTGGCGGGGGAGCTTCTTCTGTTCGGGTCCTGACCGCAAGGTCAGGACCCGCACTCATTTCCGCCCCACAACGCCCCGGTATCCTGCGGATGTCCACTCCCCGCACATCCGAAGCCGAAGGGCACCCCCGTGAGCGCCAACAGCCCGGCAGCCGTCGTCGTCCTCGCAGCGGGTGAGGGCACCCGTATGAAGTCGGCCACCCCCAAGGTCCTGCATGAGATCTGCGGGCGTTCCCTCATCGGGCACGTGCTCGAAGCCGCGTACGCGCTGAGCCCCGAGCGGCTCGTCACCGTGGTCGGCTTCGCGCGCGAGAAGGTCGTCGCGCATCTCGGGACCGTCGCCCCGGACGTGCGCACCGCGTACCAGAGCGAGCAGAAGGGCACCGGTCACGCCGTCCGTATCGGTCTGGACGAGCTCGGCGGCGCCGTGGACGGGACCGTCATCGTCGTCTGTGGTGACACCCCGCTGCTGACCGGTGCGACCCTGCAGAAGCTGGCCGCGACGCACACCGGGGACGGCAACGCCGTGACGGTGCTGACCGCCGAGGTCCCGGACGCGACCGGCTACGGCCGCATCGTGCGGGACGGCGAGAGCGGTGCCGTGACCGGCATCGTCGAGCACAAGGACGCCACCGAGGTGCAGCGCGCGATCCGTGAGATCAACTCCGGCGTCTTCGCGTTCGACGGGCAGCTGCTCGCGAAGGCCCTCGGCAAGGTGCGTACGGACAACAGTCAGGGCGAGGAGTACCTGACCGATGTTCTGGGGATCCTCCGTGAAGCGGGGCATCGGGTGGGGGCTGCCGTCGCCCGTGACCACCAGGAGATCGCGGGGATCAACAACCGCGTACAACTGGCCGAGGCCCGCCGTACCTTGAACGACCGCCTGCTGACCGAGGCCATGCTGGCGGGTGTGACGGTCGTGGATCCGGCGTCGACGTGGATCGACGCGACGGTGACGTACGAGCAGGATGCCCTGGTGCACCCGGGGACGCAGCTCCAGGGCGACACGCATCTCGGTGAGGGTGCCGAGGTCGGGCCCAACACCCGCCTGCGGAACACCAAGGTGGGTGCGGGGGCGCGCGTGGACAACACGGTCGCGTACGACTCCGAGGTCGGGGAGCAGGCGAGCGTCGGTCCGTACGCGTATCTGCGGCCGGGCACGCGGCTCGGTGTGAAGGCCAAGGCGGGCACGTACGTGGAGATGAAGAACGCGACGATCGGTGAGGGCTCGAAGGTTCCGCATCTTTCGTACGTGGGTGACGCGACGATCGGTGATTTCACCAACATCGGCGCTGCGAGCGTCTTTGTGAACTACGACGGCGAGGCGAAGCACCACACGACGGTGGGGTCGCACTGCAAGACCGGTTCGGACAACATGTTTGTGGCTCCTGTCACTGTCGGGGACGGCGCTTACACGGCGGCGGGTTCGGTCATCACGAAGGATGTTCCGGCCGGTTCGCTGGCCGTGGCCCGTGGCCAGCAACGGAATATCGAGGGTTGGGTGGCGCGCAAGCGTCCCGGGAGCCCGGCGGCGAGGGCCGCGGAGGCGGCGTCCGGGGAGTCCAGGATTTCGGATGGCGGAAGCTGACCGGAAACAGGTGCGTCGGACACGGCGTACCGTGATAGATGCACACCATTTCGGCCGGCTCAGCGCAGCGGAATGCTTTTTTCCGGAGCGTGCGGGGACGGCAGCGGGAAGAACTCGTCTGAGGAGACTAGTGCTGTGACCGGGATCAAGACGACCGGCGAGAAGAAGTTGATGCTCTTCTCCGGCCGCGCCCACCCCGAGTTGGCCGAGGAGGTCGCACACAAGCTGGGTGTCGGCATCGTGCCGACGAAGGCTTTCGATTTCGCCAACGGCGAGATCTACGTGCGGTACCAGGAGTCGGCTCGTGGCGCGGACTGCTTCTTGATCCAGAGCCACACGGCTCCGATCAACAAGTGGATCATGGAGCAGTTGATCATGATCGACGCGCTGAAGCGCGCGTCGGCCCGCTCCATCACCGTGATCGTGCCGTTCTACGGCTACGCGCGCCAGGACAAGAAGCACCGCGGCCGTGAGCCGATCTCGGCCCGTATGGTCGCCGACCTGATGAAGACCGCGGGCGCGCACCGCATCCTCACGGTCGACCTGCACACGGACCAGATCCAGGGCTTCTTCGACGGCCCGGTCGACCACCTCTTCGCGCTGCCGATCCTCGCGGACTACGTGGGCGCGAAGGTCGACCGCGACAAGCTGACCGTGGTCTCCCCCGACGCCGGTCGCGTCCGCGTCGCCGATCGCTGGTGCGACCGTCTCGGCGCCCCGCTGGCCATCGTGCACAAGCGTCGCGACAAGGACATCGCCAACCAGGTCACCGTCCACGAGGTCGTGGGTGAGGTGAAGGGCCGCGTCTGCGTCCTGGTCGACGACATGATCGACACGGGTGGCACGATCTGCGCCGCCGCCGACGCGCTGTTCGCGCACGGTGCGGAGGACGTCATCGTGACGGCGACGCACGGTGTGCTGTCCGGCCCGGCCGCGGACCGTCTGAAGAACTCCAAGGTGAGCGAGTTCGTGTTCACGGACACGCTGCCCGACCCGGGCGACCTGGAGCTCGACAAGATCACGGTGCTCTCGATCGCGCCGACCATCGCGAACGCGGTGCGTGAGGTCTTCGAGGACGGTTCGGTGACGAGCCTCTTCGACGAGCAGGCGTAGCGCGAGCAGGCGCGGGACGAACAGGCGTAAAGATCCACTTTGGGGTGCGGCCTCCCCGCCGGGTAGACTCACGGAGTTGCTCGGCGAGGGAGGCCGTACTCATTGCAGTACGGCGGTCCGTTATCGACGCGCTCTTCGTAGCAGGCCAGTAAGTCGTGGCCGGGTGACCGACTCTGTTTTGTCACCACTTGTACGAGGAGTGCACATGCCCGAGGTGAAGATCACCGCCGAGGTCCGCAGCGAGTTCGGCAAGGGTGCCGCCCGCCGTCTGCGTCGCGCCGACAAGCTGCCCGCCGTCGTCTACGGCCACGGCGCGGACCCGGTCCACATCGCCCTGCCGCACCACGGCACCCTGATGGCCCTCAAGACCGCGAACGTCCTGATCAACCTGGACATCGAGGGCAAGAGCCAGCTGGTCATCCCCAAGGCCGTCCAGCGTGACGCCGTGCGTACCGGCATCCTCGAGCACGTCGACCTCCTCCTCGTCCGCAAGGGCGAGAAGGTCAACGTCGACATCTACGTCCACACCGAGGGCGAGCTCGCCCCGGGCGGCAACCTGCTCGAGCACGTGCTCAACGCGCTGCCCGTCGAGGCCGAGGCCACGCACATCCCGGATTCGGTCACCGTCTCCATCGCCGGTCTCGAGGCCGGTGCGACCATCCTCGCCAAGGACATCCCGCTGCCCGCCGGCACCACGCTGAACGTCGAGGACGACGTCGTCGTTCTCCAGGTTCTGGCCGCGCAGGCCGAGGAGGCCGAGGCCACCGAGGATGAGGCCGAGGCCACCGAGGCCTGAGCCTCGATCGCGATCGACCGAGCTCGATCCAGTTTCGGCTGAGCTCGACTCTGCCAACCGCCGCTCCGCGCTCCTGCGCGGGGCGGCGGTTGGGCTATGAAGGAGACATGCAGATGACGACGGACCCCAGCGCGCCCTGGCTGATCGTGGGTCTGGGCAATCCAGGCCCTGGGTACGCCATGAACCGGCACAACGTGGGCTTCATGGTGGCCGATCTCCTCGCGGAGCGGATCGGCGGCTCGTTCAAGCGGAGCGGGCGTACGCAGGCGCAGGTGCTGGAGGGCCGGATCGGTCCCGCGGGTCCGGCGAGCCGCCGTGTCGTCCTGGCGAAGCCGATGTCGTACATGAACGTGTCGGGCGGTCCCGTGACGGCGCTGCGCGACTTCTACAAGGTGCCGACGGCGAACATCGTCGCGGTCCACGACGAGCTGGACATCGACCACGGCACGCTGCGGCTGAAGCTGGGCGGCGGCGACAACGGCCACAACGGTCTGAAGTCGATGACGAAGGCGATGGGTCCTGACTACCACCGGGTGCGGTTCGGGATCGGGCGTCCGCCGGGTCGGATGCAGGTGGCGGACTTCGTCCTGAAGGACTTCTCGTCGGCGGAGCGCAAGGATCTCGGCTACTTCGTGGACCGGGCGGCGGATGCGGCCGAGGCGCTGGTGATCGAGGGGTTGGAGCGGGCGCAGAGCGCGTACAACTCCTGAGCTGTTGACTCGGCGCAGCGCCATGGCCAAGGATCGCCGCCATGAACGCGCTGCTTCTCGTACGCCGGACGGCGATGGGCGGGCTCGCGGCGCTGCTGCTTGTCGCGGGCGTCTGGGCGTCGTGGGGCACGGCGCGGCACGTGATGCTCGCGGATGAGCGTGAGCGGGGCACGATGCGGGTTTCGCGGTGCTCGTCCGATGACTGCGTCGGGTCGTACGTCCCCTCGTCCTCGTCCGCCGGCTCCGAGGCGCGCGAGCGGGTCGTGATCGACCGCTCGATCGGGGAGAAGAAGGGGGTGCGGATTCCGGTGGCCGTGAAGCCGGGCACCTCCGAGGTGGTCCGCACGGGTGGGCCCGGGTTCCTCCACGCGTGGCTGCCGCTCGGCGGGGCGCTGCTGCTGGCCTCGGTGGTGGTGGCGGGCGGGCTGCGCCTGCCCCGCACGGCATGGACCCTGGCCCTGACGGGCGGCGCACTCCTGACGGCGTCTTTCGCGACGCTGGCGTTCTGACTCCAGCCACACACAAGCCCGCTCACCCACCCGATTACCCAGGGTAACGGGTGGGTGAGCGGGGAAAATTCCGCCGCGCAGCGGAAATCAGCCGGTGTTCCGAAGCCCCGCGGCCACGCCGTTGACGGTGAGGAGCAGTGCGCGGCCCAGCAAGGGGTCCGCCTCCTCGCCCGCCGCAGCCGCGTCCCGCTGTCGCTTCAGGAGGGCGACCTGGAGGTAGGAGATCGGGTCCAGGTAGGCGTCCCGGATGCTGAACGTCTGCTGGAGCTCCGGGTGGGTGCCGAGAAGCTCCCCGCCGCCGGTGATCCGCAGGACTTCCTGCACCGTGAGCGCGTGCTCCGCCTCGATCACGTCGAAGACGTGCTTCAGCTCGTCGGGGACGAGCGTGTCCACGTAGTGGCGGGCGATCCGCAGGTCCGTCTTCGCCAGCGTCATCTCGACGTTCGAGATGAAGTTCTGGAAGAAGTGCCAGTGCTCCTGCATCTCGCCGAGCACGGTGTCCAGACCGGCCTCACGCAGTGCCTTGAGGCCCGAGCCGACGCCGAACCAGCCCGGCACGATCTGCCGCGACTGGGTCCAGCCGAAGACCCACGGGATGGCGCGCAGGCCGTCGAGCGAGACGCCCGAGCCGGGGCGGCGGGAGGGCCGCGAGCCCAGGTGCAGGTCGGCGAGCTGGTCCACCGGTGTCGAGGCGAGGAAGTACGTCGGCAGGTCCGGGTCCTCGACGAGCTTGCGGTAGGCGGAGTGCGCCGCGTCCGAGACGACGTCCATCGCCGCGTCCCAGCGGGCGAGCGCCTCGTCCGACTGGCGGGGAGCCGTGTGCAGGGCGGAGGCCTGCAACGTGGCCGCGACCGTCAGCTCCAGGTTCTCGCGGGCCAGCGAGGGCACGAGGTACTTGTCGGAGATGACCTCGCCCTGCTCGGTCACCTTGATCTCGCCCTCGAGGGTGCCCCAGGGCTGCGCCAGGATCGCGTCGTGCGAGGGGCCGCCGCCACGGCCGACCGTGCCGCCACGGCCGTGGAAGAGCCGCAGCCGGACCCCGTAGCGGTGCGCGACGTCACGCAGCCTGCGCTGCGCGCGGTGGATCTCCCACTGCGAGGTGGTGATGCCGCCGAACTTGGAGGAGTCCGAGTAGCCGAGCATGACCTCCTGGACGTCGCCCCTCAGCGCCACGAGCTTGCGGTACGACGGGTCGGCGAGCATCTCGTCGAGGATGACGTCGGCGGCGCGCAGCTCGTCCGTCGTCTCCAGGAGCGGCACGATGCCGATCTTCGCCCAGCCCGCGTGCAGGTCGATGAGTCCGGCCTCGCGGGCGAGGACGGACGCCGCGAAGACGTCGTCCGCGCCCTGGCACATGGAGATGATGTAGGACTCGATGACCTCGGGCCCGAAGACCTGGAGGGCCTTCTTGATGGTGAGGAAGACCCCGAGGGTCTTCTCCCCTGCGGCGTCGAGCGGGGCCGGGGAGGGGCCGAGCGGCCTGCGCGAGCGCAGTTCCTTGGCGAGCAGCTTCTGCCGGTACTCGCGCGGCATGTCCACGTAACGCCAGGACTCCTCGCCCAGGCGGTCGAAGAGCTGGCCGAGCGCGTGGTGGTGGGCGTCGGCGTGTTCACGTACGTCCATGGTGGCGAGCTGCAGACCGAACGCGGCGAGCGTGCGGATCGTGCGGTTCATCCGGCCGTCGGCGAACAGGCCGCCCTTGTGCTCGCGCAGCGAGGTCTGGACGAGGGTGAGGTCGTGCAGGAGTTCACCGGTGCCGAGGTAGTCGCGCCCGTCCTCGTGGGACGTGCCGCGGGCCAGGCGCTCCTTGGTGTTCTCCAGCTTCTGCCGGATGCAGGTGGCCTTGAGGCGGTAGGGCTCCTCGGAGTTCAGCCGCTTGTAGCGGGGGCTGATCTCGGGCAGCCGCTCCAGGTCGAGCTGGAGGGAGGCCTTGAGCTCCTCGGTGGCTCCGGTGTAGCGGATGGAGTTGGAGAGGAAGCCGCGCAGCTCGTCGACGAGGGCGACGGCGTCGTTGATGCCGTGCTCGTGCTGGAGGATCAGGACGTCCCAGGTGACGGCGGGCGTCACGTTCGGGTTGCCGTCGCGGTCGCCGCCGATCCAGGTGCCGAAGGTGAGCGGCCGGGTGCCTTCGGGCAGCTCGACGCCGACCCGGTCGAGCTCGGCGGTGAGGTCTTCGAGTACGTCCCCGACGGCGCCGGCGTGCAGCTCGTCCAGGTAGTAGATGGCGTTGCGTGCCTCGTCCGCGGGTTCCGGCCGGACCACGCGCAGCTCGTCGGTCTGCCACACCAGGTCGATGCTCTCGGCGAGGCGGGTGTCGTGGCGGCGCCGGTCGGACTCGATGACCGGGGTTTCCAGGAGCTCGGCGATGCGGCGCAGCTTGTTGAGGACGGAGCGGCGGGCGGCCTCGGTGGGGTGCGCGGTGAAGACGGGGCGCACGTTGAGGTGCTCCACGGTCTGGCGCAGGTGCTCGGGGTCGGCGTCCTTGAGCCGGTCCGCCGTTCGGGCGAGGAGTCCGCCCTCGGCGGCGCGCCGGGCGCGCAGCTCGCGACCGCGGTGGACCTGCTCGGTCACGTTGGCCAGGTGGAAGTACGTGGAGAAGGCGCGGACCAGCTTGGCCGCGGTCTCCAGTTCGGTGCCACCGAGCAGGCGGGCTGCGGCCTCGCCGTCCTCGCGGGTCAGACGGCGGACCTTCTCGACCAGTTCGAGGAGCTCCGAGCCCTCCTGACGTACGAGGGTCTCGCCGAGCAGATCGCCGAGACGGCGGATGTCGGCGCGCAGCTCGGTGCTGGCTGTGGTGGTCTGGTCGTCGGCACTGCTCACAGGTGCGGCTCCTTGCAGTGTTGAAGCACGTCAGGTCTGGGAGGGGTCCCCGGCCGGTAGGAATCCGGCTCCGGGGGAACTAGAGAGAGCGGACCGCGCTGTCCGACCGTTTCCAAGGATAGGTGTCACATCGCGGCACGGACTCGCAGCCTCTTGCCGCCAGGTTCCGCGCTGCCATACTTACGACGCCGTAAGTTACGGGACCGTAGATTACGCGGAACCCGTGATCGTGCGCCCGCCGCACTCGCGTCGTGACCCTCAACCCTCGACCCCACAGGGGACGTGCCCATGCCGACATCTTCCGATGCGTCTTCCGCCACCGATGTGATCGAAGACGCTTCGCGATCGACGACCGACGCCTCATCGGCGTCCTCTCTCGCGTCCACGTCCGCGACGCTGGGCGGTGAGCAGAAACGGTCCCTCGAGCAGCTCACGCTGCTTCTGTTCATCGTCGTCCCGTTCCTCGCCCTGGTGGCGGCGGTGCCGCTGGTCTGGGGCTGGGGGGTGAGCTGGCTGGACCTCGGCCTCCTCGTGTTCATGTACTACCTGGGCTGCCACGGCATCACGATCGGTTTCCACCGGTACTTCACGCACGGCTCCTTCAAGGCGAAGCGTCCGTTGCGGATCGCGCTCGCCGTGGCGGGGTCGATGGCGGTCGAGGGACCGCTGGTCCGCTGGGTGGCGGATCACCGCAAGCACCACAAGTTCTCCGACGCGGAGGGCGACCCGCATTCGCCGTGGCGCTTCGGCGAGACGGTTCCGGCCCTGATGAAGGGCCTGTGGTGGGCGCATATCGGCTGGATGTTCGATGAGGAGCAGACGTCGCAGGAGAAGTACGCGCCGGATCTGGTCAAGGACCCGGCGATCCGTCTCATCTCGCGCCAGTTCCTCCTGTGGACGATCGTGTCACTGGCGATCCCGCCGCTGGTCGGCGGCCTGGTGACGATGTCGTGGTGGGGCGCTTTCACGGCGTTCTTCTGGGGCTCGCTCGTCCGGGTCGCGCTGCTCCACCACGTCACGTGGTCGATCAACTCGATCTGCCACGCGGTGGGCAAGCGCCCCTTCAAGTCGCGTGACCGCTCCGGCAACGTGTGGTGGCTGGCGGTCCTGTCCTGCGGCGAGTCCTGGCACAACCTCCACCACGCCGATCCGACGTCGGCGCGGCACGGTGTGCTCAGGGGTCAGGTCGACTCGTCGGCACGGATCATCCGCTGGTGCGAGCAGCTGGGCTGGGCGACGGACGTGCGGTGGCCGTCACGGTCACGGATCGACGCCCGCCGGAAACAGAAGACCGTCGGCGCGGCATGATTGACGACGTGGCGACCGACTCCAGCAATTCCAGCCCCTCCAGCAAAGAGAAGCAGCCCCGGCGGGCGCGCCGGACCCGGATGACGGGTGCCGAGCGCCGGGAGCAGTTGCTGGACATCGGCCGCACGCTCTTCGCCGCCAAGGGCTTCGAGGGCACGTCGGTGGAGGAGATCGCGGCGAAGGCCGGCGTCTCCAAGCCCGTCGTGTACGAGCACTTCGGCGGCAAGGAGGGGTTGTACGCGGTGGTGGTGGACCGCGAGATGCGGGCGCTCCTCGACGGCGTGACGGGGGCGCTGACGGCGGGGCATCCGCGTGAGCTGCTCGAACAGGCGGCGTTCGCTCTCCTCGACTACATCGAGACGTACACGGACGGCTTCCGCATCCTGGTCCGCGACTCGCCGGTGGCCCAGTCGACGGGCACGTTCGCTTCGTTGATCTCGGACATCGCGACGCAGGTGGAGGACATCCTGGGCCAGGAGTTCAAGACCCGCGGCTTCGACCAGAAACTGGCCCCGCTGTACGCGCAGGCACTGGTCGGCATGGTGGCCCTCACGGGCCAGTGGTGGCTGGACGCGCGCAAGCCGAAGAAGGCGGAGGTGGCGGCGCATCTGGTGAACCTGGCGTGGCACGGCCTCGACGGCCTGGAGCCGAAGCCGCGGCTGATAGGCCACCGGAAGAGCTGACCGCGGCGGGGGGCTTGGGGGGGGCTTGCGGTGCGGCCCGCGGTGCGGACCTCCGGGGCGGCACCGTGCGGTGCCCCGCTCTCCCTCGGCGTGGGGCGGCGGGAGCGGCACCCGGCGGTGCCCTCGCCTCGCGGGCGCGGCTTTGGATGGGTGCCCTGCGCGCCTGCGCCTCGCTGAGCGGCGCTTTGGGCGGGTGCCCCGAGGTGCCTGCGCCTCGCTGAGCGGGGCTTTGGGGCGGCGCCCTTCTGTGCCTCCGCTCTCCAAGACCGCCGCTTCGCGGCGGATTTTTCCCCGCCCACCCACCCGATTACCCGGGGTATTCGGGTGGGTGGGCGGGAGACATCCGCCGCGAAGCGGCGGGACAGTCCGGGGGCTATGGCGGCGGCAGGGGCTGCGACACCAGCCCGGTCTCCCGCCCCGGCAGGGACTCCGGTTCCGGCTCCAGCAGTGGCTCCCGCTCCAAGGACTCCAGGCGGTTGCCCACCGGGTCGTCCGCGTAGAAGCGCCGGTGTCCCGGCAAGGCGTAGTCGTGGTCGATGGACCTCAGGGGCATGAGAGGTCAGCCCTTTCGCCGTGCCACCGCGAACACCCTGCGGAAGGGGAAGACCGTGCCGCCCCCGAACCTGCCCCCGACCACGGGATAGGCGTGGCGCAGCAGCTTCGCGTACTCGGAGAGGAACCCCTCCCTCGCCTCCGCGTCGTCCGCGAGCGCCGAGAGGACCGGACGGAGGCCCGTCCCCTTCACCCAGTCCAGGACGGGGTCATCGCCCTCAAGGAGGTGCAGATACGTCGTCTCCCACGCATCCACCTCGCACCCCAGCGAGACGAGCCGCTCCAGATAGGCCGTCGGCGAGAGCACCGCGTCCGCGTGGCGCAGCCGCCCGCCCAGCCGGTCCCGCCACCGCGGCGACTCGCTCAGTTCCCGCATCAGGACGTGGCTCGGGGCGTCGAAGTTGCCGGGGACCTGGAAAGCGAACGTCCCGCCGGGGGTCAGCGCCGCCACCCAGGCGGGGAAGGAGTCCGCGTGGTCCGGCACCCACTGGAGCGTCGCGTTGGACAGGATCAGGTCGTACGCCCCCTCGGGCGGCACCCAGTTCGACGCGTCCGCCGCGTCGAAGTCCAGGCGACCGCCGCCGGACGTGGGGCCCGCGAGCCGCTCGGCCTGCTCCAGCATCTGCGGGGAATTGTCGAAGCCGGTGACGTGCGCCGTGGGCCAGCGTTCGGCGAGGAGGCGGGTGACGTTGCCGGGACCGCAGCCCAGGTCGGCGATGCGGGGCGGGCGGCCGTCGGCAGCGGGGAGTTCGGGGACGCGGGCCAGCAGGTCGACGAAGGGGCGGGCCCGGTGGCCGGAGTGACGCAGGTACTGGCCCGGATCCCAAGTGGGGGCAGGGCCGGGGCTGGGGCTGGGAGCGGACATGGGTGGGCCTCCTCTGGGCACGGAGAGCGCGATACACGAAGCACGGAGCGCGAAGCACGGAGAGCGCGAAGCACAGCGCACAGACCTCGTGCCTGAGCTTCGTACCGGCGTCATGTCGCCTTCGTACGGGCGCCACGGACGTCGTAGCACCATCCTCAACCCCGAAGTATCTTGACGTCAAGAGACTTCATGTCGACAGATCCCCTACACTGATCGCCATGGAGGACGAGGTCGATCGGCTGGTGGCAGCATGGCGCCGAGAGCGCCCTGACCTCGACGTGGAACCACTCGAGGTGCTCAGCCGTGTCAGCAGGCTCGCGCGGCATCTCGACAGGGCCCGTCGGCTCGCGTTCTCCGAGCACAATCTGGAGCCGTGGGAGTTCGACGTACTGACGTCGCTGCGGCGCACGGGCGCGCCCTACCAGCTCTCCCCCGGACAGCTCCTGACCCAGACCCTGGTGACGTCGGGCACGATGACCAACCGCATCGACAGGCTCGCGAAGAAGGGCCTCGTCGAGCGGCTGCCCGACCCCAGCGACCGGCGGGGCGTGCTCGTGCGGCTGACCGATGAGGGGCAGGACCGCGCGGACCAGGCGCTCGCCGGACTCCTCAAGCAGGAGCGGGCGATCCTCGCCGAACTCTCGCGCGGACAGCGCGGCGAACTCGCCGCGCTGCTACGCCAGCTGACCGCCCCGTTCGACAACATCCCCGGCTAGGTCGGCAGGGCCCACCCCGGCCCTGCGCGCGAGCGCGACGGCCGCGAGCGTGGAGTGGACGCCCAGCTTCCCCAGTACGTTCTGCATGTGCGTACGCACCGTGTGCGGGGAGAGGAACAGCCTTTCCGCCACCGCCTTGCGGCCAAGACCGGCCACCATGCAGCGAAGCACCTCGCGCTCGCGCGGAGTCAGGGACTCCACCAGGCGCTCGGATTCCGTGCGGTGCTTGCGGGCGGCCGTCAACTCGCGCAGGACGCCGGTGAGCAGCGCGGGCGGCAGATGGGTCTCCTCCCGCAGCACCCCCCGGATGACCGTGAGAAGCCGCGACAGCGAGCAGTCCTTGGCGACCCATCCCGACGCGCCCGCCTGGAGCGCGAGGGCGGCCCGGCGCGGGTCGTCCTTCTCGGCGAGCACGACCGTACGGACCATCGGCTGGCCGGAGCGGACTCCGGCCACCAGCGATATGCCGTCGACCAGAGCGTCCGCGTTGCCCTCCTGCACCGAAGGCGCGGGGCGGACACCCTGCATGGCGTTGGCGGAAGCGCCCAGGTCGGCGTCGACGAGCAGCACGTCATATCTGCGCCCCTCGGCTATGGCCCGCTCAAGGCAGCGCAGTGCGGCCGGGCCGCTGCCCGCCGCGGACACGTCGACGTCGGGCTCCGCCGCCAGTGCCGCTGCGAGCGACTCGGCGAAGATGCGATGGTCGTCGACGACCAGGACTCGGATACGAACCACTGAAACAACCCCCTCCCCCAGGCTCTCCGCGGAGAGCAGGGGATACCCCGACGTCGGAGGACGTACGGTGCGGGTACGACACCTGGAACGGGGGTCGCCGCAGCCGCTCGGCCGCCGCCGAGCTGTGGCTGCTACCCCCACCGCCGGGCGTCGTACCCGACTGTCTCGCCCCCTGATCAGTACCGGCCCCCACCGGCACTGCCACTCAGAGTAGGGCCGGACGGCAGGAGCGGAAGGTAATTTACAGAACTGACTGGCCAGCGCGTTTATGGTGAGCCGTATGTTTCGTATTGAGACAGGAGTCGACAAAGACAGGTCCGCTCTGCTCCTCGCCCGGCTCCAGGAGTCGAACAACGCCGCATCACCCGTGATCCGCGCCCTGCGCGGCACCCCGCAGGACCGTGAAGTCCCGCTGGCCGTATGGCTGATGGAACGCACGGAAGGCCTGGTCGGCGGCCTCGCGGGACACACCTGGGGCCGCTGGCTCCACGTGAACCATCTCTGGGTCAGCGAGAACCACCAGGGCGCGGGCCTCGGCGCACAGCTACTCACCGAGGCGGAGCGCATCGCGCGGGAGGAGCGGGACTGCCTCAACTCCCGCGTGGAGACATGGGACTTCCAGGCTCCGGGGTTCTACCGCGGTCAGGGGTACGAGGTGGTGTCGGTGATCCCGGATTACCCGCAAGGGGCGAAGGAGTTCACCCTGACGAAGAGATTGGCCTGATGCGACGGGGCCTCGCGGCCACACAGCCATGAGGCCGCGAGGGGCCTGGCGGCAGTTCCCGTACACGTACGCGAGTTGCCGCCGACCCCCAAACCGCCTCACCGACCAGCGAGTTGACCGACCACCTCGTCACGCCAGGCGGCGTGCCCCCGCCGACGGCACCGCCGGGAACACCCGCGGAGTCGTGTGGCCCGCCGAGGTGAACGCCTCCAGGATCGACTTCGTCACCGGCTCCGCGTCCACCTCCTCCACCAGGACGACCGCCGAGCCGCCGAAGCCGCCCCCGGTCATCCGGGATCCGATCGCCCCTGCCGCGTTCGCGGAGGACACCACCAGGTCCAACTCCTCGCAGGAGATGCGCAGATCGTCCCGCAGCGAGAGGTGGCCCTCGGTCAGGACGGGGCCGATCGCCCGTACGTCGCCCGCGTCGAGCAGGCCGATGACCTGCTCGACGCGGTGGTCGTCCGAGACGACGTGGCGTACGTAGCGGCTGATCTTCTCGTCCGCGTCCGTCAGCTTCTCCAGGGCGGCGGGGAGCTGCGTGTACGGCACGTCCCGGAGGTGGGACACGCCGAGCATCCGCGCGCCCTCCTCGCATCCGGCCCGCCGCTCCGCGTACGCCCCGTCGCCCAGCTCGTGCTTGACCCGGGTGTCGACGACGAGGAGTTGCAGGCCGTGCGTGGCCAGGTCGAAGGGGACCTGCCGTGTCGTCAGGTCGCGGCAGTCCAGGTACAGGGCGTGGCCTTCCGTGGCGCACGCGGATGCCATCTGGTCCATCACACCGCACGGCACGCCGACGAAGGCGTTCTCGGCCCGCTGGGCGATGACCGCCAACCGGGGTGCGTCCAGGCCGAGTTCGTAGAGGTCGTTCAGGGCGAGTGCCGTGACGACCTCCAGGGCCGCCGATGAGGACAGGCCCGCCCCCGTCGGCACGGTCGAGGCCAGGTGGATGTCGGCGCCCCCCAGGACCGCGTGGCCCGCGTCCCGCAGCGCCCACACCACGCCCGCCGGGTAGGCGGCCCAGCCGCCCTGCCCGTATTTCGACAGCGGGGTCAGCTCGTCGACGCGCAGCTCGGTGACCGGTGCGTCGATGTCCGCCGAGTGGAGCCGCAGTACGCCGTCGGTGCGGCGCGCCACGGCCGCCACCGCGGTGTGCGGCAGCGCGAGCGGCATCACGAAGCCCTCGTTGAAGTCCGTGTACTCGCCGATGAGGTTGACCCGGCCCGGCGCCGACCAGACCCCGTCCGGCTCATACCCGTACAGCTCCGAGAACTGGCCCGCTACGTCCATCAGTTTCCCCTTCAACCCCTCATTAACGCTGGGCGAACGCCCACGCGTCGGCGACGATGCCCGCGAGGTCCGCGCGGGTCGGATTCCAGCCGAGCCGCTCCCGCGCGGTGACCGCGGACGCGACGAGGACCGCCGGGTCGCCGCCGCGGCGCGGGGCCATGACCTCGGGGATCGGGTGTCCTGTGACCTGGCGGACGGTCTCGATGACCTCGCGCACGGAGAAGCCGTTGCCGTTGCCGAGGTTGCAGATCAGGTGCTCTCCGGAGGTGGCCGCCTCGACCGCGAGGAGGTGCGCCTGCGCGAGGTCCGCGACGTGGATGTAGTCGCGGACGCAGGTGCCGTCCGGGGTCGGGTAGTCGTCGCCGTAGACGGAGATGGCCTCGCGCCTGCCCTGCGCGACCTGGAGGACGAGGGGGATCAGGTGCGACTCGGGGTCGTGCCGCTCGCCCTGCTCGCCGTAGGCGCCCGCCACGTTGAAGTAGCGCAGCGAGACCGCGCCCAGGCCGTGGGCGGCGGCCTCGCCGGTGATCATGTGGTCGACGGCGAGCTTCGACGCGCCGTAGGGAGACGTCGGGGCGGTCGGGTCCGTCTCGGTGATGGGGGTGCTGACCGGCTCGCCGTACGTCGCCGCCGTGGAGGAGAACACCAGCTTGCGCACGTCCGCGTCGCGCATCGCCGCGAGCAGCGCCATCGTGCCGCCGACGTTGTTGTCCCAGTACTTCTCGGGCTTCACGACGGACTCGCCGACCTGCGAGAAGGCGGCGAAGTGCAACACGGCGTCGTAGGAGGAGTCCAGCCACTTGGCGGCATCGCGGATGTCGCCCTCGATGAACTTCGCACCGGCCGGGACGCCCTCGCGGAATCCGGTCGAGAGGTTGTCCAGGACGGTCACCTCGTGCCCGGCCTCGATCAGATGCTGGGCCACCACGCTTCCCACATAGCCCGCCCCGCCGGTGACCAGGTACTTACCGCTCATGAACTCGCTACCTCTCGCAGTCGCTGGGCCGCGGCTTCCGGCGGCACGTCGTTGATGAACACGCTCATGCCGGATTCGGAACCCGCGAGGAACTTCAGCTTGCCCGAAGTGCGGCGAATGGTGAAAAGCTCGAGGTGGAGCGCGAAGTCGTCCCTATTGACCCCTTCGTGCTCGTCGAGCGGGCCGAAGGGCGCCTGGTGCCACGCCGCGATGTACGGAGTGAGCGCCTCGCCCCCGGTCCCGCCTTCGCCCTCGGTGCCGCCTTCACCGTCGCCGAAGATCCGGTCGAAGCGCCTCAACAGTTCCAGATAAAGCTTGGGGAACTCTGTGCGTGCCGCTTCGTCGAGCCCGAGCAGGTCCGCGACGCGGCGCTTGGGGTAGAGGTGGACCTCGTAGGGCCAGTGCGCGGCGTGCGGGACGAACGCCACCCAGTGCTCGCCCTCGAGGACCACGCGCTCGCCGGCCGTCTCATCGGCCACGACGTCGTCGAAGAGGTTGCGGCCCGTCGACTCCTTGTGCGCGGCGAGCGACCTCAGCATCAGGGACGTACGCGGGGTGACGAAGGGGTAGGCGTAGATCTGGCCGTGCGGGTGGCCCAGGGTCACGCCGATCTCGGCGCCGCGGTTCTCGAAGCAGAACACCTGCTGCACGGCGGGAAGGTGCGCGAGCTCGGCGGTCCTGTCCGTCCACGCGTCCAGGACGAGTCCGGCCTGTTCCTCGGTGAGGTCGGCGAAGGACGAGTCGTGGTCGGAGGTGAAGCAGACGACCTCGCACCGTCCCGCGTCCCCGGCCAGCGAGGGGAAGCGGTTCTCGAAGACCGCCACGTCGTACGAGGAGTCGGGGACCTCGCTCAGGCGGTCGCCGTCGGACGGGCAGAGCGGGCACTGGTCGGCCGGCGGGTGGTAGGTGCGGCCCTGGCGGTGCGAGGCGATGGCCACCGCGTCGCCGAGCAGCGGGTCCCTGCGGATCTCCGAGGTGGTGGAGATGGGGTCCAGGGGCCTCTTGTCGACCGCGTCACGCACGGCGTCGTCGCGCGAGTCGTAGTAGATGAGCTCACGACCGTCTGCGAGACGGGTCGAGGTCTTCTTCACGTCCGGGGCTCCTCACCAACACCCACACCCAACATAACCGAACATAACAAATCACAAGGCAACAGCATCGTCAATGCCGAGCTCAAGCCGACCTCGACACGTGGCCCGACGGCCGACTGGAACCAGTCCGATCACAATCAAACAAAGAACACCAAAAGAAGTCTTCAGTTATTGAAGAAGGACGCGTAGGTTCCGGTCTGATCAGTTCGCGCAACGAAGCGAGTTCCCCATGCAGTCCCCCACACAGACCCTGGCCGAGGGACTTCGGCTGCCCACCAACGGCCTCGACTACGCGATCCTCGCGATCTACTTCGCCGTCGTTCTGGGCATCGGTTTCGCCGCCCGGCGCTCCGTGAAGACCAGTCTCGACTTCTTCCTCTCGGGCCGTTCCCTGCCCGCCTGGGTGACCGGCCTCGCGTTCGTCGCCGCGAACCTCGGCGCCACCGAGATCCTGGGCATGGCCGCGACAGGCGCCCAGTACGGCGTCGCCGTCGTCCACTGGTACTGGATCGGCGCCATCCCCGCGATGGTCTTCCTCGGCCTCGTGATGATGCCGTTCTACTACCGCAGCAAGGTCCGCTCGGTCCCCGAGTACCTGCTCCAGCGCTTCGACAAGTCGGCGCACCTGCTGAGCTCGGCGCTCTTCGCGTTCGCCGCGATCCTCATCGCGGGCGTGAACCTCTACGCCCTGTCGATCGTCGTCGAGGCTCTCCTCGGCTGGCCGCAGTGGGTGGCGATCGTGGTCGCCGGCTTCTTCGTCCTTGCCTACATCACGATCGGCGGGCTCTCCTCGGCGATCTACAACGAAGTCCTCCAGTTCTTCGTGATCCTGGCGGCCCTGATCCCGATCTGCGTCATCGGCCTGAAGAAGGTCGGCGGCTGGGACGGGCTCTCCGGCTCGATCGAGAAGTCGCACGGCTCGGACTTCATGAGCGCGTGGGGCGGCACCGGCATCGGTGACGCCAACCCGCTGGGCGCGAACTGGCTGACGATCATCCTCGGCCTCGGCTTCGTGCTCTCCTTCGGCTACTGGACGACCAACTTCGCCGAGGTGCAGCGCGCCCTGTCCGCGAAGAACCTCTCCGCCGCCCAGCGCACCCCGCTGATCGCCGCCTTCCCGAAGATCTTCATCGTCTTCCTGGTGATGATCCCGGGCCTGGTCGCGGCCGTACTCGTCCCGAAGATCGGCACGGCGGGCTCGGATCTGACGTACAACGACGCGATCCCCTACCTGATGCAGGAGTTGCTGCCCAACGGCGTGCTCGGCATCGCGGTGACCGGTCTGCTCGCGGCGTTCATGGCGGGCATGGCGGCAAACGTGTCGTCCTTCAACACCGTCTTCACGTACGACATCTGGGCCAAGTACGTGAAGACGGACAAGCCCGATGGCTACTACCTGAAGTTCGGCCGTCTGATCACCGCGATCGGCGTCCTGGCCTCCGTCGGAACGGCCTTCATCGCCTCGTCGTTCTCGAACATCATGGGCTACCTCCAGACGCTGTTCTCCTTCTTCAACGTCCCGATGTTCGTGGTCTTCATCATCGGCATGTTCTGGAAGCGGGCCTCGGTCAAGTCCGGTGTGTGGGGCCTGGTCGCGGGCACCACCGCCGCGATGATCAACTACTTCTACATCTACAAGCAGGGCGTCATCGACATCCCGACCGACCAGGGCGCCAACTTCGTCTCGGCGATCGTCGGCTTCGTCGCGGGCGCCGTGGTGATGGTCGTGGTCACGCTCTTCACCGCGCCCAAGCCGGAGGCCGAACTGGCCGGTCTGGTCTACGGCACGGCCTCGCCGGGCCTTGAAGAGCCGCCCGCCGAAGGCGACGACGCCTGGTACCGCAAGCCCGCGCTGCTCGGCTGGGGAGCGATCGTGCTCGCCGCGCTCTGCTACCTGCCGTACTCGCTCTAAATCCGATCGGAGGTCAGGAAGAACATGTCTGAGCTGCACAACGAAGTCTCCGAGCTGGAGCGCAAGTCCGCCACGGCGGCCCGTCTCTTCGACATCCGGCGGATCATCGGCGGTCTCTTCGTCGTCTACGGAGTCATCGTGACGATCGCCGGAATCTCCCCGTCCGACGCCGACATGAAGAAGGCCGAGGACATCAACATCAACCTGTGGACGGGCCTGGCCATGCTGGCGCTCGGCCTCTTCTTCCTCGGCTGGCTGTGGCTGCGCCCCACGGTGCACCCCGGTCAGGAGCCGGAGGAGGACGAGTAACGCCCCCGGACACCCCGGACGGGGCCCGAGTTCACTGTGCCGGTGTTCACTGTGCCGGTGGCTCGGGCCCCGTCGGCGTCTCTACGTCGTTCGCATAGGCGGGCACGGGCCGTTCGGCGCGGTCCAGAAGCCCGGTCCGCGCGGCGAGCGCGGCGGCTTCAAGGCGGGACCCGACGCCCAGCTTCATCAGGACGCGCTGCACGTGCGTACGCGCCGTGCTGGGCGCTATGCCCATCCCGGCGGCGATCAGGCGGGTGTCCTCGCCGTCCGCGACCCGCATCAGGACCTCGACCTCGCGCGGCGTCAGCATCCCGAGCAGCCGCTGCCCCTCGTCGTCGGGCTGCGCCGCCGGATTGAGCAGCTCGCTGAACGCGCCCTGGAGCAGCTGCGGGGCGATGGCCGCCTCGCCCGCCCGCGCCTTCATGATGGCGCGCTCGACGCCTTCGATGCGCTCGTCATGGCGTACGTATCCCGAAGCCCCCGCGGCGAAGGCCGCGGCGATGCCGCGCGGGCTCGGCACCGGGCCGAGCACCACCACGGCGACCTGCGGACGCTCCCGCTTGATCTTCACGACCGGATCGAACATGCCCGCCTCCGCGGGCGTCGCCGTGCCGAGCAGGCAGACCTCGGGGGCCCGGCTGATGACCAGCTCGGCCGCCCCGGCCGCGGGCGCGGCAGCGGCAAGCACCCGGTGACCACGCAACTTCAAGGCCGAGGCGAGTGCCTCGGCGAGCAGTCGGTGGTCGTCGACCACCATGAGTCGCACACCCATCGAGCAACCCCCCAGTTTTCCCCACGGAACCCCCACGGATCGAGGGCCCCCCGGCCCCGCACCCACTCATGCCCCGGAAGCTACACGCTTGTTCGACGTCGCGCGCCCCCTACCGGTGAGAAGCGGCGCGGAATGCCCAAATCCCGGCCATGGGCGGGTGATGGGGGCACATGCGTACGGAATAGCCCACTGGAAACCCGAACAGCCCCGCTCCTCTTGAGGAACGGGGCCGTCCGCCGCGTTTGCGGAGGTCACAGGGCTACTGGGCGACGAATCCCAGGGCCGTGTACTCCTTGTCGTCCTTCGAGTACGGCTTGCTGATCAGCTCTTTGCCGAGATACAGCTTTCCGTCGCCGTAGAGCAGTTCGTTCGATTTCGGCACCATGCTGCTGATCGCGCTGCCCACGGACTCGGCCGCGGGGGTCTCCAGGAGCTTGGTCTCCTTCATCGTCTTGCCGTTGAGCGAGACGACCTGGGCGCCCTTGTCGTAGGACGCGTCCTTGTACGCCAGGATGTTGCCGCCGTCCATGCGGATCGGGAACATCTCGCCGTCATCGCCCGCGTCGGCGCGGTCGCCGGTGGACTTTCCGGTGGCCAGCGAGAAGGAGATGATCTCGTTCGTCTGGCTGTAGCCGTCACCGCCGCCGTCGTGCTGACGCGTCGGGACGTAGAGCTTGTCGTTGCCGACGGCGAGACCGGTGCAGGCATAGACGACGTTGACCTCGCAGTCGTGGTCGTACTTGCCGTCGGGCAGCGAGATCTTGGCGCGGAGATCGCCCTTGTCGTTGATCGAGAAGACGTCCGTGACGCCGCTCGCGGTGATCTCCTGGGTGTCCTGGCCGTAGACGACGGGCCGGGTCGAGATGATCTTGGCGTTGTCGATGCCCGGCGTCACCGGGTAGGTCCACTTCTCGTCGCCGGTCTTGGAGTCGATGAGCTGGATCTTCAGCTTCTCGTCGCCGTAGTCACCGCACTTCTGGACGGCGACGAGCTGCTCGCCGCCCGCGTAGCCCTCGTCCTGGCACTTGTCGCCCGGCGTCGGCTCCCACAGGTGCTTGCCCTTGGTGATCTCGAAAGCGGCGCCGCCCGCGCTGGAACCGGCCGCGACGGTGCTGCCGCTGATGGTCAGCTCCTCGATCCGGGCGTCCCCGCTGCCCTCGTCGATGGTCTCCGTCCAGAGCTTCCTGCCGTCCTTCAGGTCGACCGCGGAGATCTGCGAGCAGGTCTTGTGGTCGCCCTTCTTGGTGCGCTTGCCGTCTTCGTACGCGACCGCGGCGATGCCGTCCTTGGTGACCTCGCGCGAGCTCGCGCACGTCTGGCCGGCCAGCGGCAGCGTCCACTTCTCCTTGCCGTCGGTCGCGTTGTACCCGACGATCTCGTTGACGCCCGCCTTGGCGTAGATGTCGTCGGTGAGCCAGGAGCCCTTGACGCTCCAGACGTCATCCTTGGGCACCTCGGGCTGCGGGAGCTGCATGGAGACCGTGGCGTTGGTGCTGCTCGGCACCTTCTCCGTGCCGGGGCCGCTCGGGCCCTGCTCGCCGCCGCCCTTCTTGTCCTCGCCGCCCTTGTCGCCGTCCGGGCCCGCGGAGCTCACCTCGGGGTCGTCCTTGCCCCCCGAGTTCACGGCGTAGATGACACCGCCGCCGACGATCACGGCGATCGCGACGACCGCCGCGATGATGATCTTCATCTGGCCGCTGAGCTTGGAGCCGCCCGAACCACCGGGAACACCGGCCTGCGGTGCCATCGGCATCGTGCCGGGCTGCTGGTAGGCGCCGTAGGGAGGCTGCTGGCCGTAGGGAGCCTGCTGGCCGTACGGCTGGGTCGGCTGGTTGTACGGCTGGGCGGGCTGGCCCGGCTGGCCCGGGTAGCCGTAGCCCTGGGGCTGGCCGGGGGGCGGGGTGCCGGGGGCCTGCGGGGCCTGCGGTGCCTGCGGTGCCTGCGGGTAGCCGTAGTTGGGCTGGCCCTGCGGCGGCGGAGGAGGCGTCTGGGGCGGCGGCGGGGTCTGCGGGTAGCCGTAGGACGGGTTGTTCGGCTCAGGGGCCTTGCCGAAGCCCACCGGCGGCGGATCCTGGGGCGCGCCGAAACCGCCGGGCGGAGGGTCCTGGGGAGCGCCGAACCCGCCCTGCGGGGGCTCGTTGGGCGGCTGGGGCGGCTGGGTCATGACGTCGATTCCTTGGGGACGAGAAGAGAGGGAGTGGCGGCGAAGAGGGCGACTTGCCCGACCGGGAAGATCACTTGCCGTAGGCAAGGATCAGCTTCTCCTGGCCCTTTGAGCTGCCCGAGAGCCGTGTGGTGGAGAGGTAGAAGCGACCGTCCACGTAGTCGACCGCCTTCGAGAAGAAGCCGTCCTCGATCTCCGAGGTCCCCGAGGGGTTCTTCAGGAGCGTCTTCGGCTTGTGCGAGCCCGAGACGGGGATCGAGACGATCTGGCCACCGGCGTCGTACGACGGCTCGACGTAGCCGATGACCGCGTTGCCCTCGACCTTGATCGGCAGCATCGATTCCTCAAGCGGCGACTTGACGCGCCACGACTCCTTGCCGGTGGCGAGGCTGATCGCCACGACCTCGTTGGCGCCGGACGTCGCCTCGGTCGGCAGGTAGAGGTTCGTGTCGTCGGTCGTCACGCCCAGGCAGCCCTGGAGACTGCCGCCGAGGAAGGACGAACCGTCGCACTCCGGCGCGAACTTCTCGTCGACGCCGACCTCGGAGCGGGTGTCACTGCTGTTGGGCTTCAGCGTGGTGATGTTCCACTTCTTCTTGTCCTCGTTGGTGAGGTACACGATCGTGGGACTCTCGGAGTAGATCCGGCCGATCCGCCAGCCCTTGGGGAACTTCTTCGTCCACACGGCCTTGCCGGTCTTCGGGTCGATCTGCTGAAGCTCGTCGTGCTCAGTGGGCGAGCTGGCCCCGCACGAGTAGGCCACGAGCATCTTCTTGCCACCGGCGAAGCCGCTGGGGAAGCAGGCGCCCGGCTCCTTCTTGTCGGCGACGAAGAGCTCCTTGCCGTCGCTGATCTGCAGTGCGGTGCCGGACTGCGAGCGGCCGACCATCACCGTGTCGCCGGTGATGGAGAGGTCGGTGCTGAGGGACATGTCGAAGAGCCCCTCCTCCTCGACCGGCTTCTTCCAGCCCTTGTCACCCGTCTTCAGGTCGACGATCTGGATCTGGTTGCACTTGGCGTCGTCCTTGATCCCGTCCTTGAACGCGACGACGATCTTGTTGTCGTCCGTGACCTGCGGGGTCGTGCCACAGATCTTCTGCGGGAACTTGATCGTCGGCCAGGCGCTCTTGCCCGTGCTGACGTCGTAGGCGGAGATCTCCTTGTACGCGGCCTTCGCGGCGATGTCGCCCTTGATCCACATGCCCTTGGCGTCGGCGCCGGAACCCGGCACCTTGGGCGCTTCCTTGTAGAAGAGCACCTTCGACTCGCCGGGCTGACGGCCCGCGTTGAGGTCTTCCTTCTCTCCCTGGCCGTCGCCGTCGCCGTCGCCCGGGTTGGCCGGGGCGGAGCTGCCGCCCTTGGGGTCGTCGCTCCCCTTGGCCAGGGGCTTCTTCACGCTGGGGTCGTCGTCACCGCCGCCGACGACGGCCCAGGCGACGCCGCCGATGACGAGCGCACCGGCCACCACGGCCGCCACGATCAGGCCGGGCTTGCCCTTGAAGGGGTTCTTGCCGCCACCGCCGGGCGGGGTGCCGGGCATGCCGGGGCCGCCGGGGTACTGCTGCTGCGGGTAGCCGTACTGCGGCTGGGCGCCGTAGGGACCCGGCTGGCCCGGCTGCGTGGGCTGGCCGTACGGGCCCGGCTGACCGGGCTGCGTGGGCTGACCGTACGGGCCCGGCTGACCGGGCTGCGTGGGCTGACCGTACGGTCCGGGCTGCTGCGGGTAGCCGTAACCCGGCTGCGGCGCGGGCGGAGTCTGCGGGTAGCCGTAACCGGGCTGGGGCGCGGGCGGCGTCTGCGGTGCGCCCGACGGTGGCGTCTGCGGTGCGCCCGACGGTGGAGTCTGCGGGGCCTGCGGCGGCTGGGCAGGCGTCTGCGGCGGCTGGCCCGGTGGCTGCGGCGCGGCCGGCTGGTTCGGATCCTGCGGTGCTCCGAAACCGCCGGACGGCGGCTGGTTGGGCGGCTGAGACATCAGCGCTTCCCCCTTCACTGATTTTTCGGCACGCCAAGTGGTGCTCAGGCGGACCTTTCTATCACCCTGGCCCCTTAGCACAACTGGCCGGTCCACCCCCTGTTCCCAAGGGAGGACCGGCCTGTGATACGTCCGTTACGAGACCTCTACGCGCTCTCCGCAAGCTCCAGCCAGCGCATCTCCAACTCATCCCGCTCGCTGACGAGTTCGCGCAACTCGGCGTCCAGTTTGGCCACTTTTCCGAAGTCGGTGGCGTTATCGGCGATTTGGGCGTGCAGCCACGTTTCCTTCGTGGACATCTTGTCCAGCTGCCGCTCGATCTTCTGGAGTTCCTTCTTCGCGGCGCGGGCGTCGGCGGAGGAGACCGCCTTCTGCGCGGCGGCCGGTGCGGCGGACCCGGTGGACGCGGCGGACGGGTCGGCGAGGGGGGCCGCCGGGGTACCGGCCGCCGCCATCCGCTTGCGCCGCTCCAGGTACTCGTCGATGCCGCGCGGCAGCATCCGCATCGTGGCGTCGCCGAGCAGCGCGAACACCTTGTCGGTGGTGCGCTCCAGGAAGAACCGGTCGTGGGAGATCACGACCATCGACCCGGGCCAGCTGTCGAGGACGTCCTCCAGCTGAGTCAACGTCTCGATGTCGAGGTCGTTCGTCGGTTCGTCGAGGAAGAGGACGTTCGGCTCGTCCATGAGGAGCCGGAGAAGCTGAAGCCGCCGCCGCTCGCCACCGGACAGATCACCGACGGGCGTCCACTGCTTCTCCTTGTTGAACCCGAACGTCTCGCAGAGCTGCCCGGCGGTCATCTCCCGGCCCTTGCCGAGGTCGACCCGCTCGCGCACCTGCTGCACGGCCTGCAACACCCGCAGCGTCGGGGGGAGTTCGGTCACCTCCTGCGAGAGGTAGGCCAGCTTCACGGTCTTGCCGACGGCCACCCGGCCGCCCTCGGGCTGTACGTCGCCGTCGGAGCGCTGCGCCTCTGCCATCGCCCGCAGGAGCGAGGTCTTGCCCGCGCCGTTGACGCCCACCAGACCGATGCGGTCACCGGGGCCGAGCTGCCAGGTCAGGTGCTTGAGCAGCACCTTGGGCCCGGCCTGCACGGTCACGTCCTCCAGATCGAAGACGGTCTTGCCGAGCCGGGTCGTCGCGAACTTCATCAGCTCGCTGCTGTCCCGGGGCGGCGGCACATCGGCGATGAGTTCGTTCGCGGCCTCGATGCGGTAGCGCGGCTTGCTGGTGCGGGCGGGGGCGCCGCGCCGCAGCCAGGCGAGCTCCTTGCGCATCAGGTTCTTGCGCTTGGTCTCCTCGGTGGCCGCGATGCGCTCACGCTCGGCACGGGCGAAGACGTAGTCGGAGTACCCGCCCTCGTACTCGAAGACGGACCCGCTCTGTACGTCCCACATGCGCGTGCACACCTGGTCCAGGAACCAGCGGTCGTGCGTGACGCAGACGAGCGCCGAGCGCCGCGTCCGCAGGTGCTCGGCGAGCCAGGCGATGCCCTCGACGTCGAGATGGTTGGTGGGCTCGTCGAGCACGATCAGGTCGGGCTCGCCGATGAGCAGCTTGGCGAGCGCGATACGCCGCCGCTCGCCACCGGAGAGCGGCGCGATGACGGTGTCGAGGCCCTGCGGAAAGCCCGGCATGTCAAGGCCACCGAAGAGACCGGTGAGCACATCGCGGATCTTGGCGTTGCCCGCCCACTCGTGATCGGCGAGGTCACCGATGACCTCGTGCCGGACGGTGGCCTCGGGGTCGAGGGAGTCGTGCTGGGTCAGCACGCCGAGCTGAAGCCCGCCGTTGTGCGTGACCCGCCCGGAGTCGGCCTCCTCCAGCTTGGCGAGCATCCGGATGAGGGTCGTCTTGCCGTCTCCGTTGCGCCCCACGACGCCGATCCGGTCCCCCTCGGACACGCCGAGGGAGACACCGTCGAGCAGGGCACGGGTGCCGTACACCTTGCTGACTGCCTCGACATTGACCAGGTTGACGGCCATTAACGCTCCAGGGAAGGGGATGGATCGACCTCCAGCGTAGTCGCCCGCCCGGGACGACCCTCGCCCGCTCCGGCGTACCTGACGCCCCTCGGCCGCTCCGGTGTACCTAGAGCACCACTGCGCCCGGCGCGGGTGAGTCCGCCACCCGGGCCGTGCGGCAGGTACCGGAGGCCGCGAGGGCCTCGGCGATCCGTCGGGCGGACGCGGCGTCCGCGGCCAGGAACGCCGTCGTCGGCCCGGAGCCGGAGACCAGCGCGGCCAGGGCGCCCGCGCCGGTGCCCGCGGCGAGGGTGCCGGAGAGCGAGGGGAAGAGGGAGAGAGCCGCGGGCTGAAGATCGTTGGTGACGGCACCGGCGAGCGCCTCGGCGTCCCCCTTACGCAGGGCGTCGAGCAGCGTGGGGGACGCCTCCGGCGCCGGGGCGTCCGGGGTCAGCCGGTCGAACTCGCGGTAGACCGCGGGCGTGGAGAGCCCGCCGTCGGCCACCGCGAACACCCAGTGGAACTCCCCGCCGACCTCCAGGACCTCCAGCTTCTCCCCCCGCCCCGTGCCGAGCGCCGCGCCACCCACCAGGCTGAACGGCACATCGCTGCCCAACTCGGCGCAGATGTCGAGGAGTTCGTCCCTCGACGCCTCGGTCCCCCACAGCGCGTCGCACGCCACGAGCGCGCCCGCGCCGTCCGCGCTGCCGCCCGCCATGCCGCCCGCGACGGGAATGTCCTTGGCGATGTGGATGTGCACATCGGCCCTGCGTCCATGGCGCGCGGCAAGCAGCTCCGCCGCCCTCGCCGCCAAGTTCGTACGGTCGAGAGGAACTTGAGCGGCGTCGGGCCCTGAGCAGGTCACCCGCAGCCGCTCAGCCGGCGTCACGGTGACCTCGTCGTAGAGCCCGACGGCGAGAAAGACATTGGCGAGGTCATGGAACCCGTCCGCGCGGGCGCCACCCACGGCGAGCTGGACATTGACCTTCGCGGGAACCCGTACGGTCACGCTCTGCACGCTCTGGCTCACGCGCCCGCTCCCTTGTGCTCGGCGATCCGCGCGAACTCCTCCACCGTCAGCGCCTCGCCGCGCGCCTGCGGCGAGACTCCGGCGGCGACGAGCGCCGCCTCCGCGGCCGCCGCCGAGCCCGCCCATCCGGCGAGGGCGGCCCGCAACGTCTTGCGGCGCTGGGCGAAGGCCGCGTCGACGACGGCGAAGACTTCCTTCTTCGAAGCGGTGGTCTTGACCGGCTCGGCCCGCCGGACCAGCGAGACGAGGCCCGAGTCGACGTTCGGCGCGGGCCAGAAGACGTTGCGCCCGATGGATCCGGCGCGCTTCACGTCGGCGTACCAGTTCGCCTTCACGGACGGCACGCCGTACACCTTGGAGCCCGGATCGGCGGCGAGGCGGTCGGCGACCTCGGCCTGCACCATCACGAGCGTGCGCTCGATGCTGGGGAAGGTGTCGAGCATGTGGAGGAGGACCGGCACGGCGACGTTGTACGGGAGGTTGGCGACCAGCGCGGTCGGGGCGGGGCCCGGCAGCTCTCGTACGAGCATGGCGTCGCTGTGCACGAGCGCGAAGGAGCTCGCCTTCGCCGGGAGCCTGGCCTCGATGGTGGCGGGGAGGGCCCCTGCGAGCGTGTCGTCGATCTCGACCGCGATGACGCTGTCCGCGGTGTCGAGCAGCGCGAGGGTCAGCGAGCCGAGCCCCGGCCCGACCTCGACGACCACGTCCTGGGGGCCGACTTCCGCGGTGCGGACGATGCGGCGGACGGTGTTGGCGTCGATGACGAAGTTCTGGCCCCGCTGCTTCGTCGGGCGTACGCCCAAGGCGGCGGCCAGTTCTCGGATGTCGGCGGCGCCAAGCAGGGCCCCGGGCTCACTGTTACTCACCACCCCAGGTTACGTGGCCCGCCCCCTGGGCCCGGACCGTCGCCGGTCGCCCGGCGTCCGCCCCCGGACGAAGCCCCCTACAGCCGTCCTCCACAGTGCGGCCAAGGACTGGCCCCCCGGCGCACGTACAGCTTCTTCGCCCGGAGCGTCTGCTCCTCCGCGGAGGCGTCCTGCGGGCGACCCGACCCGCCGAGCCCCTGCCACGTCCGCGTATCGAACTGGTACAGCCCCCCGTACGTACCCGAAGCGTCCACCGCGTTCGGACGGCCGCCCGACTCGCAGTGCGCGAGCGAGCCCCAGTTCAGGCCCTCCGCCCCCTCCACCGAACTGGGCCGCTGCTTCGTGCCCACCCTCACGATCTGCGTCTGCGGCTCCCGCACTACCTCGGCCCGCATCCGCCGCGGCTTCTGCTTGACGCCGTTGACCGTCCGCAGCGCGTACGTCACCCGCCGGGTCCCCTGGTGCCCCTGCCGGTCCACGACCTCCGTACCGGCGAAGAGCTCCGGATCGTGCGTACGCCGCACGTCGAACGGGATCGGTTCGTCCCGCACCTCCTTGTGCGCGGAGATCCGCATGACGGTGACTGTCTGCCCGTCGCGCGGGAAGCTGCCGGGCGGGACGGAGGTCGTGTCCTGGCCGTCCAGGGTGAGCCCCGACTCCTGGACCGCTTCCGCCACCGTCGCCGCGTTCGTACGGATGGTCCGCTCACGCCCGTCCGCCATGATCGTCACGGTGCGCTCGGTCCGTACGTCCAGATCGAGGCCGTCCCGCTCGATCCGCCTGCTCCGCGAGGCCGACAGGTAGGCGCCCTCGGCCCGCACCCCGAGCTGCCGCAGCGCGCCGTCCACCGTGTGCGCCGTCGTCCACACCTCGCGCCGCCGGCCGTCGAGGGTGAGCTTGACCGGCCGGCCGTAGCGGACGGCGATCTCGTCGCCGCTGGCCAGGGCCGTGGACGCGGTCGGCGCCACGATGTCGTGCGTGCCGAAGTCCACGCCTTCGTCCTCGAGCAGCTCACCCACGTCGTCGGCGAAGGTGTGCAGGGTCCGCGTCTCGCCGTCGACGCTCAGCTCCACGGCCTTGTCGTTGGCGACGAAGGCCGAGGTGCCGCCCGCGAGGAAGGCGACGACCAGCGCCTGCGGCAGGAGCCGCCGCAGCGCGTCGGGCCGCTCCGACGAAGCCTTGGGCCGCGGACTCGACCGCGGTGGCTTCGTCTTCTTCCGCCGGGCGGCCCGCCGCGCCTCGGCCCGCCCGCCGTCGGGGGCGGACCCGGTGGCCTGCCGGGGAAAGCGATCCCCCGGCCCCGGCTCGGGCTCGAACCCCGGCTCGGGCTCAGGCTCAAGGCCCAGCCCGGGCTCGGGCTCCGGCTCATAGGTCGTCCCGCCCCCATAGGACGTCTCGTACTGCGGCGCATGACTCACGACGACGCTCCAGCGTTCTCGTTCTGGTCCGGATCGGGCGAGGCGGACCAGAACCTAGCGGAGCAACCGTCACTCTCCAAAGCAGCGCGGCTACGCAGTGTCGCGACGGCGCCCGGAACCAACAGGCCAGGGAGGGTTCCGGGCGTTATCCGTCAGTAATCAAAGGCGCGCGCCGTATTGACCGAGATCGCCTCGGCCATGGCGTCCTCGTCGATACCGCGCACCTCGGCCATGGCCCGCAATGTGACCGGAATGAGATACGGAGCGTTAGGCCGTCCGCGGTAGGGAGCGGGCGTGAGGAAGGGCGCGTCGGTCTCCACGAGCACGAGTTCGAGCGGGGCGACCGCCAGCGCGTCCCGCAGCCCCTGCGCGTTCTTGAAGGTCATGTTGCCGGCGAAGGACATGAAGTACCCGTTCTCCGCGCACACTTGGGCCATCGCCGCGTCGCCCGAGTAGCAGTGGAAGACGGTGCGCTCCGGAGCGCCCTCCTCCTTCAGGACCCGCAGCACATCTTCGTGCGCCTCGCGATCGTGGATGACCAGGGCCTTGCCGTGCCGCTTGGCGATCTCGATGTGGGCGCGGAAGGACCGCTCCTGGGCGGCCTTGCCCTCGGGCCCGGTGCGGAAGTAGTCGAGTCCGGTCTCGCCGACGCCCTTGACCTGCGGCAACGCGGCGAGCACGTCGATCTCGGCGAGCGCGGCGTCGAGCGCTCCCTCGCCGCCCGCCTGGCGCGCGCCCTGCCGGGACCAGCCGTCGGGGTCGCCGAGCACGATGCGCGGCGCCTCGTTGGGGTGCAGGGCGACGGTGGCGTGCACGCTCTCGTACGCGGCGGCCGTCTCGGCCGCCCAACGCGAACCCGCGACGTCGCAGCCCACCTGTACGACCGTCGTCACGCCCACCGCCGCGGCCTTGGCGAGCCCCTCGTCCACCGTCCCCGACTGCATGTCGAGGTGGGTGTGCGAGTCGGCGACCGCCACCCGAAGGGGTTCGGGCAGCGGCGGCGCGGCGTTCTTGGCGTCGGCGTCTTTGGAAGAGGAAGGCATGCCCCGATCCTACGAAGGGGACGTCAGCCCGCCGAAAGGGACGTCATCCCGCCTTGCGGTGGTGGAAGGGGTGCAGGAGCGCCGACAGGTGCCAGTGGTGGTGCTTGGGCTCACGGGGTTCGGCGGCCTCGGCCCCGGCCCCGGAGTTGTCCGCTCGCGCCGCCCGCGGCGCGTGATGCCGCTGCATCAGATTGAGCACCGACGACACCTGTCCGGCCCGCATGATCCGTACGACATGCCCGTCACAGTTCACGCACGTCGGCCGGGTCAGGGGCGACGGCACATGGAGGCCGTCCGCCACGTACGTCACGAATTCCTTGCCCTTGGCGTCGACGTGATGCTCGATCTCGTAAGACTGTTCCCAGCCGTGCCCGCAGCGCATACAGGCGAAGGCGTACGACTCGTGAACGTTGGTTGTCGCGGGTGCCGCGGATATCGCGTCGGACGCCGTGGTGTGGTGGTGACCGGTGTCGGCGATCTCACTCATTCCAGCTCCTCTTGTCCGCTGGACAAGCGCTTCCGGGACGGGGATTTCCTCCCGGCCGGAAGCGTGGGGACGGGTGCGTCCCTTTGACCAGTGGACGCCTTTCCCGGAGCGAGTGCATCAGACCTGTCGACAGTTGAAGCCGATTTGGCCTTTCCATAGCCTTCAGGCTCGGTGCGCGGCCCGCACTTTGCCTTTTACAACAGTCCTTTGCTGTCCGATGGGGCGGCCTGAGCCGCATTCTTTGCCGCTACGACCGCATCGAACACTTCGCGTTTGGGTAGCCCCGCATCGGCCGCGACGGCGGCGATCGCCTCCTTGCGTCGCTCCCCCGCCTCCTCGCGCACCCGCACCCTGCGCACCAGCTCGTCCGGGCCCAGCTCACCGGGGTTCTTCTCCGGTGCGCCCTCGACGACGACGGTGATCTCCCCGCGTACGCCGTCCGCGGCCCACTCGGCGAGCTCCTTCAGCGAACCGCGCTTTACCTCTTCGTACGTCTTGGTCAGCTCGCGGCAGACGGCCGCCCTGCGCTCTTCGCCGAACGCCTCCGTCATCGCGACGAGGGTGTCGTCGATACGGTGCGGTGCCTCGAAGTAGACGAGAGTGCGACGGTCGTCGGCCACCTCGCGCAGCCGCGAGAGCCGCTCGCCGGCCTTGCGCGGCAGGAAGCCCTCGAAGCAGAAGCGGTCCACCGGAAGCCCCGAGAGCGCGAGCGCGGTGAGCACGGCGGACGGGCCCGGTACGGCGGTGACCCGGATGTCCTTCTCCACGGCGGCGGCGACGAGCCGGTACCCGGGGTCGGACACCGACGGCATCCCGGCGTCCGTCACGAGCAGCACCCGCGCACCGCCCACCAGCGCCTCGACGAGATCGGGCGTGCGCGCGCTCTCGTTGCCCTCGAAGTACGAGACGACCCGCCCGCCCACCTGCACGCCGAGCGCCTGGGTGAGCCTGCGCAGCCGCCGGGTGTCCTCGGCGGCCACGACATCGGCCGACTCGAGCTCGGCGGCGAGCCGCGGCGGGGCGTCCGCGACGTCACCGATCGGCGTGCCCGCGAGAACGAGGGTTCCGGTGGACGGGTTTCCGGGGGAATCAGCGCTTCCTGTCACTGTTCCATCCTCGCAGGGGCCAGGGGGCGGGACTCACACAGTCGCGTTCCCTACGATGGCGCGGTGACCAGTACCGCGTCTTCCCCGGACACCCGCCAGGGCCAGGCAGCCGAGGAGCAGCAGCCGTCGTGGCAGCACAGGCTGCGCCGCTTCGGATATGTGGCGCGGCCCACGGCCGGTGTCCGGGCCCGGCTCGTGCCTCCGTACACCGAACCGAGCCCGCGGCTGTGGGCGTCGATCGGTATGCCGAAGCAGAACGCCGATCAGCTGGCCCGGTGGTCGGGATGGATCGGTCCGCTGCTGATCACGCTCGTCGCGGGGCTCACCCGGTTCTGGAACCTCGGCAGCCCGAAGGCCGTGATATTCGACGAGACGTATTACGCCAAGGACGCCTGGGCGCTGATCCACCGGGGTTTCGAGGTCAACTGGCCCGACAAGGTCAACGACACCGTCCTGCAGCAGGGGTCGGGCATCAAGATCCCCACGGACGCCGCGTACGTGGTGCATCCGCCGGTCGGCAAGTACGTCATCGGCATCGGCGAGTGGCTCTTCGGCTTCGACCCCTTCGGCTGGCGTTTCATGACGGCGGTGCTCGGCACCCTGTCGGTCCTGATGCTGTGCCGGATCGGGCGGCGTCTTTTCCGCTCCACGTTCCTGGGGTGCCTGGCGGGCGGGCTGCTCGCGGTGGACGGGCTGCACTTCGTGATGAGCCGCACCGCGCTGCTCGACCAGGTCCTGATGTTCTTCGTGCTCGCCGCGTTCGGCTGCCTCCTCATCGACCGGGACAAGGCGCGGGAGAAGCTCGCGGACGCTCTGCCGAGGGACGAGAGCGGGACGGCGCGCGCGGACGCGTACGTCGCCGAGACCCTGCGCCTTGGCTGGCGGCCGTGGCGCTGGGCGGCCGGGCTCTGCCTCGGGCTCGCCTTCGGCACCAAGTGGAACGGCCTGTACATCATGGTCTTCTTCTGCTTGATGACCGTCCTGTGGGACGTGGGCGGCCGCCGGGTCGCCGGTGCGGTGCGCCCCTACCGCGCGGTCCTGAAGCGGGACGTGTTCCCGGCGTTCGTCTCGACGGTGCCGGTCGCGATCGGCACGTACGTCCTGTCCTGGCTCGGCTGGATCCTCTCCCCGACGGACGGCACGGGCGGCTACTACCGCGACTGGGCCGCGACGGACGGCAAGGGCGGCTCCTTCACGTTCCTGCCGGACTGGCTGCGCAGCCTGTGGCACTACGAACACGCGGTCTACGACTTCCACGTGGGGCTCTCCTCGCCGCACACCTACCAGTCGAACCCGTGGAGCTGGATCGTCGACGGCCGCCCCGTCTCGTACTTCTACGAGTCACCGCTGCCCGGCAAGGACGGCTGCCCCTCCGGCACCGCGGAGAAGTGCGCCCGCGAGGTCCTCGCGCTCGGCACTCCGATGCTGTGGTGGGCCGGGGCCTTCGCGCTGCTCTACGTGCTGTGGCGGTGGGTGTTCCGCAGGGACTGGCGGGCGGGCGCGATCGTGTGCGGGATCGCGGCGGGCTATCTGCCGTGGTTCATGTACCAGGAGCGGACGATCTTCTTCTTCTACGCCGTCGTCTTCGTTCCGTTCCTGTGCCTGGCCGTGGCGATGATGATCGGCGCGATCCTGGGTCCGCCCGGTTCGAGCGAACGGCGGCGGGTCGTGGGCGCGGCGGCCTCGGGCGTCCTCGTACTCCTGATCATCTGGAACTTCGTCTGGTTCTGGCCGATTTACACCGGCCAGGCCATTCCCATCGATTCCTGGCGGGCCCGAATGATCCTGGATACGTGGGTCTAGCGATCCTCGACACGTTGGTCTGGACATCTGGTTGTAGTGGGCACCTTGGACACCTTCGGATAACAGCGCCCTCTCCCGTCACTTCCTCCGCCTAAGGTTCTGGGCGAGCGATCCTCCCGAATTCATTCGGGAGGACTCCTGGGGAGGGGAACGCGAGATGCACAAAGGGGTCAAGGTCACTCTGGTGGGCGGGGTCTTCGCCGTCATGGTCGGTGGCGCGGGGTACGGCGCGTACAACTTGGTGAACGGCGTGACAGGGGGCTCCGCTTCGGCGGACCCCAAGCCGGTGAAGGCGGGGCCGCCGACGAGCCGTGAGATCGGCGAGGTGACGGAGAAGTTCTTCGCCGCGTGGGCCGCGGGGGACGCCGGTCGGGCCTCGACGTACACGAACAACGCGGAAGCGGCATCGAATCTCCTGATCGGCTACCGCGAGGACGCCCACCTGACGAAGGTGAAGCTCACGCCGGGCAGGACGACCGGCACGACCGTGCCGTTCTCGGTCGAGGCCACGGTGTCGTACAAGGGGAAGACCAAGCCCTTCGCGTACGACTCCGAACTGACCGTCGTCCGCGGCGAGACCACCGGCCGCGCGCTCGTCGACTGGACCCCCTCGGTCGTCCACCCGGACCTGAAGCGGGACGACACCCTGCACACCGGTGAGGCCGCCGCGCCCCCCATCCGGGCCGTCGACCGGCACGGCGCGGTCCTGGACAAGAAGGACCACCCGACGCTCGGCCCGGTCCTGGACCAACTGCGCGCGAAGTACGGCGACGAGGCGGGCGGCACACCCGGCGTCGAGCTCTACGTCCAGCACGCGGACGAGGACGCGGGTACGCAGACGCTCCTCACCCTCGCCAAGGGCAGGGCGGGCAAGTTGCGGACGACGCTGAGTCTGACCGCGCAGCGAGCCGCGGAGAAGGCGGTGGCGCAGCACGCGGAGTCCTCCGTGGTCGCCGTCCAGCCGAGCTCCGGCGAGGTGCTCGCGGTCGCCAACAACCGCAAGGACGAGTTCAACGCGGCCCTTGAGGGTCGGCAGGCCCCCGGCTCGACGATGAAGATCGTCTCGGCGGCGATGCTCATCGACAAGGGCGTGACCAAGGCGAACGGCCCCGCGCCCTGCCCGAACAGCGCCGTCTGGCAGAGCCACCAGATCAACAACCTGAAGGGCCTCGCCCCGGACGAGAACGCGACCCTGTCGGACAGCTTCGCGCGGTCCTGCAACACCGCGTTCGTGAAGCTGGTCGACGAGGACGGCATCACGGACGAGTCGCTCACCGAAGAGGCGCAGAACCGGTTCGGCCTCGGCCTCGACTGGAAGGTGGGCGTCACGACGTCCGACGGCTCGGTCCCGGCGTCCGGCGGTCCTGACCGCGCGTCGAACATGATCGGCCAGGGCAAGGTGCAGCTGAACCCGCTCAACCTGGCGTCCGTGACGGCGACCGCGATGACGGGAGACTTCCGGCAGCCGGTCATCGTCGCCCAGGACCTGGACGACCGTGAGCTGGCGCAGGCCGACGGCCTGCCCGCGTCCACCGTCCAGCAGCTGCGGGCGATGATGAACCGTACGGCGGTCAGCGGCACCGGCGCCGGCGCCATGGCCGGGCTCAGCGGCAGCATCGGCGCGAAGACCGGCTCCGCGGACGTCGACGGCCAGGAGGCGCCCAACAGCTGGTTCACGGGCTACCGAGAGGATGTGGCAGTCGCCGCGGTGGCCCAGGAGGGCGGCCACGGCGGGGACACGGCGGGTCCTATCGTGGCGGCGGTGCTTGCCGCAGGCAGTTGAGACATGTGGTCGGAAGGTTCATGAAAGCCCCCTAGTGTGGGGCCTTCCAGTGCGGAGTTGGGGGCTCCGGGATCTGGGATCGGGGATCTGCGGAGGATCAGTGGGCAAGCGAGGGCGCGCCAGCGAGCGCAAGGGCATCAAGAACATCACCGGCGCATCGGGCGTATCGGGTGCATCGGGTGCGAAGAGCACCAAGGTGCACCCCGGTGTGCTCGGCGGCGCTGCCGCCGTGGTCGTGTGCGGCGTGGGCATCGCCGCGTACAGCCTGATCGGCGGCGGTTCGTCCGGTGACGGCGACGGGACGGTCGACGAGAAGCCGGTGGCCTCGGGCCCGCCGACGACCGCCGAGGTCCGTGCCACCACACAGGACTTCCTCACCGCGTGGGAGAAGGGCGACGTGGCGGCGGCCGCGGAGGTCACGGACGACCGGGCGGCGGCGAAGACCGCGCTGACCTCGTACGCCAAGGACTCCCATCTCACGAAGGTGAAGCTGGAGCCGGGCAAGCGTGCGGGCGCCACGGTGCCGTTCTCGGTCACGTCCACGGTCTCGTACGAGGGAAAGACCAAGCCCTTCGCGTACGAGTCCGAGCTCACCGTCGTACGCAGGAAGCACGACGGCAAGACGCTGATCGGCTGGCAGCCCTCCGTCGTCCACCCGGACCTGAAGGACGGCGACCGCCTGGTCACCGGCGAGGCCGGTGACCCGCCGATCAAGGCGGTGGACCGGGACGGCGGCGAGCTGACCAAGGCGAAGTACCCCTCGCTGGGCACGGTGTTGGACAGCATGCGCGAGAAGTTCGGCGAGAAGGCCGGCGGCACGGCGGGCGTCGAGCTGCGCGTCGTACGCAAGAACAGCGCGAAGGACGCCGAGAAGTCGGCGACGACGAAGGACGACGACAAGGCGACACCCGACAAGACGCTGCTCACGCTCTCCCCCGGCACCCCCGGCACCCTGAAGACGACCTTCGACGCCTCGCTCCAGGCGGCGGCGGAGAAGGAGACGGGCAAGCGCAAGCAGGCGTCGGTGGTCCTGGTGAAGCCGAGCACGGGCGAGATCCTGGCGGCGGCCAACTCCAACCCCAGCGGCTTCAACACGGCGTTCCAGGGTTCGCTGGCCCCCGGCTCGACGATGAAGGTCATCACATCGTCCCTGCTCCTGGAGAAGAAGCTCGCGGGGGTCGACAAGAAGCACCCCTGCCCGAAGTACGTGACGTACGGCGGCTGGAAGTTCCAGAACGACGACAAGTTCCAGATCAAGGACGGCACGTTCCGCGCGAGCTTCGCCCGGTCCTGCAACACGGCCTTCATCAGCCAGGCCAAAGAGCTTCAGAACGACTCCCTGACCAAACAGGCGCAGGAGGTCTTCGGCCTCGGCCGCGACAACTGGTCGATCGGCGCCCCGACCTTCGACGGCGCGATCCCCGTGCAGAGCGACGCGCAGATGGCGGCCTCGCTGATCGGGCAGGGCGGGGTCCGCATGAACCCGCTGAACATGGCGTCGGTGGCGGCCACGGTGAAGTCGGGCACGTTCAAGCAGCCGTACCTGGTCTCCCCGGACGTCGACAAGCGCACGCTGGCGACGGCCCCGCGCAAGATGTCGGGCGCGACGGCTTCCGCTCTGCGGGACCTGATGCACTACACGGCGGTCGCGGGCACGGCGGTGGAACCCATGTCCGGGCTCGGCTCCGACATGGGCGCGAAGACGGGTTCCGCGGAGGTCGACGGCCAGAAGAAGCCCAACGGCTGGTTCACGGCGTACCGCGGCGATCTGGCCGCGGGAGCGGTGGTGCAGGAGGGCGGACACGGCGGGGACTCGGCGGGCCCGCTGGTACGGGCGATGTTCCTGGCGGCCAAGTAGTCGGAGCGGGGACGGCCCACGGGCCGTCCACTGACCGCCTCTCTCCCCTCCCCGGAACGGGCTGTCCGGTATACGGATACACAGTCGCGTGCCCCGTACACGGACCGCTAGCGTGCCGGGTATGAGCGCTACAGATTCATCCGCCCACCCCCGTTTCGCCGCGGCGCTGAGCGAGCTGGGCCTCGCTGAACTCGTCAGCGAGGTCCGCACCTTCCCGGAGGGAGCCCGCACCGCCCAGGAGGCCGCCGCGGCCATCGGCTGCGAGCTGAGCCAGATCTGCAAGTCGCTGATCTTCGCGGCGGACGGTGTTCCGGTCCTCGTCCTGATGGACGGCGCCTCGCGGGTGGACGTGGAGCTCGTACGGTGGGAGTTGTGCGCGGCGAAGGTGACGCGCGCGAAGGCGGACGTCGTCCGGGAGACCACGGGGTACGCGATCGGTGGCGTACCGCCCTTCGGCCACGCGACGAAGACACGGGTCCTGGCGGACCGCTCGCTGCTGAACCACGAGGTGGTGTGGGCGGCGGCGGGCACCCCGCACGCCGTCTTCCCGATGTCGCCCAAGGACCTGATCAACCACGCGAACGGCACCCTGGTGGACGTGCGCGAGCTCGCCAAGTGACGCCGCTGGTGGCGGCGGCGGTCCTGCTGGCCGCCGTGACGCACGCGTGCTGGAACGCGATAGCGCACCACATCACCGACAAGCTGGTCGGCTTCACACTCATCTCCGGCGGCGGGGTGCTGATCGGTGCGCTCATCACCCCGTTCGCGGCGATGCCGGCTGCCGAGGCGTGGCCGTACCTGATCGTCTCCGCAGCGATCCACGTGGGCTACTACGCCCTGCTCATGAAGTCCTTCAAGCTCGGCGACTTCGGCCAGGCCTACCCGATCGCGCGCGGCACGGCGCCACTGGTGGTCACGGTCCTCGCGGCGGTCTTCGCGGGCGAGATCCCGGATGCCTGGCAGGCGGCGGGAGTCGCGGTCTCGTGCGCGGGCCTGACGGGACTCGCCCTCTGGGGCATACGCGGCTCGGGACGACGCCCCGACTGGGCGGCGATCGGCGCGGCGCTCGCGACGGGCGTCTCGATCGCGGCGTACACGGTGGTGGACGGACTGGGCGTCCGCGCCTCCGGAACGTCGATGGGCTACATCGCATGGCTGATGATCATGGAGGGCCTGGCGATTCCGCTGTACGCGGCGTACCGCTGGCGCGGTGGCATGGTCGCTCGCCTGCGCCCGTTCGCGAAGGTGGGCCTGCTGGGAGCGGCCCTCTCCGTGGCGGCGTACGGCCTGGTCCTGTGGGCCCAGACGAAGGCGGACCTGGCGCCGATCTCGGCACTCCGGGAGTCCTCGATCATCGTCGGGGCGGCGATAGGGGCGATCTTCTTCAAGGAGAAGTTCGGGGCACCGAGGCTCGTGGCGGCGGGCCTGATGGTGGCCGGGATCGGGCTGATGCTGCACGCGGGCTGAGGTCTCTGGTCCCGGGGGGGGTGGTTGCAGGAAAGTCCCGCCGACACGCCGTGGACTACGGCGTGTCGGTGGGACTTTCCTGCATCGGCGCCGGGGCGATCCGCCCGTCGCTTCGGCCATGGCCGCCGGAGTCCGCCGGAGTCCGCCGGAGTCCGCCGGACGGTGCCTAGGCCGGTCGTCGCCGCACGGCGTCGGCGATGGCCGACGTCACGAGCCTGTTGACGGCCTCCGTGGTCGGCGGGCCGGAGTCGCGGTCCGCGAACAGAAGATGCCCGCCTCCGACCAGGGAGAGGGTGAGTGAGTCGATGTCGGCGTCCGCCGCGACACGGCCCAGTGCACGCTCGTCGGCCAGATAGGCGGAGATCGCGCTCGTGGCCTGGGCCAGGATCGCGATGCCGCCTCCGGGCCTCGCCTTCCGCAGCCGCGTGCGCAGCTCGTCCCGGAAGGTGATGAGCGGGATGATCGCCACTGGAATCGGCCCGAACAGGGTGGTCAGCGCGCTGGTGAGGTTGTCGGCCACCGTGCCGGTGCCCGCGGAATCGCGCAGCGCACTCGCCTGCGTATCGAGTTGCGCGGCCCGGTCGAGCACGAGGTCGGTGAGGAAGGCGTCGAAGTCGGCGAAGTGCCGGTGCAGGACGCCCTTGGCGCAGCCCGCCTCGTCGGTGACGGCCCGGCTCGTCAGCCCGGTCGGCCCGTCCCGCAGAAGTACGCGTTCGGCAGCGTCGAACAGCTGCTGTCGGGCATCGCGAAGGTGCAACCCGGTCGGCACTCACAGATCCTCTCGTGCGCCAGTCATCCCGTCGGCATCCCATTGTCGAGTGGGCACTCGCCCACTAAGGTGGGCGCATGCCCACCTTATCGCGAGAAGAACCACAACCGCCCCCGGCGAAGGCGCATACGGCCCGACGGATGGCCGAGTCGTTCGGCATGGACGCCCAACGCTACGACCAGGCCCGGCCCGGCTACCCCGACGCATTGGTGGCCCGGATCATCGCCGGTAGCCCGGGGACCGACGTGCTCGACATCGGCTGCGGCACCGGCATCGCGGCGCGCCAGTTCCAGGCCGCCGGCTGCGCCACGCTCGGCGTCGAGCCCGATGCGCGGATGGCCGACTTCGCGCGGGCCCGTGGCCTTGAGGTCGACGTGGCGGCCTTCGAAGCCTGGCAGTCGGACGGACGGATGTTCGACACTGTCATCGCCGCGCAGTCATGGCACTGGGTGGATCCGGTCACCGGTGCCGTAAAGGTGGCTCGTGTGCTGCGTCCCGGCGGACGGCTGGCGATCTTCGGGCACGTGTACGAGCCGCCTGTCGAGGTGGCCGAACCGTTCGCCGCCGCCTACCGCCGGGCGGCTCCCGACTCCCCGCTGAGCGGACAGCCTGCCCGACGTCCGCTCGATCTCTACCGGGCGGGATACGCGAAGTTCGCCGACAAGATCCGCGAGACCGGACAGTTCGACGATCCCGAACAGTGGCGATTCGACTGGGAGCGGTCCTACACCCGCGACCAATGGCTCGACCTGCTCCCCACCACCGGCGGTCTCACCCAACTTCGCCCAGATCAGCTCGCCGAGATACTGGACGCGGTCGGAAGCGCCATCGACTCACTGGGCGGACGCTTCACGATGAACTACACCACCTTGGCCACGACCGCCGTACGCGTCGGCACGGGCTGAGGGGTGTCTTACGTGGTGGCGCGTCTTACGTGGTGGCGCCCGTCGCGGACAGCTCGCTCGACGGGGACTCACCGTAGCTACGACTCTTCGTAGCTACGAAGAGTCGTAGCTACGCCGATGGCCCTCGGCTGCCAAGTAGCTTCTTGACTCTCACACCGTGGTAGGCGGTCAGCTCGGAGACATCATGTTCATCATTGGAGACTTCGCCCGGCACGGCCGCGTCTCGGTCCGGATGCTGCGTCACTACGACGCGACCGGCCTGCTGCGACCGGCCCACGTCGACCCTGCCAGCGGATACCGCTACTACACCGCTGTCCAGCTCGCCCGCCTCAACCGGATCATCGCGCTCAAGAACCTCGGATTCACCCTCCAGCAGGTCCAGGACATCGTGGACGAGAAGGTCGCCGCCGAGGAACTGCGCGGCATGCTGCGGCTGCGACAGGCCGAACTGGAGACCGCGATGGCTGTCGCGCGAGCACGGCTGGTGCAGGTCGAGGCGAGGCTCCAAGCGATCGAGAGCGAGGGCCACATGCCCACGAACGACGTTGTCATCAAGAGCGTCCCCACCGTCCGGGTGGCGGAGCTGAGCGCGACCGCCGCCAGTTTCGAGCCCGAGGACATCTCCCCGGTCATCGGACCGCTGTACGACGAGCTGTTCCGGTGCCTGGGCTCTGCGGGCATCACCCCTACGGGCCCAGGTGTCGCCTACTACGAGGACGAGGACGCCCCGGAGGGTGGCGGCAGGATCAGGGTCCACGCCGCCGTCCAGGTCTCCGCCCCTCTCCAGGACGGCGCCTTCCGCATCCTCGACCTGCCGCCCCTCGCCCAGGCCGCGACCATCGTGCACCACGGTTCGATGGACACCGTGCTCCCCACCGCCCAGGCCCTGGCCCATTGGACCGATGCCAACGGCTACCGGGCGAACGGCTACCCCCGAGAGGTCAACCTGGAGTGCCCGGAGAACCGTGACGACTGGGTGACGGAACTACAGGCACCGGTGGTCCAGGCGTGATCCATCGCGCCCGCGCTTGACCGGTGATCACGTTCGGGCGGCGCGAGACCGTGGCGGTCTCCCGCTGCCCGACCTGGGTGTCCGGCCTGCCCGACCTGGGTGTCCGGCCTGCCCGACCTGGGTGTCCGGCCTGCCCGATCTGGGTGTCCGACCTCGCCGCCCGTCGGCACGGCTCCTCCCCGGGCGCGATCCCCTACCGGGTGTACCGGGTGACCTGCACCGTCCTCGGATCGAAGCCGAACGGCAGCTCAAGCCGGTGCGCCCCCATCAGGTCCTCGTCCCCGAGCAGCTCGCCCGTCGGGCCGTCCGCCGCGATCACTCCCTCGCTCAGGATCAGCGCGCGGGGGCACAGTTCGAGTGCGTACGGCAGGTCGTGCGTGACCATCAGGACCGTTACATCCAACGAACGGAGAATGTCCGCCAGTTCGCGGCGCGAGGCCGGGTCCAGGTTCGAGGACGGTTCGTCAAGGACCAGGATCTCCGGCTCCATCGCCAGGACCGTCGCCACCGCGACCCGCCTGCGCTGGCCGAAGGAGAGGTGGTGCGGTGGGCGGTCCGTGAACTCCGCCATGCCGACCTGTGACAGCGCCTTCTGGACGCGGGCCTCAAGATCGGGGCCGCGCATTCCGGCCGCCGCCGGACCGAACGCCACATCCTCGCGCACCGTCGGCATGAACAGCTGGTCGTCCGGGTCCTGGAAGACGATGCCGACCCGGCGCCTGATCTCCGCCATGTGCTTCTTGCCGACCGGGAGGCCCGCGACGGTGACCGTGCCCGCGCCTCCCGTCAGGATGCCGTTCAGGTGCAGGACGAGCGTCGTCTTGCCCGCGCCGTTCGGGCCGAGCAGCGCGACCCGCTCACCCCGGCCGATCGTCATGTCGACGCCGAAGAGCGCCTGATGCCCGTCGGGGTAGGCGAAGGCCAGGCCGGAGACGTCCAGAGAGGCGGGAGCGGAAGCGGCAGCAGTAGTCACAGGGTCCATCCCAGCAGGCAGACGACAAGAGCAGCGCCCGGCAGGGCGAAAGCGTACGTCCACTGCGCACGCGAGGCGGTCACCTCGTCGATCACCGGCATCGAACCGGCGTACCCCCGGCTGACCATGGCCAGATGCACCCGCTCGCCCCTCTCGTACGAGCGGATGAAGAGCGCACCGGCGGACTTCGCGAGGACGCCCCACTGCCGTACGCCCCGCGCCTCGAAACCGCGCGACTCGCGTGCGATCTTCATGCGGCGCATCTCGTCCGTGATCACGTCGCCGTACCGGATCATGAACGAGGCGATCTGGACGAGCAGTGGCGGCAGCTTCAGGCGCTGGAGGCCCAGGAGCAGTGCGCGTAGTTCCGTGGTGGAGGCCAGGAGTACGGATGCCGCTACGCCGAGGGTGCCCTTGGCGAGGACGTTCCAGGCGCCCCAGAGGCCGTTCACGCTCAGGGACATGCCCAGTACGTCGACGCGCTCGCCCTCCGCCACGAACGGCATGAGCACCGCGAACGCCACGAACGGGACCTCGATGAGCAGCCGCTTGAGGAGGAACGGGAGGGGGACGCGGGAGGCGTACGCCACCGCGCCGATGAGCAGCGCGTAGAGGCCGAACGCCCACATCGCCTCGCGCGGTGTGGAGACCACCACGACCACGAAGCAGAAGACCGCCGCCAGCTTGGTGTGGGGAGGCAGCGCGTGCACCGGCGAGTGGCCGTGCCGGTAGAGCCGGTGGGCGTGGCCCGCACCCATGTCAGGCCCTCTCGGAGACCGATGTCGTCGACGCCGGGTCCGCGTCCGTCGTACGGCGGCGCCGCAGTGCCCAGAAGATCGCCGAGCCCGCGACGACGGTGACGCCGACGCCGATCACGCCCGCGAGGCCGCCGGAGAGGCGGGAGTCGGTGATGTCCTTGACGCCGTAGTCGGCGAGCGGGGAGTCCGAGCTGGCGTGCTCCTCGGCCTTCTTGTCGATGCCCTTGTCGTGCGCGACCTTCTCCAGGCCGTCGGGGTTCGCGGAGGCGTAGAAGCTGACGAAGCCCGCCAGGACGAGGGAGGCGATCAGGCCCGAGATCCACACCTTGCGGTGCGAGCGGGCGGCGGCGGGGGCGGGCTCTTCGGCCACGGGGGACACGGGGGCGTCGACCAGTTCGCCGGCGACGCGGAGCTTGAGCTTCTGCGTCAGGCCGCGCGCCCCGTACACGAGGTCGGGGCGGACCGCGATGACGGCGCCGACGGTGAGCGCGGTGATCGCCGCCTCGCCGATGCCGATGAGGACGTGCACGCCGATCATCGCCGAGGCGACCTTGCCGATGGAGACGTCCGTGGTGCCGCCGAGCGCGTAGATGAACGTGAAGGCGACCGCGGCGGCGGGCACGGAGATCAGCGCGGCGACGAAGGAGGAGGCGGTGATGGAGCGGCGGGTGCGCGGGAGCACCTTCACCAGGCCGCGGAAGACGAAGTAGGCCACGACGGTCGTGACGATCGCCATGTCCGTGATGTTCACGCCGAGCGCGGTCAGGCCGCCGTCCGCGAAGAGGACACCCTGCATGAGCAGGACGACGGACACGCACAGGACCCCTGTGTAGGGGCCGACGAGTATCGCGGCGAGCGCCCCGCCGAGCAGGTGTCCGCTGGTGCCCGCGGCAACGGGGAAGTTCAGCATCTGCACGGCGAAGATGAACGCGGCCACGAGGCCTGCGAGCGGCGCCGTCCGTTCGTCCAGCTCACGCCGTGCGCCACGGAGGCTGACGGCGACCGCTCCGGCGGCGATGACCCCGGTGGCGGCGGAGACGGGTGCGTTGATGAATCCGTCGGGGACATGCATGCGCGCGCTCCTGGGCAGGACAGGAAGAAAGAAGGAAAGAGCGGATCGCTCGTGAACCGTTCAATGATAGTGCCTTGTTGCGAACGGCTTGCAAGAGCAGCCTCTACCCAGTTATCCGCCCGGCCATCCTGGCCACCCCGGTCAACCCTGGAGCGAGAATAAGGATATATGGGACATTAGAGGGCATAAGGAACGTGATGGTGAGGAGTTCGGCGATGTCCGCAGTAGAACAGTTCGCACGCGCCCACGTCGTCACGGACTCCCCTGACGACCAGCTCACTGTCCCCGCCGTCCTGCGCTACGACCCGGATGCCGACCCGCACTCGGTGCGGATCGGCCTCCCTGGTTCCCACGATTCCCGCACTTCCCACGATTCCCGTGGTTCTCACGATTCCCGTGGTTCTCACGAGTGGACCTTCGCCCGGGAGCTCCTTGAACAGGGTCTGCGGGCCCCGACCACCAGCGGCGACGTGCGCATCTGGCCCTGTGGGCGGGTCCAGACGGTCATGGAGTTCCACTCGGCGCAGGGGGTGGCGGTCGTGCAGTTCGACGCTTCGGCGCTGGTCCGCTTTCTGCGCCGCACGTACGCGGCCGCTCCCGTCCCCCACTGACGGCGCAGACACTTACGGCACAGACGCTTACGGCACAGACGGCACAGAACGGGGGCGGGGGGGGGGGGGGGGGGGGGGGGGGGGGGGGGGGGGGGGGGGGGGGGGGGGGGGGGGGGGGGGGGGGGGGGGGGGGGGGGGGGGGGGG
>NZ_JBVIHP010000018.1:0-230038 GCF_055570235.1 Streptomyces sp. NPDC031274 | reverse complement strand
CGAGCCGACGTCCTCTTCGCGATGCTCCGCGACGGCACCTTCTACGAAGCCCAACCCGCCCCAACCCCTTGACCAAAGTCATAGGGGCACCCCCCCCCAGGAAGGCCCGCCCCCTCCCCGCCGTACCGCACCCGGCCTACCCGGCCCCGGCTCTCCTCCACCAGGCCACCGAGCTCCTGATGGGCCTGCGCCGCCAGGACCCCCGTCTCCCCCTCGCCACCCGCGACGCCGCCCACCTCGCCCCCGGCGTCGCCGCCTGGCTGGAACGCGACGTGACCCCCGACGCCATACGCCACGCCCTGACACGCCAACTGCCCCCCGAGGGCCCACGCCGCCCGGCCGCGCTTCTCGCCCACCGCCTCACAGCGCTGCTGCCGCCTCCACCGCTGCCGGCGTCCGCACCACCCGCCCGGCACCCGCTCCAGAACTGCGACGCCTGCGACCGCGCCTTCCGCGCCCCCGAACCAGGCCGCTGCCGCGACTGCCGACCCAGCTCCATGGAGGCCACCTAGCATGAACGTGACGACCCTTGCCCCTGGGCACAGACGAGGAGCGCACGCCATGACCATCGCCCCGGACGACGCACGGCGGGACTCGCTCCACTACCGAGTCATGCGCGACATCGTGGATCAGATGCAGGACAGCGTTCCCGGAAAACTGGAGATCACCAAGGAAGGGATCGTGCACGACATGGTGTCCCCGGGGCGCCCCCACGAGCTGACCGCAGCCCAAATCAGCCGTCGCCTGGAAAAGCTGATGCCGGACGAAATCCTGGCGCATACGGGAACGCCCGATGTCGAGGAGGAGCCCGAAGGCATCATGCGGCACCCGGACATCATGGTGATCGCCGTAGAAGACATGGAGGGGCAGGGTGCCTTCGACCCACGCACGGGCACCGGAGCGGTCCTGTCCGAGATCCACCCGACACCCCAGGGCCCGCGCTACGCCACCCGCAAGGACTTCGTCTATGGCGAAGACGTCACCATCGGCAAGTGGACGCTTTCGACCGAGGGCCTGCCCCGCTACGAGAACCAGGCCGGCGCGCCGGGCGCATAAGCCTCCGGCGCAGGTGGAGCAGCACGCAAAAGGGCCCGTACGACCGAAGTCGTACGGGCCCTTCCGTTACTGCGTGTACTGCCTTTACTGCGATGCGCTCAGTTCAGAGCAACCGGGTTACCCCGATCCGCAAGCAAGCGGGAAGCTTACTTGTTGATCTTGGTGACCTGGCCGGCGCCGACGGTCCGGCCACCCTCACGGATGGCGAACTTCAGGCCCTCTTCCATCGCGACGGGCTGGATGAGCTCAACGGTCATCTCAGTGTTGTCGCCCGGCATGACCATCTCGGTGCCCTCGGGGAGGGTCACGACGCCGGTCACGTCCGTGGTGCGGAAGTAGAACTGCGGGCGGTAGTTGTTGAAGAAGGGGGTGTGACGGCCACCCTCGTCCTTCGACAGGATGTAGGCCTGGGCCTCGAACTCGGTGTGCGGCGTGACCGAACCGGGCTTGATGATGACCTGGCCGCGCTCGACGTCCTCGCGCTTGATGCCACGGAGGAGCAGACCGACGTTCTCACCGGCCTGGCCCTCGTCGAGCAGCTTGCGGAACATCTCGATGCCGGTGACCGTGGTGGTGGTCTTCTCGGTCTTGATGCCGATGATGTCGACGGTCTCGTTGACCTTGAGGATGCCACGCTCGATACGACCGGTGACGACGGTGCCACGACCGGTGATCGTGAAGACGTCCTCGATCGGCATCAGGAACGGCTTGTCGACGTCACGCTCGGGCTCCGGGATGGACTCGTCGACAGCCTTCATCAGGTTGAGGACGGACTCACCCCACTCCTTGTCGCCCTCGAGCGCCTTGAGCGCCGAGACCTTGACGACCGGCAGGTCGTCGCCCGGGAACTCGTACTCGGAGAGGAGCTCACGGACCTCGAGCTCGACGAGCTCCAGGATCTCCTCGTCGTCCACCATGTCGGCCTTGTTCAGGGCGACGACGATGTACGGAACGCCGACCTGGCGGGCCAGGAGCACGTGCTCCTTGGTCTGCGGCATCGGACCGTCGGTGGCGGCGACCACGAGGATGGCGCCGTCCATCTGCGCGGCACCCGTGATCATGTTCTTGATGTAGTCCGCGTGACCCGGGCAGTCGACGTGCGCGTAGTGACGCGTCTCCGTCTGGTACTCGACGTGCGCGATCGAGATCGTGATACCGCGCTGGCGCTCCTCGGGAGCCTTGTCGATCTGGTCGAAGGCCGAGGCCTCGTTCAGCTCGGGGTAAGCGTCGTGCAGCACCTTGGTAATGGCGGCCGTAAGGGTCGTCTTACCGTGGTCAATGTGACCGATGGTGCCGATGTTGACGTGCGGCTTAGTCCGCTCGAACTTTGCCTTCGCCACTGAATCCTCCTGCGGAGTGGTTCTGTACGCCTTGCTTCATCGGCGCCAGGTGATCTTTGCTGGGATGCCCGGGGCCCGGGGCACCCGACCCGAAGAGGGTCGGAATGCACCGGAGACTCCGGAGTCAAGCCTAAAGCGTCAACTCGGGTGAGTTACTCGCCCTTGGCCTTCGCGATGATCTCCTCGGCGACGTTCCGCGGAACCTCGGCGTAGGAGTCGAACTGCATTGAGTAGCTTGCGCGACCCGACGTCTTGCTGCGGAGGTCTCCGACGTAGCCGAACATCTCCGAGAGGGGCACGAGGCCCTTCACGACGCGAGCGCCGCTGCGCTCCTCCATGGCCTGGATCTGGCCACGACGAGAGTTGATGTCACCGATGACATCACCCATGTAGTCCTCGGGCGTGGTGACCTCGACGGCCATCATCGGCTCGAGCAGCACAGGCTTCGCCTGGCGCGCGGCCTCCTTGAAGGCCTGCGAACCGGCGATCTTGAACGCCAGCTCGGAGGAGTCGACCTCGTGGTAGGCGCCGTCGAGAAGCGTGATGCGAACACCAGTCATCTCGTAGCCCGCCAGGATGCCGAACTGCATGGCCTCCTGCGCACCGGCGTCCACCGACGGGATGTACTCCCGCGGGATACGGCCACCGGTGACCTTGTTCACGAACTCGTACGACGCCTCGCCGCCCTCGATGGGCTCGATCGCGATCTGCACCTTGGCGAACTGACCGGTACCACCGGTCTGCTTCTTGTGGGTGTAGTCCACGCGCTCGACGGCCCGACGGATCGTCTCGCGGTACGCGACCTGGGGCTTGCCGACGTTCGCCTCGACGCGGAACTCGCGCTTCATGCGGTCGACGAGCACCTCGAGGTGAAGCTCGCCCATACCACCGATGATGGTCTGGCCGGTCTCCTCGTCCGAGTGCACCTGGAAGGAGGGGTCCTCCTCCGAGAGGCGCTGGATGGCTACACCCAGCTTCTCCTGGTCACCCTTGGACTTGGGCTCGATGGCGACCTGAATGACCGGCGCCGGGAAGTCCATGGACTCCAGGATGACCGGCTTCTTGTCGTCACACAGCGTCTCACCGGTGGTGGTCTGCTTCAGGCCCATGACGGCGACGATGTCGCCGGCGCCCACCGACTCGATCTCCTCACGCTTGTTCGCGTGCATGCGGTAGATCTTGCCGATGCGCTCCTTCTTGCCCTTGACCGAGTTCAGCACCGCGGTGCCGGCCTGCAGGCGACCGGAGTAGATCCGGACGAAGGTGAGCTTGCCGAGGTGCGGGTCGCTCGCGATCTTGAACGCGAGAGCCGAAAGGGGCTCCTCGTCCGAAGGCTTGCGCTTGACGACGACCTCGGGGTCCTTGACGTCGTGGCCCTCGATGGCCTCGACGTCCAGGGGGGAAGGCAGGTAACGCACGACCGCGTCGAGCAGGGGCTGAACGCCCTTGTTCTTGAACGCGGTGCCACAGAACACGGGGGTGACGGTGGTGTCGCCGCCCTTGCCCGACGCGATGGTGATGCGACGGATGGCCTCGTACAGCTGCTCCTCGCTGGGCTCCTGGCCCTCGAGGTACAGCTCCATCATCTGCTCGTCGTTCTCGGCGACAGCCTCAAGGAGCTTCCCGCGCCACTCATCAGCGGCCTCGGTGTGCGTCGAGGGGATGTCGACGATGTCGTACGCCTCGCCCATCTTGGTCTCTGCGGACCAGACGAAGGCCTTCATCGTGACGAGGTCGACGACACCCTTGAAGTCAGCCTCTGCGCCGATGGGCAGCTGCATGACGATCGGGGTCGCACCGAGGCGGTCGACGATCATGTCGACGCAGCGGTGGAACTCGGCGCCCGTACGGTCGAGCTTGTTGACGAAGCAAATACGCGGGACGCCGTAGCGGTCAGCCTGACGCCACACAGTCTCGGACTGGGGCTCAACACCGGCGACGCCGTCGAACACCGTCACGGCACCGTCGAGCACGCGGAGCGAACGCTCCACCTCGACGGTGAAGTCGACGTGGCCCGGGGTGTCGATGATGTTGATGGTGTGGTCGACGTCGTTCATCGGCCAGTGACAGGTGGTGGCAGCAGAGGTGATCGTGATGCCACGCTCCTGCTCCTGCTCCATCCAGTCCATGGTGGCTGCGCCATCGTGGACTTCACCGATCTTGTACGACACACCGGTGTAGAACAGGATCCGCTCGGTGGTCGTCGTCTTGCCCGCGTCGATGTGGGCCATGATGCCGATGTTGCGCACCTTGGCCAGGTCAAGTGAAGTGGTAGCCATATCGGCTCAGTCTTCTCTCGGTCTCGATGTGGGTAGCGACTACCAGCGGTAGTGCGCGAAGGCCTTGTTGGACTCGGCCATCTTGTGGGTGTCCTCACGCTTCTTCACAGCGGCACCAAGGCCGTTGGAGGCGTCGAGGAGCTCGTTGAGCAGACGCTCGGTCATGGTCTTCTCGCGACGGGCGCGGGAGTAACCGACCAGCCAGCGCAGGGCGAGCGTGTTCGCACGGCCCGGCTTGACCTCGATCGGGACCTGGTAGGTCGCGCCACCGACACGGCGGGACTTGACCTCGAGGGTCGGCTTGATGTTCTCCAGCGCGCGCTTGAGCGTGATGACCGGATCGTTGCCGGTCTTCTCGCGCAGGCCCTCCATGGCGCCGTACACGATGCGCTCAGCGGTGGAGCGCTTGCCGTTCAGCAGCACCTTGTTGATGAGGGAGGTCACCAGAGGAGAACCATAGACCGGGTCGATGATGACCGGGCGCTTCGGGGCGGGGCCCTTACGAGGCATTTCTACTTCTCCTTCTTGGCGCCGTAGCGGCTGCGGGCCTGCTTGCGGTTCTTGACACCCTGGGTGTCAAGGGAGCCGCGGATGATCTTGTAACGAACACCCGGCAGGTCCTTCACACGGCCACCACGCACGAGCACGATGGAGTGCTCCTGCAGGTTGTGTCCCTCACCCGGAATGTAGGCCGTGACCTCGATCCCGGAGGTCAGACGCACACGCGCGACCTTACGGAGTGCCGAGTTCGGCTTCTTCGGGGTGGTCGTGAACACACGCGTGCAGACGCCGCGGCGCTGGGGCGAACCCTCGAGTGCGGGCGTCTTGTTCTTCTCGACCTTGTCCTGCCGGCCCTTTCGGACCAGCTGCTGGATCGTAGGCACTACTTCTCCGGTTTCTGTGTGCCGAATAGTAAAGCTAACCTGGAACATCGCCGACCCACGCGGTCGGGTGTGTCGAATGCTGCAGACTCCCGCCGCAAGGCGGAAAGAGGCGCAGATTACGGTGGCCGTTCTCGGACTCGCGATGCGGCTGAAGACACGCGCGCGAGCCCAGGCACACCCCAGGCACAAGGTCTGAGCGTACCTACCTCATCGGGTTCGGTCAAAACAAATGCAGGCCACCCCGACACGCCGGACTTCTCGACCTTGATCCAACACCGGCTCGGCCGTTCCGAACTATGCCATGGACACTTTAAGTAACTTGAACGGTGCATGGAGTATCGATCAAGGAGGGGTGTATGACGGGGGCGCAATTACCCGGCAGTGGCCTGGATGATCAGGTTCCGTTCCTCGCGCGACTGGAGAGCGCCGACCGCTCGGAGCTCCTGGCTCTGGGCCACGTCCTGAATTTCGCACCTCGCGTCATGCTCCTGCACGAGCGCGAGCCGTCGTCGCATGTCCTCTTTCTGGTGCAGGGCTGGTGCAAAGTGACTGCGGCCGCCCCCAATGGATATGAGGCGCTGCTCGCCCTGCGTGGTCCCGGCGATGTCCTGGGCGAAGCCGCCGCGCTCACCGGACGGCCACGGTCGGCGACGGTGACCGCCCTGGAACCCGTGCGCGCCGTGGCGGTGGAACGCGAGCACTTCACCGACTTCCTCTCCCGCTCCCCTGCTGTCTCATTCGCCCTCCTCGGACTCACTTCCGACCGCACCCGCGCTGCCGACCGCCGACGCCTGGAATTCGCTTCGATGAGCGTGCGGGAGCGGTTCGCCGTGCTGCTGCTCGATCTGGCCCGCACGCACGGCCGTCGGACCGATGACGGCATCGAGCTCTGTGTCCCCCTGAGCAAGCAGGAGCTGGCCGGGTCTGTCGGGGCCTCTCGTGAGGCGGTACAGCGACTCCTCAAGGAGCTTCGCACCCGCGGTGTCGTAGTGACCGGGCGCAGGGCACTGCTCATCGTGCGCCCGGACGTACTACGCCGAATAGCCAGCGCCGAGCATCCGGAGGTCTGACAGCCCTCCGCCTGCCTCGTCGGCCCGAGTTCTGTGCACACGGTCACACTCCGAGTGCGTCATCCGACCTCACGGTCGAGGCCACCCCGCCGCCAAGCTGCTGCGCGGCACAGCTTCCCCAGCTGAGAGGTGACCATGACCGACCCCGTGAGCCGGACCATCCTCCTGCTCGACATCGAGAAGTACAGCAACAGAGACGACGTCGAGCAGGCTTATCTGCGCCGCATGCTCTACAGCATCGCTGACCGTGTCCTGGAGGGCGCAGGCATCGACGCAACGCTGCGGCGGCGTGCCGACCGCGGTGACTCCCTCATGGAGCTGATTGATGCCGGTGCCTCGACGACAGCGCTGCTCCGCGCTCTCCTGACCGAGGCGCCTGTGGAGTTGCGAGCGGTGAACCGGATGGCATCGGCCTCCGCGCAGATCCGGCTCCGCGCCGTGCTCGCTACGGGCTATGTCGCGGTTGACGAGCTCGACGGCTGGGTGGGAGCCGACCTCAACCATGCCTGTCGGCTGCTCGACGCCGACGTGCTGCGCCTGGCCCTGCGGGAACGCCCGAACGACTTCGCCCTGTGCGTCTCGGAGAGCGTGCACCACGGGATCGTGCAGCACGACTACCCAGGTGTTCCCAGGGACGAGTTCCACGCCATCACGGTACGGAGCAAGAACGGGCCGCTGGAGGCCTGGCTGTACGGGCCCGCCCCGAAGGACGTGCAGGGCTCCGACGGGACGAGCGGGCCGGAGGGCGGCGCCGCGCCGACCGCTGCGGCAGGAACCCGGGCCACACCTCCAAGCCACGTCGATCTCAGCAATGCCTCTTTCGGCGGCGGCTACGTGGCCGGCGACCAGCACGGCGTATCCGGAAACGGCACAGTCTTCGGCGACGTTCACCTCGGGGGCGGCGGCGCTGCCAGGCGCGGTGAGCGGGAGTGAGCGTGGGCGAGCCGGGCCCCCGGCCGGGGGCCGCCGGCCCCCGGCAGCCCAGCGACAAAGATGCCGCCGACAGCCCGCAGCAGACGGGGCCCGAGGCCGCTGAGGCAGATGACAAGCCGGAAGAACAGGACCAGCCCCAGGACGCGTGGTCCGCCCGCAGAGACTTGGTTGACCACAGCCCTAAGGCAATGGGCGTCGGTGACAACGCGCGCTTCGGCGGCAGCCTGGTCGCGGGTGATCAGCACGGCGTGAGCGGCGGCCTGGTCGCCGGCGACGTCATCATGGGGAGCAAGACGGAGATCTACCACTTCGGGGTCTCCACCACGAGCCACGGCTCCGGCGAGGTGCCGGTGTCGACCCTGGACCGCCTCGCCCCGTACTTCGTGACCAACGAGTCCGTCTTCGAGAGCCTCCTGGCGCGGCTTCGCGCGGAGCGGGTCATCGTGCTGTCCGGTCCACACTTCACCGGGCGCCGAACCGCCGCGCTGATGCTGCTCCGGCGTCTGGGTGCCTCCCCTGTCCGCTCCCTCGTCCGCGACACCACACCCGCACAACTCGTCCAGCAGCTCAGCGACGGCCAACACGCGGCCAAGGGATACGTGCTGTGCGACCTGACCACCCGCCGCGACCAACCGCTCCGGGAACCACATCTCCTCGCCGCGCGCGCCAAACTCGCCGAGGAGGACGCTTACTTGGTCATCACGGTCGGTCCAATGGCCGCCCTGGAGGACATCTCCCCCGTCGAATGGAAGCCCCCGAGCCCCTCGGAAGCACTGCAGAGGCACCTGCTGGAGCTGACCGACGAGGCGACGACGGACCGGCTGCTGGCACTGCCCGCCGTCTCGGCGTTCCTGGAGCGCGACCACCAGTTGCGCGAAGTGGCGTCCTTCGCGAAGTACCTCAAGCGGTACGCGGACGGAGAAGTCACCGAAGAGGCCGTCGGGGCCTTCTCGCTGTTCACCCTCGAAAGCCAGGTCCAGGAGTGGTTCGACGAGAACGAGGAGCTGATTCCGCTACGGGACAAGGCATTTCTCATCGCCCTGGCCGCCTTCGACGGAGGCCCCTATGCACTCACGGCCGAACTGAGCGACCTGCTCTACACCTTCCTGCAGGACACCGCGAACTCGGCGTTGCAGCCACAGGTCCCCGTCTTCGGCACCCACATCGGCAAGCGTCTCCAACTCGCTCGCGCCAAGTGGTATCCGGAGGAAGAGAACACGGAGTGGGGGCCGGTCACACAGTCCAAGGCCGCTTTCCTCGACAACCGGGTCTCGCTGGTCCTCCTGCGCGAGGTGTGGACCGGGCATCCCTCGGCGAGGCCCGCACTCGTGTACTGGCTGCAACGGCTCGCCGGTGACGGCAGGCCTCTGGTGCGCACCCGCGCGGCATCCACCGTCGCCGTCCTCGCGTACGCGGATTTGCCCTCCACCATGGCTCTGATCATCGAGCCATGGGCGACGTCCAACCTGTTCCGCCACCGTCTCGTGGCGGTCAACTCACTGACACTCGCACACCTCCTGGAGGCGCCCAACGTTCCGAGCATCCTCGACTCCTGGTGCGAGAGCGAGGATCCCGCGATGCGCTGGGTGGCCATCCGCGCGTACGGCCTGATCGGCGCGGAGCGGCCGAAACAGACCCTCGCCGCTCTTCGGAGCGCAGTCCACAAGGAGTACGAACCCGTCGACGAGGGCGGCGACGAGGAAGACATGGACGAGCTCATGGTGAAGCAGCTCGCACAGTCCGTGGAACTGCTGCTGCTCTCCCCGGTCGGCGAGCAGGTCCTCGACGAACTGCTGCACCGACTCGACCAGGACCGGGCCGTACACGATCTCGCCCTGCGCGGCTTCCTCAGCGCGTGTGCGCGACGGAAGGAGGACGCACGCAACGGACGTCCACTGATCCTCGACTGGTACGCGACCTCGGCGGCCGACGGAGGCCGCGCGGCCGGCGGGATCGTACGGCTCTGGCGCTCGGCGCTCGAAGATCGCAGGCATACGAGAGCCGCACTGGAGGAGCTGGGTGGCTGGATACGCGCCGCCGACCACGATCCGGCGACGGAATGGGCGCTTGCCGGCCTGCTCCCCGCCCTGGTCTCCACGGCCTCCGAACACCAACGCCTGAGTCACCTCCTGCGCACCGTGCGCGGAGAGGACGGCGCTGACCCGCCTCCCGTCGCTGCCCGTCTGCTGACCGTTCTGCCGAACCGTCGCTGAACCACGGACTACCACAGCGTCCGCACGAACCCCTCAAGGAGACGCCATGCCCGACTTCCGCCGACCGCCGGACTGGGATCAATCAGCCGACCGGCACACGTCCCTGATCGATCCCGTCATCACTGTCCGGCAGCTCTCACGGTTCGGATTCGCCCGCAGGGCGCTGACCCGGATCGACCACGCCCTGGTCTTCTCCACCTCCAGGGGCGGATACGAGGCCTACCTGCCGCCCCTGCGCCCGAGCCGCGGCGAGGTGGCGGCGAAGCGCTACACATCGGTATACGAGGTGGACATGGGCGTCCACCCGCACAAAGCCGAGATCCCCCTGCCCAGCGACAACGACGCCTTCGAGTTCGTCGCCGCAGTCGATTTGTCGTGGCAGGTCGTCGCCCCCGCCGCCTTCGTCAAGAGCGGCCACCGGAACGTACCGGCCCTGCTTCTCGGCGAACTGCAGCTGGCCGCTCGGCCCCTCACACGCCGGTTCGCCATCCACGACAGTGCGCGCGCCGAGCGGCAGCTGCTGCACGCTCTCTCCGGCCAGGCACCGCTCGGCACAGCCGAGGGTCTCCAGGTGCTATGGACCCTGCGGCTGCGCCGCGACCAGCAGAACATCGACCACCAGCGGCGAATCCAGTCGATCGACCACAACGCCGCCGAGCAGATACGCACCGAGCAGCAGGGCGTGGCGTACGACATCGAGCTCGACCGGCGGACCCGCCGACAGGACGAGCTCCAGGCGGGGCGGGCCACGGAGTACGGACGGCTCGACCACGAGCTCGCGCTCCAGCGGCAGGTATGGCAGCAGGAGCAGGACCAATTGCGGGCCCGCCACGAGGCGGAGCTCCGACAGCTCGAAGCCGAGAAGATCGCGTTCTACCAGGAGTATCTGGAACAGGGGGGCGTGGTGGCCTGGGCCATGCATCTCGCCAAGAATCCACAGGATTCACGGCTCGTGGTCGACAGCATGCGCGAGGACCAACTTCGTTTGATCCTCGCTGAGCTGGAGCTGGCCAGGGAACTCCTGGGCGGCAACAGCGCAGAGGACTACGAACTGGAAGGGCCCAAGCGACGGGCCCTGGACGTCATGTACAAGATCTTCAACCAGCACGTGCCGGGAATCTCTCAGGACCAATCGCCGTCGACGACGCCCGCGCCGCCGGATTCGCGGCTTACCAGGGCCGACCCGCCTCAAGACACGCCGCTGTCGGCGCACTCGAAAGAGGAGTCGGGCACGGGCGCAGAGACAGACCAGGCACCCTCAGAGCAGACCGGCGGCTTCCCCGGCTGGCAACCGCCTCCGGGCTACGGCAGTTCACCGAGCGCGCCGCCACCACAGCGCTACGGCGAAGAGCAAGGGGACCTCGCCCCATGACCCCTGCCCGCGCTCCCGCGCCCCTGCCGCCCGTCTCCGCGCCCGGAACCATGACCGCCGAACGCCTTCTCACCGATCTACGCACCGAGATCGCCCGCGCGGATGCCAAGGCCGCGGTGTTGGTGGCAGCCCTCGGCGTGATGGCGGGCGTCTTCAGCGGTCTGCTCGCCCGCCGCGAATGGACGCCCGCCTCCCTGTCCGTCTCCGCCAGTTCGACATGGTGGTCGGGTGTTCTCGCACTCGCCCTGACTCTGCTCGCGCTCCTCATGGCCGTTCTGCCGCGCTACGGCACGAGCAGATGGACACCGGGCGCTCCCCTGTCGTACTTCGGCGACATCCAACGGGCCGCACGCAGCGGCCACTTGGCAGAAGCGCTGGTCGACACCGAACGCGATCCGACGGCCGACGCGATCGCGGCTCTGTCCGCGACCAGCCGTATCGCCCTGCGCAAGCACCAGTGGGTACGCACGGGCCTGATCGCCTTCACCATCGCCTCGGTGCTGCTCCCCGGATCCCTGCTCATTGGCTGACTTCCCCTCTTCCCGGAGGCTGATCATGGCCCGACCGCACTCTCCACAACAGCCCGAACCCCCTGACGACGATGCGCCCGCCCCTGACGACCTCGACTACCACCACCGCGGCGGCCGTCTCCACTTCACCGCCCATCAACGCGGGCTGGACGCCACGGCCCTGGGTCGACTCGTCCTGCACCTGCCCGGAACACTCATGAGCCTGCTGGTCCTGCTTCTGATATCCGGTGGTCTGGATGCCTGGCTGGGCATTCCGTTCTGGATATTTCCGCTGGTCTGGCTGCTGTCCGGGGCCATGGTCTTTCACCGCCCCACGGAAGACCTCTTCGCCCGATACCTGCTGCGGCTGCAGCGTCCGATGCCCGAGGAGTACGCGCGTCTCGCTCCCGTCTGGCACGAGGTGACCGCACGCGCGGGCGTTGACGGCCAGGCGTACGACCTCTGGGTTGAGGACAGCGACGACCTCAACGCCTACGCAGCATGCGGTCACATCGTCGGGGTCACCCGGTTCGCACTCGACCGACTGCCGAGCTCGCAGCTAGCCGCCGTACTCGCCCACGAGCTGGGCCATCACACCGGTGGCCACGTCTGGGTCTCGCTGCTCGGCTACTGGTACGCGCTGCCGGGGCTTGCGGCCTGGTACACGATCCGAATGATCGTCGCCTACGCTCTGGCGTTCACCAGCTACTTCTCCTGGGCGGCGACAGCAGTGCTGGTGCTCGTGATCTGCATCATCAGCTACACCACGATCACCCGCCTGTACGGGCTACCGCTGCTGCTGCTCGTCACTCCGTATCTGATCGCCGCTGTCGGTCGACGGGCGGAGCTTCGCGCGGACCAGCACGCCGCCGCGCTCGGATTCGCCCCCATGCTGGCCCAGGTTCTGGAGGCCATGTACGCGACCGAGACCGAAGCCAAACGGCAGACCGTGGTCGCCGCCGCCGGGCACAAGCTGGCCGCGCCCAGGCTGCTGGATCAACTGCTCTCCACACACCCCGACTATCCGACCCGCATCCACCGACTACGCCCGTACCTGTGACCGGTCGGGCCAGGAACGCCGAAGGGCGGCCACCCCCGAAGGGATGACCGCCCATTCAACTCAAGCGACTATCAGGCAACGCCTACTGGTTGTACGGACCGTAGTCGTAGTCCTCCAGCGGAACAGCCTGGCCGGAGCCCGTGCCGAAGGGCGAGTAGTCGATGTCGTCGTAACCGACGGCCGAGTACATCGCTGCCTTGGCCTCTTCGGTCGGCTCCACCCGGATGTTGCGGTAGCGGGAGAGACCCGTACCGGCCGGGATGAGCTTACCGATGATGACGTTCTCCTTGAGGCCGATCAGGGAGTCGGACTTGGCGTTGATCGCCGCGTCCGTCAGGACCCTGGTCGTCTCCTGGAAGGAAGCCGCGGAGAGCCACGACTCCGTCGCAAGCGAGGCCTTGGTGATACCCATCAGCTGCGGACGGCCGGAGGCCGGGTGGCCGCCTTCCGTGACCGTGCGACGGTTCTCGGTCTCGAACTTCGAGCGCTCGACGAGCTCGCCCGGCAGCAGTTCCGCGTCGCCGGACTCGATGATCGTCACGCGGCGCAGCATCTGCCGGATGATGATCTCGATGTGCTTGTCGTGGATCGACACGCCCTGGCTGTTGTAGACCTTCTGGACTTCGCCGACCAGGTGGACCTGGACCGCGCGCTGACCGAGGATCCGCAGCACGTCGTGCGGGTTGGTGGCACCGAAGGTGAGCTTCTGGCCCACCTCGACGTGGTCACCCTCACGCACGAGGACCTTGGCGCGCTTCGAGATCGGGAAGGGAGTCTCGTCGCTGCCGTCGTCCGGCGTGACGACGATCTTCTTGGTCTTCTCGGTCTCCTCGATACGGATGCGGCCTGCCGCCTCCGAGATCGGGGCGACACCCTTGGGCGTACGAGCCTCGAAGAGCTCGACGACACGGGGCAGACCCTGGGTGATGTCGTCACCGGCCACACCACCGGTGTGGAAGGTACGCATCGTCAGCTGCGTGCCGGGCTCACCGATGGACTGGGCGGCGATGATGCCGACCGCCTCACCGATGTCGACCAGCTTGCCGGTGGCGAGCGAACGGCCGTAGCAGAAGGCACAGGTGCCGACCGCGGACTCGCAGGTCAGGACCGAACGGGTCTTGACCTCCTCGACGCCGTTGGCGACCAGGGCGTCGATCAGGACGTCACCGAGGTCGACGTTCGCCGGCGCGATGACCTTGCCGTCGATGACGACGTCCTCGGCCAGCATGCGGGCGTACACCGAGGTCTCGACGTTCTCCGTCTTGCGGAGCACACCGTCCTCGCCCTTGACCGCGATCTTGAGCTTCAGACCGCGCTCGGTGCCACAGTCCTCCTCGCGAATGATGACGTCCTGAGAGACGTCGACCAGACGACGGGTGAGGTAACCGGAGTCAGCGGTACGGAGAGCCGTGTCCGCGAGACCCTTACGAGCACCGTGGGTGGAGATGAAGTACTCAAGGACCGAGAGGCCCTCACGGAACGACGCCTTAATCGGACGCGGGATCGTCTCGTTCTTCGCGTTCGACACCAGACCACGCATACCGGCGATCTGACGCATCTGCATCATGTTTCCTCGGGCACCCGAGTCAACCATCATGAAGATGGGGTTCGTCTTGGGGAAGTTCGCGTTCATCGCCTCGGCAACCTCGTTGGTCGCCTTGGTCCAGATCGCGATGAGCTCCTGCGTGCGCTCGTCCTTGGTGATCAGACCGCGCTCGTACTGCTTCTGGACCTTCTCGTCCTGCGCCTCGTAACCCGCGACGATGGCCTTCTTGGCCTCGGGCACGACGACGTCGGAGATGGCCACGGTGACGCCCGAACGGGTCGCCCAGTGGAAGCCCGCCGCCTTCAGGTTGTCGAGCGTCGCCGCCACGATGACCTTGGGGTAGCGCTCGGCCAGGTCGTTGACGATCTCGGAGAGCTGCTTCTTGCCCACCGAGTAGTCGACGAACGGGTAGTCCTCGGGCAGCAGCTCGTTGAAGAGCGCGCGGCCCAGGGTCGTACGCAGCCGGAAGCTGTCGCCCTGCTGGTACTCCTGCTCGCCCTCTTCGACGGCCGGCGGGGTCCAGCCGCGCGGCGGGATGGTGCCCACCGGGAAGCGGATGTCGACCTTCGCCTGGAGCGAGAGCTCCTTGGCGTCGAACGCCATGGTCGCCTCGGCGGAGGAACCGAACGAACGGCCCTCACCGATGACCTTGCGCTCTTCCTCGTCCGTCGTGAGGAAGAAGAGACCGAGAACCATGTCCTGGGTCGGCATGGTGACGGGACGGCCGTCTGCCGGCTTCAGAATGTTGTTCGAGGACAGCATCAGGATGCGGGCCTCGGCCTGCGCCTCCGCGGAGAGCGGCAGGTGCACGGCCATCTGGTCACCGTCGAAGTCCGCGTTGAACGCGGTGCAGACGAGCGGGTGGATCTGAATGGCCTTGCCCTCGACCAGCTGCGGCTCGAAGGCCTGGATGCCGAGGCGGTGCAGCGTCGGCGCACGGTTCAGGAGAACCGGGTGCTCGGCGATGACCTCTTCCAGGACGTCGTACACGACCGTGCGGCCGCGCTCGACCATGCGCTTCGCCGACTTGATGTTCTGCGCGTGGTTGAGGTCAACCAGGCGCTTCATCACGAACGGCTTGAAGAGCTCAAGCGCCATGGCCTTCGGCAGACCACACTGGTGCAGCTTCAGCTGCGGGCCGACGACGATCACGGAACGCGCGGAGTAGTCCACACGCTTACCGAGAAGGTTCTGACGGAAACGACCCTGCTTGCCCTTGAGCATGTCGCTCAGGGACTTCAGCGGGCGGTTACCGGGACCGGTGACCGGGCGACCACGACGACCGTTGTCGAAGAGGGCGTCCACGGCCTCCTGGAGCATGCGCTTCTCGTTGTTCACGATGATCTCGGGAGCACCGAGGTCGAGAAGCCGCTTCAGGCGGTTGTTGCGGTTGATCACGCGGCGGTACAGGTCGTTCAGGTCGGAGGTCGCGAAGCGGCCACCGTCCAGCTGCACCATCGGACGCAGGTCCGGCGGGATGACCGGCACGCAGTCGAGCACCATGCCCTTGGGGCTGTTGCTGGTCTGCAGGAACGCGGAGACGACCTTGAGGCGCTTGAGCGCACGGGTCTTCTTCTGGCCCTTGCCGGTACGGATGATCTCGCGAAGCCGCTCGGCTTCCTCATCCAGGTCGAACGACTCAAGGCGCTTCTGCAGTGCAGCGGCACCCATCGAACCGTCGAAGTACGTGCCGAAGCGGTCACGCAGCTCGCGGTAGAGCAGCTCGTCACCCTCCAGGTCCTGGACCTTGAGGTTCTTGAAGCGGTTCCACACCTCGTCGAGACGGTCGATCTCGCGCTGCGCACGGTCGCGCAGCTGCTTCATCTCCCGCTCGGCACCTTCGCGCACCTTGCGGCGCACGTCGGCCTTGGCGCCCTCGGCCTCGAGCTCGGCCAGGTCGGTCTCGAGCTTCTTGGCGCGGGCCTCCAGGTCGGAGTCGCGACGGTTCTCGACCTGCTGACGCTCCACGGAGACGTGCGCCTCCAGGGAGGGCAGGTCACGCGTACGGCGCTCCTCGTCCACGAACGTGATCATGTACGCCGCGAAGTAGATGACCTTTTCGAGGTCCTTCGGGGCGAGATCAAGCAGGTAGCCGAGGCGCGACGGAACGCCCTTGAAGTACCAGATGTGCGTGACAGGGGCGGCCAGCTCAATGTGGCCCATCCGCTCACGACGCACCTTGGCGCGAGTGACCTCGACGCCGCAGCGCTCGCAGATGATGCCCTTGAAGCGGACACGCTTGTACTTACCGCAGTAGCACTCCCAGTCCCGGGTCGGACCGAAGATCTTCTCGCAGAAGAGTCCGTCCTTCTCGGGCTTGAGCGTGCGGTAGTTGATGGTCTCCGGCTTCTTGACCTCGCCGTGGGACCACTGTCGGATGTCGTCCGCGGTGGCAAGGCCGATCCGCAGCTCGTCGAAGAAGTTGACGTCGAGCACTTTGTCGTCAATCCCTCTTTCGGGGTCGAGTCTCAATCATGGTCTGAACGGGTCCGGGGAGAGCCGGCCGGACACGAGGTCCGGCCGGCCAACCCGTCAGACCTCTTCGACGCTGCTCGGCTCGCGCCGGGACAGGTCGATACCGAGCTCCTCCGCCGCGCGGAAGACGTCCTCGTCGGTGTCGCGCATCTCGATGGACATGCCGTCCGAGGACAGCACCTCCACGTTGAGGCAGAGCGACTGCATTTCCTTGATGAGCACCTTGAAGGACTCGGGAATGCCGGGCTCGGGGATGTTCTCGCCCTTGACGATGGCCTCGTAGACCTTCACGCGGCCGGTCACGTCGTCGGACTTGATCGTCAGCAGCTCCTGGAGGGCGTATGCGGCGCCATAAGCCTCAAGCGCCCACACCTCCATCTCACCGAAGCGCTGACCACCGAACTGAGCCTTACCACCCAGCGGCTGCTGGGTGATCATGGAGTACGGACCGGTCGAACGAGCGTGGAGCTTGTCGTCGACCAGGTGGTGCAGCTTGAGGATGTACATGTACCCGATCGAGATCGGGTCCGGGAACGGCTCGCCCGAGCGACCGTCGAACAGCCGCGCCTTGCCGGACGGCATGACCATGCGGTCGCCGTCGCGGTTCGGGACGGTGTGCTCGAGGAGGCCGGTCAGCTCGTCCTCGCGGGCGCCGTCGAAGACCGGAGTCGCGACGTTCGTCCGCGGGGCGACCTGGTCGGCGCCGATGCGCTGCAGGCTCTGCGCCCACTCCTCGCTGAGGCCGGAGACGTCCCAGCCCTGGCTGGCGAGCCAGCCGAGGTGGATCTCCAGGACCTGACCCGGGTTCATTCGGGACGGGACACCCAGCGGGTTGAGGATGATGTCGACCGGCGTGCCGTCCTCAAGGAAGGGCATGTCCTCGATCGGAAGGATCTTGGAGATGACACCCTTGTTGCCGTGCCGGCCGGCGAGCTTGTCGCCGTCCGTGATCTTGCGCTTCTGCGCCACGTAGACACGAACCAGCTGGTTCACGCCCGGCGGCAGCTCGTCGCCCTCTTCACGGTCGAAGACGCGTACGCCGATGACCTTGCCGATCTCACCGTGCGGCACCTTCAGCGAGGTGTCGCGCACCTCGCGCGCCTTCTCACCGAAGATCGCGCGGAGCAGGCGCTCCTCGGGGGTCAGCTCGGTCTCACCCTTGGGCGTGACCTTGCCGACGAGGATGTCGCCGGCGACGACCTCGGCACCGATACGGATGATGCCGCGCTCGTCGAGGTCGGCGAGGACCTCTTCGGAGACGTTCGGGATGTCCCGGGTGATCTCCTCCGGGCCCAGCTTGGTGTCACGGGCGTCGACCTCGTGCTCCTCGATGTGGATCGAGGAGAGGACGTCGTCCTGCACGAGGCGCTGCGACAGGATGATCGCGTCCTCGTAGTTGTGACCTTCCCAAGGCATGAACGCCACGAGCAGGTTCTTGCCGAGGGCCATCTCGCCCTCTTCGGTCGCGGGACCGTCGGCCAGAACCTGGCCCTCGATCACGCGGGCGCCCTCGTCGACGACAACCTTCTGGTTGACCGAGGTGCCCTGGTTCGACCGGGAGAACTTGGCGATGCGGTACGTGGTGTACGTGCCGTCGTCGTTCGTGACCGTGACGTAGTCCGCGGAGACCTCCTGGACCACACCCGCCTTCTCGGCCTTGATCACGTCACCGGCGTCGACCGCACAGCGGTACTCCATGCCGGTGCCGACGAGGGGAGCCTCGGCGGTGATCAGCGGCACGGCCTGACGCATCATGTTCGCGCCCATGAGGGCACGGTTGGCGTCGTCGTGCTCGAGGAACGGGATCATCGCGGTCGCGACCGACACCATCTGGCGCGGCGAGACGTCCATGTAGTCGACGTCGTCGCCGGGGATGTAGTCGATCTCTCCGCCACGACGGCGGACCAGGACGCGCGACTCGGTGAAGCGCATGTCCTCACCGAGCACGGCGTTGGCCTGGGCGATCACGAAGCGGTCTTCTTCGTCGGCCGTGAGGTAGTCGACGTCGTCGGTGACGACGCCCTCGACGACCTTGCGGTACGGCGTCTCGACGAAGCCGAACGCGTTGACGCGGCCGTACGAGGCGAGCGAACCGATCAGACCGATGTTGGGGCCTTCGGGAGTCTCAATCGGGCACATGCGGCCGTAGTGAGACGGGTGAACGTCACGGACCTCGAAGCCGGCCCGCTCACGGGAGAGACCACCCGGGCCAAGCGCCGACAGACGGCGCTTGTGGGTGAGACCCGACAGCGGGTTGTTCTGGTCCATGAACTGCGACAGCTGGCTGGTGCCGAAGAACTCCTTGATGGAGGCGACGACCGGCCGGATGTTGATCAGCGTCTGCGGCGTGATCGCCTCGACGTCCTGAGTCGTCATGCGCTCGCGGACGACGCGCTCCATACGAGCCAGACCCGTGCGGACCTGGTTCTGGATGAGCTCGCCGACGTTGCGCAGACGACGGTTGCCGAAGTGGTCGATGTCGTCGGTCTCGACGACGATCGACGTGCCGCTGTCACCGACGGTCTCGACCTCACCGGCGTGCAGCTTCACCAGGTACTTGATCGAGGCGATGATGTCCTCGACCGTGAGGATGCCCGCGTCGAGCGGAGCGTCCGCACCCAGCTTCTTGTTCACCTTGTAGCGGCCGACCTTCGCGAGGTCGTAGCGCTTGGGGTTGAAGTAGAGGTTCTCAAGCAGCGTCTGAGCAGCCTCGCGCGTCGGCGGCTCGCCCGGACGGAGCTTGCGGTAGATGTCGAGCAGCGCGTCGTCCTGGCCCTGGGTGTGGTCCTTCTCCAGGGTGGCGCGCATGGACTCGTACTCGCCGAACTCCTCGAGGATCTGCTCGGTCGTCCAACCGAGAGCCTTGAGCAGAACGGTGACCGACTGCTTGCGCTTGCGGTCGATGCGCACACCGACCATGTCGCGCTTGTCGATTTCCATCTCCAGCCAGGCACCCCGGGACGGGATGATCTTGGCGGAGAAAATGTCCTTGTCGGACGTCTTGTCGATCGAGGAATCGAAGTAGACACCCGGCGAACGGACCAGCTGCGACACGACGACACGCTCGGTGCCGTTGATGACGAAGGTGCCCTTGTTGGTCATGAGCGGGAAATCGCCCATGAAGACCGTCTGGGACTTGATCTCGCCGGTCTCGTTGTTGGTGAACTCAGCGGTGACGAAGAGCGGAGCGGCGAACGTGAAGTCGCGCTCCTTGCACTCGTCGATGGAGTTCTTCGGGGGCTCAAAACGGTGGTCGCGGAACGTCAGGGACATCGACCCGGAGAAGTCCTCGATCGGAGAGATCTCCTCGAAGATCTCCTCCAGACCGGACTTGGTGGGGACGTCCTGTCCACTGTCGAGAGCCGCCTCGACACGACCCTTCCACGCTTCATTCCCGAGCAGCCAGTCAAAGCTCTCGGTCTGCAGCGCAAGAAGGTTCGGAACCTCGAGGGGCTCCCTGATCTTTGCAAAGGAAATGCGCAGCGGGGCGGTGCTGGCGCCGTTGTTCGTATTCGCGGTCGAGGCAGTGCGCGAGGCGGCCAAGAGGGGGTCCTTCCGAGGGCTCGGACTCACTACGCGCGTACCGGTCCCAGGCTGGACAGGGGGACAGAATTCCCAGGTCAGGGAAGATTCGGTCCACAGTGCTCAAGCATGGGCATGCCCCTGGTGACGGGCAGGAGGCAGCTAACAGGCAGCGCAAAGGGTCAGTGTAGCCAGTTGGCCCACTGATGTCCAGTGCGGGTTTTGGAAGACCCTCGTTGTTCTCAACCCCTGCTGCAAGCCACGCCCTCGATGCACATCGATACTGCCCTCTTCGCCGCCGATCCATGCCTCGGATGCGGATCGTTGTGACGACGCGTCCTGAGAATTGCGCGCTCCGTGCGGTTCGTCAAGGCCCCCCTGCCCCGACATGGCTCCCAGAGCGTCACCGTCACGGCCGTTCCGAGGCACAACGAAGATCACCATACTCGTCGGGGCGGACTACGCAAGGCAGCCGTGGGGTGCGCCGGAGAACGCCGAAGGGCGACCACCCAGATGGGTGATCGCCCTTGGCAGGCGTCGCCTCAGCGACGCTCAAAAGGAGTCAGACGACTCGCGAGGTTACTTGACCTCGACCGAGGCGCCGGCAGCCTTGAGGGACTCGGCAGCCTTCTCGGCGGCCTCCTTGGCGACCTTCTCGAGGACCGGCTTCGGGGTGCCGTCGACCAGGTCCTTGGCCTCCTTGAGGCCCAGGGAGGTGAGCTCGCGCACGACCTTGATGACCTGGATCTTCTTCTCGCCGGCGCCGGTGAGGACGACGTCGAACTCGTCCTGCTCCTCGACGGCCTCAGCGGCGGCGGCGGGGCCGGCCGGGGCGGCGGCGACGGCCGCGGCGGCGGTGACGTCGAACTTCTCCTCGAAGGCCTTCACGAACTCGGAGAGCTCGATGAGGGTGAGCTCCTCGAACTGGGCAAGCAGGTCTTCCTGGCTGAGCTTCGCCATGATGGGCGATCCTTCCACTAATTCGGCTGGTGCCGGGTGTATATGAAGGCGGGCGTACGTTGGGCCCGCTGCGACCGTCGCCCTAGCGGGCGGCGATCAATGCGCGAGCCGAATTACTCGGCACCGCCCTGCTCGGCCTGCTTGGCACGAAGCGCCTCCGCGGTGCGGACGAACTTCGACGGCAGCGCCTGGAAGAGCTGCGCAGTCTGCGTCTGCTTGCCCTTCAGCGCGCCGGCCAGCTTGCTGAGCAGAACCTCGCGGGACTCGAGGTCCGCGAGCTTCTTGAACTCATCGGCGGACAGCGCCTTACCGTCAAGGACACCGCCCTTGATGATGAGGTTGGGGTTGTCCTTGGCGAAGTCACGAAGACCCTTCGCCGACACCACCGGGTCACCGGTGACGAAGGCAACCGCTGTCGGACCCGTGAACAGGTCGTCCAGCGTGTCGATCCCGGCGTCGTTGGCCGCGATCTTGGTCAGCGTGTTCTTCACCACGGCGTACTCGGAGTTCTCACCGAGGGAACGGCGCAGCTGCTTGAGCTGGGCCACGGTGAGACCCCGGTACTCGGTCAGCACGGCGGCGTTCGAGCTGCGGAACTTGTCCGTGAGCTCGGCTACCGCGGCAGCCTTGTCGGGCGTCGGCATAGAGCGTCAGCCTCCTTCCGGGTGATGAGGACCGCTCAAAAGGGGCTGACAAAACAAAACGCCCCGGCGCAGGCGCCGGGGCATGAGCTCGACCTGACGGAATCCCGTCCGGGAGCACTCACTTCCACAGTCACCTACGCGGGTCGTCCGCAGTTTCAGCGGATCCTTCGGCCACCGCGTCCTCGTACGAGCACACGGCAACGACCAGCGGTCTTTGGCTTCTTTGGAAGAGTACGCGAACGGGTTCGCGTCAGGCAAATCGGCTCAGAGTCGCTGTCAGATTCCTGTCAGAGGCCGCTCAGAAGCCGCTGTCGGCACCGGCGCCGGAGCCGCCCTTGCCGAGCTCCTTGAACATCTCCATCAGGTCGAAGGTCTTCCCGGCGGGCGGAGCGGTCACCTTGGCCGCGGCGCCGTAGTCGGAGAACTTCTGGGACGTCTTCATCGTGCCCTCGGGGGACTTGATGTCGATGTCCATACGGACCGGGTAGTCGTCCTCGTTGACCCAGACCTCGGTGTCGTAGCCCTTGATGCCCAACTTCTCGATGTTCTTGAACAGCTCCTCGCGCTCGCTCTTGCTGAGCACGTCGCTGAGGCCCTTGTCCGTCTCCATCATTTCCTTGACGGTGAGCCGGCCCTTGTAACGCTGGGTCTCTACGCCGTCGACCTCGGCCGGGCCGACGTGCTTCAGATTCGGCGAGTCGAGGAGCATCGCGAGCTGCTGCGCCGGGTCCTGGTTCATGCTGTCCAGACCGCCGGTCAGCTGCTTGGCGAGCTTCTCGTCACCGGCCTGCTCGGCGATGGAGTTCAGGTCCATCTTCATCCACTGCTTGCCGTCCATGTCCTTGGCGGCCGCGGCCCCCATGTCCATGTACATGACGTTGTCGGACCAGAGCATCCGGACCTTCTCCGGAGTCTCGGGGCCGCCCTCCGTGAGCGCGGAACCAGTCATCGTCATATCCATGACGGTCGGGTCCCAGCCCATGACACCGGACATCTTCATGTCGCCGCTCGCGCCGGCTGTCGACTTCGGCGCGGTCATCGTCATCTCGACCTTGGCCGACTTGGCCTTCGCGGTCTTCTCGTACGCCGCCGTGATGACCTCGGTCACCTTCGAACGGGACTGGGTCTCCCCCGAACCCGCCCCGTTCGCCTTGCCGTCCTTGTCCGAGCCTCCACAGGCCACCGCACCCGTACACAGCAGCGCGGTGGCGAGCACGGCGCCCGCCATCCTCTTACGTCCCTTGTCTCCACGCACGTAAACAGCAGTCATGACCCCACCCCTAGGAACACATGATCGACACAATTAGGTCTGGCGAGACTACCTGACGGCCAGGTCAGGCCTGTGGCTGCTGCTTCATGAGGTCCTTGAAGCCCACGGTGTCCCCGGCCGGGGGCTTCTCGGTGGAGACCGGTGTGCCGTAGTCGCTGTAGTAGACCGTCTGCGAGAAGGAACCGGTCTTCATGGCGGCCTTCTCGGTCTTCTTGACCAGCAGGTCGTCGCCGTTGACCCAGATGTCGATCTTCTCGGTGCTCATTCCGGCCTGCTTGAACTGCTTCTTCAGCTCGGCCATCTGCCCGGCGTCGAGGTCCGTGCTCTTGCCGGTGAGGTCCGCGACGTCGACGGTTCCCGCGTAGTGGGTCGCCTTCGTGCCCCGGACGCTCTCCTCGCCCACGCGCTTCACGTCGCCGGACGCGAGGAGCATCTTCACCGACTGGTTGGGCGTGGTGTTCTGCATCTGGTCCTTGAAGGCTTCGCCCGCGGCGCCGCCCATCTCGGCCAGCGTGGCGTAGTCGTACTCGATCCAGTGCTTGCCGCCGGACTGGGAGGCGAACTTGTCGCCCATGTTGGCGTAGTACGCGTCGGGCAGGTAGCGGTAGTCGATCGTGGACTGGCCGAGCTGTTCCATCTGGTCGGCGGCGGCGCCATCGGTGAGGGTCGCCGTCACCTCGCCGGTCACGCCGTCCTTCCAGCCCATGACGCCCTTCATGTCCATCGACATCTGGGTGCCCATGACCGTCTTGCCCTCGACCTTGGCCGAGTCGGCGTTGTCGGTCTTGTCCTGGATGGTGCGCAGGGCGGCTATCGGACTGAGGGCGTCGGTGCCGTTCTTCTCGCTCTTCCCGTCGCCGTCTCCGCCAGAGGAGCCACAGGCCGCGACCCCGGTCAGCGCCGCGGCCACCGCGATCGAAAGGCCCGCACGTCGCATGGTCGTGCTGTTCATGACATCCCACCCCTTGCACTCGTGTGAATTTTGCACGCTAGCGCAGTGCCCTGACAGCTATGAGGACATGCACGGATACGAGGACGGGCCCCGCACCTCGAAAGGTTGCGGGGCCCGTCATCAGAAACGCGTACGCGACGCGACTGCCGTCAGATTCAGACGGCGGCCGGGTCCTCCTCGGTGAGGAGGTTGCGGGTGCGGTTGCTGTCCAGCGGAATGCCGGGGCCCATCGTGGTGGCCAGCGCGGCCTTCTTGATGTAGCGACCCTTGGCGGCCGACGGCTTCAGACGGAGGATCTCCTCCAGCGCGGCGGCGTAGTTCTCCACCAGCTTGGTCTCGTCGAAGGAGACCTTGCCGATGATGAAGTGCAGGTTCGAGTGCTTGTCGACGCGGAACTCGATCTTGCCGCCCTTGATGTCGTTGACAGCCTTCACGACGTCGGGGGTCACGGTGCCGGTCTTCGGGTTCGGCATCAGACCACGCGGACCGAGCACGCGGCCGAGGCGGCCGACCTTGCCCATGAGGTCCGGGGTGGCGACGACGGCGTCGAAGTCCAGGCGACCCTTGGCGACCTCGTCGATGAGCTCGTCGGCGCCGACGATGTCGGCCCCAGCGGCTTCCGCGGCCGCAGCACGGTCACCGGTCGCGAAGACCAGGACCCGGGCGGTCTTGCCGGTGCCGTGCGGGAGGTTCACGGTGCCACGGACCATCTGGTCGGCCTTGCGCGGGTCGACACCCAGGCGGAAGGCGACCTCGACGGTGCCGTCGAACTTGGTCGCGGAGGTCTCCTTGGCGAGACGGACGGCCTCGAGCGGGGCGTAGAGCTTGTCCCGGTCGATCTTGGCGTCCGCAGCGCGGAGAGTCTTGCTGCGCTTCACTTCTGCTCCTGTGCGGTTACATCATGCGGCTCTGCCGCGTGACAGGTGTGGAGTCGTGGTGTGGACCAGCGCTTGGCCCTACCACTGAGAAAGGTCAGACGGGGAAAGCTCTTAACCCTCGACCGTGATGCCCATGGAACGGGCGGTGCCGGCGATGATCTTCGACGCGGCGTCCAGGTCGTTGGCGTTGAGGTCTTCCATCTTGGTGGTGGCGATCTCGCGGACCTGCGCCTCAGTGATCTTGGCGACCTTGGTCTTGTGCGGCTCGCCGGAGCCCTTCTCGACACCCGCGGCCTTGAGGATCATCTTGGCGGCCGGCGGAGTCTTGGTCACGAAGGTGAAGGAGCGGTCTTCGTAGACCGTGATCTCCACCGGGATGACCCAGCCACGCTGCGACTCGGTCGCGGCGTTGTAGGCCTTGCAGAACTCCATGATGTTGACGCCGTGCTGGCCCAGCGCGGGGCCGACCGGCGGGGCCGGGTTGGCTGCGCCGGCCTGGATCTGGAGCTTGATAAGCCCCGTGACCTTCTTCTTCTTGGGAGGCATTGCTCTCTCCGGGTCCTAGTGAGAGTTTCCAGCCACCATCCAGTCATCCGGATGGAGGCATACCGCACCACGATAACGGGTATAGCAGCGCGGCCAAAAACCGAGCAGGTCAGACAGGCTTTGAGAGCCCGTCTGACCTGGTCGGAGGCGTGTGTTCCAGAGGAGGCCGCTAGGGCTAGTTCTTCTGGATCTGGTCGAAGCTGAGCTCGACCGGGGTCTCGCGGCCAAAGATCTCGACGAGACCCTTGACCTTCTTCGAGTCGGCGTTGATCTCGTTGATCGTCGCCTGCAGCGTCGCGAACGGGCCGTCGGTGACGGTGACCGAGTCGCCGACCTCGAAGTCCAGAACCTGGACCTCGACCTTGCGGGACGGAGCCGGCTTGCCCTCGGCCTCGGCGGCCTCGCGGGCTGCCTTCTCCTCGGCCTCGGGGGCGAGCATCTTGACGATCTCGTCCAGGGTCAGCGGGTACGGGTCGTAGGCGTTGCCCACGAAGCCGGTGACGCCGGGGGTGTTGCGGACGACGCCCCAGGACTCGTTCGTCAGGTCCATGCGCACCAGGACGTATCCGGGGAGCTTGTTCTGACGGATGGTCTTGCGCTCGCCGTTCTTGATCTGCGCGACCTCTTCCTGCGGCACCTCGGCCTGGAAGATGAAGTCCTCGACGTTCAGCGAGACGGCACGCTGCTCGAGGTTGGTCTTCACGCGGTTCTCGTAACCGGCGTACGTGTGGATGACGTACCACTCGCCGGGGAGGGTGCGGAGCTCTTCGCGCAGGGCCACGATCGGGTCGACCGGCTCGGCCTCCTCCTCGTCCTCCGCGGACTCGGACTCGGCAGCCTCTTCGGCCTCGTCATCGGCGGCGGCCTCGTCGCCAGCCTCGGCGTCCTCGGCGTCCTCGGCGGACTCGGCGACGGCCTCGTCGGACTCGGCCACGGGCTCGACGTGCAGGGCCGACTCTTCGGCGGGTACGCCCGCGGCGGCGTCAGCAGCTTCGGCCTGGTCCGGGTCCTCGGCGTCCGCCGCCTCGACGATGTCGAGCTTGTCCTCCACGGACTCCGCCGACTCGATGGCGTCGTTCAGGTTCGGGTCAGACACGGTGGCTGCTTCTTCCTGGATACAGAGGGGTGGAACGCGCGAAACGGGCGCCGGGTACGGCGCCCTTCGCTCTCGGCTGTGCCATCGGCTCAGCCGAAGACGTACTTGACGGCCTGGTTGAACCCATAGTCAATCACGGTCACGAGGCCGATCATGATGACGACGAAGACAATCACCACGGTGGTGTACGTCGTGAGCTGACTGCGAGTCGGCCAGACGACCTTGCGGAGTTCCGCGACGATCTGGCGGTAGAAGAGCGCGAGACGGCCGAAGGGGCCCTTCTTGCCGCGCTTGCCGCCCTTGCGGGCCTTCTTCTTGGACTCCGGCGCCTCGTCCTGGGCATCAGGCATGTCGATGGAGCCCACGGCGTCCGTCACTCGTCCTCACCTGATTCCGGGTCGTGGCCGTGCCGCGCCCGGTATGAGCCGCACGGCGGTGCAATGCAGTACGTACATGCGCACACATCCGAGAGGAGTGTGTAGCAGGGCCGGAGGGACTTGAACCCCCAACCGCTGGTTTTGGAGACCAGTGCTCTACCAATTGAGCTACGACCCTTTGATTTCCCCCAACCTACCGCATCCGCCCGAGTGCACTGAGTGCGATGAGTGGGTGCGGCCGGTGAAGGCCAACGAGCAGTGAGTGTACGTGCTCTGAGGCCCTCCGTCGAACAGAATCAGATCCGGTGGCCCGTCGGCAAACACCGAAACCTGTGTGCCCGGGGTGTTTCGGGTCTGGAACGATGGGGTGATGAGCGCTTCCACTTCTCCCACCGAGCGCCGGGTGTCCGCCCGCATCGGCGCGATCTCCGAGTCCGCGACCCTCGCCGTCGACGCCAAGGCGAAGGCCCTCAAGGCCGCCGGGCGGCCGGTGATCGGGTTCGGCGCGGGTGAGCCCGACTTCCCGACGCCCGACTACATCGTCGAAGCCGCCGTCGAAGCCTGCAAGAACCCGAAGTACCACCGCTACACCCCGGCCGGCGGGCTCCCCGAGCTCAAGGCCGCGATCGCCGCGAAGACGCTGCGCGACTCCGGGTACGAGGTCGACTCCTCGCAGGTCCTGGTGACGAACGGCGGCAAGCAGGCCATCTACCAGGCGTTCGCCGCGATCCTCGACCCGGGCGACGAGGTCATCGTCCCGGCTCCCTACTGGACGACGTACCCGGAGTCGATCCGTCTCGCGGGCGGCGTGCCGGTCGAGGTCGTCGCCGACGAGACCACGGGCTACCGCGTCTCGGTGGAGCAGTTGGAGGCCGCTCGCACGGAGCGTACGAAGGTCGTCCTCTTCGTGTCGCCGTCCAACCCGACGGGTGCCGTCTACAGCGAGGCCGACGCCGAGGCGATCGGCCGCTGGGCCGTCGAGCACGGCCTGTGGGTGCTCACCGACGAGATCTACGAACACCTCGTCTACGGAGACGCGAAGTTCACCTCGCTCCCGGCGATCCTGCCCGAGCTGCGCGACAAGTGCATCGTGGTCAACGGCGTGGCCAAGACGTATGCGATGACCGGCTGGCGCGTGGGGTGGATCGTCGGCCCGAAGGACGTGGTGAAGGCCGCGACGAACCTCCAGTCGCACGCCACGTCGAACGTCTCCAACGTCGCGCAGGTCGCGGCCATCGCGGCCGTCTCCGGCGACCTGGCCGCCGTCGACAAGATGCGCGAGGCCTTCGACCGGCGCCGCAGGACCATCGTGCGGATGCTGAACGACATCGACGGCGTGCTCTGCCCCGAGCCCGAGGGTGCCTTCTACGCCTACCCCTCCGTGAAGGGCCTCATCGGCAAGGAGATCCGGGGCAAGCGCCCGCAGGACTCCGTGGAGCTCGCCGCGCTGATCCTCGAGGAGGCCGAGGTCGCGGTCGTTCCTGGCGAGGCCTTCGGGACGCCGGGCTACCTGCGTCTTTCGTACGCCCTGGGTGACGAGGACCTCGTCGAGGGCGTGTCGCGGCTCCAGAAGCTGCTCGCCGAGGCCCGCGACTGACGGTCACGCCCCTTTTCGGCAGGCCCACGCGCGCGTGCGGGCCGTCTCCCCTCTTCGGGGAGGCGGCCCGTTTCTTCGTTCGGAGATGTGCACGAAGGGGAAAGTGGCTTCCGGGACGCCACATCCGTACGGCAAGATCCTCGAATGGAGCGTGTACGTGACGTAAGAGAGCTGCCGAAGGCCCATCTGCATCTGCACTTCACCGGGTCGATGCGGCCCACGACCCTGCTGGAACTCGCCGACAAATACGGGGTGCGGCTGCCCCCGGCGCTGACCGGCGGTGAGCCTCCGCAGCTGCGGGCGACCGATGAGCGCGGATGGTTCCGCTTCCAGCGGCTCTACGACATGGCGCGGTCCTGTCTGCGGGAGCCCGAGGACATCCAGCGCCTGGTGCGGGAGGCCGCGGAGGAGGATCTGCGGGACGGGTCGGGATGGCTGGAGATCCAGGTCGACCCGACGTCGTACGCCCCTCGGCTCGGCGGGCTCATTCCGGCCCTGGAAATCATCCTGGACGCCGTCGAGAGCGCCTCGCGGGACACCGGCCTGGGAATGCGCGTGCTCGTCGCCGCGAACCGCATGAAGCACCCTCTGGACGCGCGCACGCTGGCCCGGCTCGCCGTGCGGTACGCCGATCACGGCATCGTCGGCTTCGGCCTCTCCAACGACGAACGCCGGGGATTCGCACGGGACTTCGACCGGGCCTTCGCGATCGCACGGGACGGCGGCCTGCTCGCGGCGCCGCACGGCGGTGAGCTCAGCGGGCCCTCCTCGGTGCGGGACTGCCTGGACGACCTGCACGCGGGGCGGATCGGGCACGGGGTGCGGGCGGCCGAGGACCCGCGGCTCCTGAAGCGGCTCGCGGAGCGGGGCGTGACCTGCGAGGTGTGCCCGGCGTCCAACGTGGCGCTCGGCGTCTACGAGAAGCCCGAGGACGTGCCGCTGCGGACCTTGTACGACGCCGGGGTGCCGATGGCGCTCGGGGCCGACGACCCGCTGCTCTTCGGGTCACGGCTCGCCGCGCAGTACGAGATCGCGCGCAAGCACCACGCCTTCGACGACAGCGATCTGGCCGAGCTGGCCCGGCAGTCGGTGCGCGGCTCGGCCGCCCCGGTCGACATACAGGTGAAGCTGCTGTCCGGGATCGAGGAGTGGCTCAGCGGCTGATGCCCGCGAGGAGGGTGCGGGCGAGGGCGGCGGCGAACTCGTCGACGGGCTGCGGGGGTTGCTTGCCGACCGTGGAGTCGTAGGCGAAGGCACGCTGGGCACAGGCGCCCAGGAGCAGCGAGGCGGCCGCGAACGTGTCGGCTCCGGGGGCGATCCGGCCGGCGTCGCGTTCGGCGCGGAGGTAGGCGTCGAGGGCCTCGATGGGCACGTGCGGGCCCGTACCCATCTCCTGCATGGAGTCTTCGTGACGGCGCTTGAGCTTGGTCTCGGCGTAGAGGGACGCGGCGATCGGGAAGCTCTGGGCGTAGAAGTGGCTGGCCAGGCGGGCGATCTCGGCGAGGTTCTCCTCCACGGGCCGCTCCCCCGGGTCCTCGGCGAGACGGCGCAGAAGCGGGCCCAGGCGCGGCAGCCGCTCCTGGAGGACGCCCACGAACAGCTCTTCCTTGCTCGCGAAGTGCTTGTAGAGGGCCGCTTCGGAGCAGCCCGCCGCCTTGGCGATCTCCTTGGTGGTGGCACGGGCGAGGCCGATGGTGAGCATGAGGTCGTGCGCCGCGTCGAGGATGCGGGCCCGGGTGGGCTTCTGCTGCGTGTGCCGTTGCTGCATGTGCCGTCCAACCAAGCTTGACGAATGGGTGAGTGAGTACTCACCCTAGGGGTGAGTGAATACTTACCCACCCTGGGGAGGATGCGCCATGAGGCTCACGGTGTTCGGTGCGACCGGCGGTGTCGGCGGGGAGATCGTCCGGCAGGCGCTCGCCGCGGGTCACGAGGTCACGGCCGTCGTGCGTGACCCCTCACGGCTGAGCGCGACAGCCGCGACGGGAGGGAGCCTTGAGGTGTTCCGGGCCGACCTGACCGAACCGGAGGCCCTGCGGGCCGCGGTGGCCGGACGGGACGCGGTCCTCTCTGGCCTCGGGGCACGCAAGAAGGCGGACGTGGGGATCGCGTCCGAGCTCACGCGGTCCGTGGTGCGCGCGATGGAGGCCGAGGGGGTGCGCAGGCTGGTGGTGGTGAGCGCGGCGCCGGTCGGCCCTCCGGCCGAGCGCCGGCCGGTGGTCGACCGGATCGTGGGGTCCCTGGTCAGCGCGATCCTGAAGCCCGTGTACGACGATCTGCGGGCCATGGAGGCCGACCTGGCGGGCAGCGCGACGGACTGGACGTCCGTGCGCCCGCCGAGGCTCCAGGACAAGCCAGTGACGGGCAGCTATCGGAAGGTCGTCGGGGGCACGCCGGTCAGCGGGCGGTTCATCGGGAGGGCCGATGTGGCGCACGCGATGCTGGCGTCGCTCGACGACCTGTCGACGGTGAAGCAGGGCGTGGGCGTCGCCTACTAGCCGCCTCCTGGAGGCGGCCCCTGGAGGTTCCCCCTCTGGAAGGTGCCCCTCTGGAGGTGCCTCTAGAGGCTGACGCCCACCGTCACCGGCTCGTTGACCAGCGTGACCCCGAAGGCGTCCTGCACTCCGGCGACGACCTCACGGGCGAGGGCGAGCAGGTCCTCCGTGGTCGCGCCGCCGCGGTTGGTGAGGGCGAGGGTGTGCTTGGTGGAGATGCGCGCCCGGCCCTCTCCGTAGCCCTTGGTGAAGCCCGCCTTGTCGATGAGCCAGGCGGCGGAGGTCTTCACACGGCCGTCGTCCGTCGGGAAGGCGGGGGGTGCCACGTCCGGGCCCAGACGGTCCGCCACGCGCGCGTGGAAGGCGGCGAACTCGTCCTGCGTGAGGATCGGGTTGGTGAAGAAGGACCCGGCCGACCAGCTGTCGTGGTCCTCGGGGTCGAGCACCATGCCCTTGCCCGCGCGCAGCTTCAGTACGGTCTCGCGGGCGACGGCCGCCGGGACGCGCTCACCGGCCTCGACGCCAAGGGTGCGGGCCGTCTCCGGGTACTTGAGGGGGGCGCTCATCCCTTGGGCGTCCTCAAGCACGAAGCGGACGCGCAGCACCACGAAGCGGTCGGCATCGGCCTTGAAACGGCTGTGGCGGTACGAGAAGTCGCACTCGGCGTTCGTGACGGTGACCGTCTCGTGCGTCTTCCTGTCGTACGCGATCACTTCGGTGATGGTCGACGAGACCTCCTGGCCGTACGCCCCCACGTTCTGGATCGGCGTCGCACCCGCGGAGCCGGGGATCCCGGCGAGGCACTCGATGCCCGCCAGGCCGGCCTCCACGACACGGGCCACCGCGTCGGTCCACACTTCACCGGCTGCCAGTTCGAGCTTCGTACCGTCGAGTTCGAAGCCCTTCGTGGCGATGCGCAGAGCGGTGCCGTCGAACCCCTTGTCGCCGATGACGAGGTTCGAGCCGCCTCCGATGAGAAGCAGCGGGGTCCCGGAGTCGTCGGCTTCGCGGACGGCGGCGATCACCTCGGCGTCGGTCGTCGCGGTGATCAGACGGGCCGCGGGACCGCCGAGCCGGAAGGTGGTCAGCGGGGCGAGGGGAGCATCGTGGAGTTCCTGCACGTGCTCAAGAGTACGGTCCGGGGGGGGGGGGGTGGGGGGGGGGGGGGGGCGGTGTGGGGTTCCTGCAAGGTGCCAGAGGCCCGTTTCCTTCTCCCTTCTTTTTGGCGGCCCCCACGGACCGTGGGGTGAGACGGGTGGAGCCGGTTCTGGGGGCGGACGGAGCCGGTTCGGGGGTGGGGCGGGCGGAGCCGGTTCAGACTCCGGCCGGCGTGCGCGCCTCGGCCACGGCCGGTGCGGCGTCGACCGGCTTCTCGGTCGCCGTCCGCCCCGGGAGCAGCGCGGCCGACACCGCGCCGATGCCGACCACCCCGGCGCCGACCCACAGCGCCGGCCCGAGGCCGTCCACGAAGTGCTGGGCGGGCCCGTAGCCGCCCTGGGCGGAGAAGACCGAGGCGAGGATCGCGATGCCGAGGGCGCCGCCGACCTCCCGCAGGGCGTTGTTGGCGCCGGACGCGATGCCCTGCTCGGACGGGCGGACGCTGGACATCACCAGGTTCGCGGCGGGGGCGAAGTACAGCGCCATGCCGATCCCGCTGATGATCAGGGCGGGCAGCTGGGCGGCGTACGACACATCGGGCTCCACGATGGCCGCGAACCAGGCGAGGCCGACGGCCTGGAGCGCGAGGCCCGCGGTCACGACGGGGCGGCCGCCGATCCGGTCCGACAGATAGCCCGCGATGGGGGCGACGATCATCGGCATACCGGTCCAGGGGAGCATCCGCAGGCCCGCCTCTGTGGGCGAGTAGCCGATGACGTTCTGCAGGAACTGGCTGAGCAGGAAGATCGAGCCGAACATTCCTACGAACATCAGCAGGCTCGCGGCGTTGATCGCGGAGAAGGCGCGGCTACGGAAGAGCCGCATCGGCAGCATCGGGTTCTTGCTGTTGATGCCGTGGTGGACGAAACCGCCGAGCAGCGCGGCGCCCGCGATCAGGCCGGTGAGGACGGGAGCGCTGGTCCAGCCGTCGATGTTGCCGCGGATAAGGCCGTAGACGATCCCGAAGAGCCCGCCGCTGGCCAGCAGCGTTCCGGCGATGTCGAGCGGTGCCCCCGTGCCGTAGGACTCGGAGAGGCGCAGGCGGGCCAGCGGGAGCAGAGCGACGCCGAGCGGGACGTTCAGCCAGAAGATCCACTGCCAGGACACGTGTTCGGTGAGGCTGCCTCCGATGAGCGGACCACTGGCGACCGCGAGACCGTTGACGGCGCCCCAGATCCCGTACACCATCCCGCGCTTGGCCACCGGGACGGCCGCCGTCAGGAGGGTCAGCGTCAGCGGCATCATGATCGCGGCACCGACGCCCTGGACCGCACGGGCGGCGATCAGCGCCTCGATGCCGGGCGCGAGGGCCGCGGCCGCGGAGGCTCCGGTGAAGATGGTGAGGCCGGTGATGAAGAGCTTGCGGCGCCCGAAGCGGTCGCCCAGGGCCGCGCCGAACATCAGCAGCACGGCGAAGGTGAGGGTGTAGGCGCTCACCGTCCATTCGAGGTCGTGCAGCGCTCCCCCGAAGTCCTCACGGATGGCGGGCAGGGCCGTGGTGACGACGAGGTTGTCCAGGGCCGCCATGAATCCGGCGACGCTGGTGATGGCGAGGGCCCAGGCCGCTTGCCCGCGCCGTGCTGTCTGCAGTGACATCGCTTCCCCTATGGTTAGTTATTGATGACTAACTTTCGTGGGCGCAAAAGTACGCACCCTCCTGACCTGCACGGATCAACTCGGCTCAGTGCAGCTCAGCTCAGCCGTACTGAGCTGAGCTGAGCTTGACTCGGCCCAGTGCAGCCCGGCCCGGCTCGACCCCGCTCAGCTCGATCCTCGATCCGGCTCAGCTCTTGCGCTGCGCCGAGTCGTAAAGACCGGCCCACACCCGATGGTCGGGCCGGAACCCCATCGACACCAGGACATTGATCAGCATCCCGCACGCGAGGAACTGCGTCGTCTCGTCGACGTCCGCACCCAGCGCGAGGCGGGCCGTGTCGTACATCTCCATCCAACCGGCCCGCAACGCCTCGCCGAACTCCCGGTCACCGGACGCCTCCGCGGATGCCACGGCGACGTACATCTGCATCTGCATGAGCAGTATGTCCGGGTCGTCGGCGATGAGCGCCCGATAGGCCTCACCCATGGCGGGCAGGACTTCCTCCCCGTCGAGCCCCTCGGACGCCTTCCTGAAGACCTCGGTGACCTCCTGGCAGCAGCGCTTGGACGCGGCGAGGAAGATCGCCTCCTTCCCCGGGAAGAGGCGGAAGAGATACGGCTGCGAGACACCCACCCGTTTGGCGATCACCTCGGTGGACGTGCCGTTGAAGCCGCCGCGGGCGAATTCGATCATCGCCGCGCGGATGACGCTCTCGCGTCGCTCCTCTGCGCTCATCCTGACCATGAGATGAAGTTAGTGGCCAATCACTACCTAAGTCAAGAGGTCTTGGCGAGCAGACGCGAGGAGCGACAAGGGCGAGCAGAGGTAAGGGGCACCCACTGTGGGCGGGCGCCCCTTACCTCTTCATGTGCCGCGAAGGTCAGAGGCCAAAGGTCAGAGGCCAAAGGTCAGAGGTCAGAGGTCAGAGGTCAGAGGTCAGAGGTCAGGCGAGCTGGACCACGGCCCGGGACATGCCAAGGACCTTCTGGTCGCCGCTCTTCGCCACCAGGTCCACCCGGACCCGGTTGTCGTCGAGCTTCGCCGCGACCTTGGCGCTGACCTCGATCAGCGCGCCCTTGTCGTCGTTCGGGACCACGACGGGCTTGGTGAAGCGCACGCCGTACTCGACGACGGAGGCAGGGTCGCCCACCCAGTCCGTCACCACGCGGATCGCCTCGGCCATGGTGAACATGCCGTGCGCGATGACGTCGGGCAGGCCGACCTCGACCGCGAACTTCTCGTTCCAGTGGATCGGGTTGAAGTCACCGGAGGCGCCCGCGTACCGCACGAGGGTGGCGCGCGTCACGGGGAAGCTCTGGGGCGTCAGCTCGGTGCCGACCTCGACGCTGTCGTACGAAATCTTGGCGGTCATCGACTCAGGCTCCCTCTGCCGCGGGCTCCGCCGCACGCGCGACGAGCTTGGTCCAGGCGGTCACGACATGCTCGCCGGCCTCGTCGTGGACCTCGCCGCGGATGTCCAGGATGTCGTTGCCCGCCATCGACTTGATGGCCTCGATGGTCGAGGTGACCCTGAGCCGGTCCCCCGCACGCACCGGGCGGGTGTACGCGAACTTCTGGTCCCCGTGCACGACGCGGCTGTAGTCGAGCCCCAGCTGCGGGTCCTCGACGACCTGGCCCGCGGCCTTGAACGAGATGGAGAACACGAAAGTCGGCGGAGCGATCACATCGGGGTGCCCGAACGCCTTGGCGGCCTCCGCGTCGGTGTACGCGGGGTTGGCGTCGCCCACCGCCTCGGCGAACTCACGGATCTTCTCCCGGCCGACCTCATAGGGATCGGTGGGCGGGTAGGACCGCCCCACGAAGGACTGGTCGAGCGCCATGGACTCGGTACCTCCTGCAGGTATGGGTGAACAACGACGCGAGGCCGCCCCCGAAAACGGGGACGGCCTCGTGTACGAGCCTGTATCTAGCGCGTTTCGCGGTGCGCAGTGTGCGCGTTGCAGCGCGGGCAGTGCTTCTTCATCTCAAGACGGTCCGGGTCGTTACGCCGGTTCTTCTTGGTGATGTAGTTCCGCTCCTTGCACTCCACGCAGGCCAGCGTGATCTTCGGGCGGACGTCTGTGGCAGCCACGTGAGTGCTCCTTGACGGACGGATGGACGGATGAACGCAAAAAAATAGTAGCCGATCGAAGGTCCGACCCCACAATCGGCTACCAATTCAGTAGCGGTGACCGGACTTGAACCGGTGACACAGCGATTATGAGCCGCTTGCTCTACCGACTGAGCTACACCGCTGCGATGCCGGATCCCCCCGTCCGAAAACGAGGATCAACCAACATCAGAGCCCCAATGCGGAATCGAACCGCAGACCTTCTCCTTACCATGGAGACGCTCTACCGACTGAGCTATTGGGGCGAGCGATGAAGACATTACACGGTCGGCCGCCGATCGCCCAAATCCGTTTCGCCGGGGCTGTCCAGGGGCATCGCGACAGGCGTCCCGGCCGCCTCACCACGTCACTTCAGCGCCTCACGCCAGGCCGGTTCGGGCCCTCTGACGACGCCGGTTCGGACCCACTGACCACGCCGGTACGGGCCCTCGAACCGCTCCTCTTCGGAGCCCCGGGCCGCGGTCCTCCGTATCCCCGCGCCACGGTTCTCAGTGGCCCCGCGCCACGGTTCTCAGCGGCCTCTCAGCGGCCCCGCACCACGCCTCTCAGGAGCCCGCGCATCGCTTCTCCGGAGCCCCGCGCAACGCTTCTTTGTAGACCCGCACCACGCCGGTACGACTATTTCGCTCCTCCTCGAAGAGGGCCGGTCGTCGCCATAGGCTCGATCCACGTTGCGTGATCTTGGACGTCGTGTCCCCGGACGCCTCCGCCCGGCCGACGCCACACCCCGCAGCCGCCCCCGAACCTCAGGAGCGCGATGCCCGACAGCCAGCCGCAGCCCCACTCCTCCGGCCCTTCCGGCTCCTCGGGCTCCTCCGGCTCTTCCGGTTCCTCGGGTGATGACGCCGACGCCACCGCCCTGCTCCTCTGCGGCGCCCGGCTGACCGACGGCCGGACCGTGGACGTGCGGCTCGGCTCCGGGCGCATCGAGGCGGTCGGCACGGCGGGGAGCCTGACCGCGCAGTCCGCGCGACAGTCCGCGCGCGTGGACCTCGGCGGCTACCTCCTGCTCCCGGCCGCGGCCGAACCGCACGCGCACAGCGACACGGCCCTTTCCGCGGACGCGGAGGGCCCGGTCTCGTACGAACTCGCCGACGTCCAGCGCCGGACCACCGAGGCCGCCCTGCTGCAGCTGGGGCACGGCGCTACGGCGCTGCGCTCGCACGTGCGGATCGGTGACGTGCCCGGGCTCACGTCGATGGAGGCGGTGCTGCAGGCGCGGCGCTCGCTGCGTGGCCTGGTCGACCTGACGGCCGTTGCCGTGCCGCGGCTGCTGACCGGGGTGGCCGGTACCGACGGGCTCGCGATGCTGCGGGACGCGGTGAAAATGGGCGCCTCCGTAGTGGGCGGTTGCCCCGATCTCGACCCCGATCCGACCGGGTACGTGGAGGCGGTGCTCGAGGTCGCCGCCGAGCACGGCTGCCCCGTCGACCTGCACACGGACGCCAGCGATTCGGCGCGGCTCGGGCGGCTCGCGGCGATGGCGGGCGGGCTGCGGCCCGGGGTGACGATCGGTCCGTGCGGCGGGCTCGGACGGCTTCCGTCGGACGTCGCCGCCCGGACGGCGGAACAGCTGGCGGCGGCCGGCGTGACGGTGGTGTGCCTGCCGCAGGGCGGGTGCGGAAGCGTGGAGCGGCGGGGCACTGTGGCTCCGGTCCGGCTGCTTCGGGCGGCCGGGGTACGGATCGCCGCGGGCAGCGGGGCCATGCGGGACGTGTCGAACCCCGTGGGGCGCGGGGATCCGCTGGAGGCCGCCTATCTGCTGGCCTCGCGGTGCGGGCTGCGTCCCGATGACGCGTACGGCGCCGTGAGCACGGCGGCGCGGGCCGCGCTGGGGCTGCCCCAGGTGCGGGTGGAGGCGGGCTTCCCCGCCGAGCTGCTCGCGGTGCGCGGCGACCATCTCGCGGGGGCGCTCTCGCTCGCGTACAGCCGCATCGTGGTGCACCGGGGGCGCGTGGTGGCACGGACGAGCGCGGTGCGGGAGTACTGCGATTCGGCAGCCGCCGTGGCCCTCGACCTGCCGCGCCAGGGCCGCTCGAAGGGAGCGGGCCCGGGACGGCCGAAGGGCGCGGAACCGTCCTGAGGGCGGCGGCAGCGTCCTGAGGGCGGGTGACGCTTCCAGCCGTGCTCCCGCGTGCGCGGGGCGATCATGCGGGAGCTGTCGTACGGTCGGAGACATGCGCATTGTCATCGCTGGAGGTCATGGTCAGATCGCGCTGCGGCTCGAGCGGTTGCTCGCCGCGCGGGGTGACGAGGTCGTAGGACTCGTCCGCAGTGCCGGACAGGAAGGCGATCTGCGGGCAGCGGGTGCCGAAGCGGCGCTGTGCGACCTGGAGTCGGCATCCGTCGACGAGGTCGCCGGGCTTCTGGAGGGCGCCGACGCGGCCGTCTTCGCGGCGGGCGCGGGGCCGGGCAGCGGGGCCGACCGCAAGAACACCGTGGACCGCGACGCCGCCGTGCTCTTCGCCGACGCGGCCGAGCGCGCGGGCGTGCGGCGCTACGTCGTCGTGTCGTCGATGGGCGCCGACCCCGCGCACGAGGGCGACGAGATCTTCGACGCCTATCTGCGGGCCAAGGGCGAGGCCGACGCGTCCGTACGCGGCCGCGGGGCCCTGGACTGGACGATCCTGCGCCCCGGGATGCTGACGGACGACGCGGGCACCGGTCTCGTACGCCTGGAGGTGTCGACCGGGCGCGGGCCGATCCCGCGGGACGACGTGGCCGCGGTGCTCGCGGAGCTCGTCGATTCGTCGGCGACGGCGGGTCTGACGCTGGAGCTGATCAGCGGTTCGACGCCGGTGTCCGTGGCGGTCAAGTCCGTGGCGGGCAACTGACGCCCGCTCTGGACGGGAACTGAACTTCCGCACGCCGAAGTCGGATTGCGAAGTCGGTCTCCTGAGGGATGTCCCGCGCGCGTGGCGGTGCTTGTCTTGAGCTGCCGCCTACGTGAGGAACGTCATGCCCGCTTCCGATGTGCCCGCCGCGCGCGAGGCTCTCGTGCGGCAGATGTACGCCGTCTTCAGTACCGAAGCGCGCGACGCGTTCATCCCCCGCTCCCTGGCACCGGACGTGGACTGGCCGAATCTCCTGGACAACACGCGCGCCCGCGGCATCCCGGCGGTCCGCGCCTACTGGGCTCGGCAGTTCGCGGTGATGCATCCGCTGGTGCACCTGGAGCGGCTGCGGCTCGACGACGACGGGCGGCGCGTCGTGGCGACCGTGCGGCCCGGGCTGCGGGACGAGGCGGGTGATCACTGGGCACCGACGACGGTCGAGCACGTCTACACGTTCCGGGACGACGGCTTGGTGAGCCGGATGGACATAAGGAATCCGTAGTCCCACCCGTGCCCCACGCATGCCCCACGCGTGTGCCCCGTGCGGGCCCCACAGGAGCCCTGGGAGCCCTGGGAGCGCCTCAGAACAGCGGGAGCTGGCCGGGGAAGTCCGGGACCACGTAACCGTCCAGGGCGGGCTGTGCGGCGCCCAGCAGGGCCTGCCTGCGCGAACCCGGACAGGAGACGAGATCACCGCTGCCGCGCTGCCCAGGCGGATCATGGCGCGCGAACCGACCCCCGACGACGGCGATTTCACGGCGGCACTCGGGACAGTTCCTGCGGCGCGAGGCCGTGGATGACGCTGACAACATGGCCTCAGCGTACGAAAAGACCCCCTCCGACTCGCGTTTCCGCAAGATCGGAGAGGGTCTCCTTCGTGTGGCGGCGCCAGGATTCGAACCTGGGAAGGCTGAGCCGGCAGATTTACAGTCTGCTCCCTTTGGCCGCTCGGGCACACCGCCTGGGTCGCTGCCTGGAATCGACCGTTTGGTGCGGGCGCTCCGTGGCAACGACGTAAACGATACCTGATGCACAGGGGTGCTTCGCCACCCGATTGATCAGTACCCGGCGCGGGTGCGGTGGCTAGGCTTTGCGGATGCGGCCAGGGACCGAAGGCCGTGCACCAGCTGAGTACGCAGACCCCGATACAAGGAGCCACAGGACATGGCCGACTCCAGTTTCGACATCGTCTCGAAGGTCGAGCGGCAGGAGGTCGACAACGCCCTCAACCAGGCCGCCAAGGAGATCTCGCAGCGCTACGACTTCAAGGGCACGGGTGCCTCGATCGCCTGGTCCGGCGAGAAGATCCTGATGGAGGCGAACGGCGAGGAGCGGGTCAAGGCGATCCTCGACATCTTCCAGTCCAAGCTGATCAAGCGAGGTATCTCGCTGAAGTCGCTGGACGCGGGTGAGCCGCAGTTGTCCGGCAAGGAGTACAAGATCTTCGCCTCGATCGAAGAGGGCATCTCCCAGGAGAATGCGAAGAAGGTCGCCAAGCTCATCCGCGATGAGGGCCCGAAGGGCGTCAAGGCGCAGGTCCAGGGCGACGAGCTGCGCGTCAGCTCGAAGAGCCGCGACGACCTGCAGGCCGTACAGGCGCTGGTCAAGGGGCAGGACTTCGACTTCGACGTGCAGTTCGCCAACTACCGGTAGTCGCCGGTGGGCGGTGGGCGGTAGTCCGTAGTCGCCAGTTAGTACTGGTGTTTCTCGTCGTACGACGCCGGAGGGCGGGCACCCGAGTCGGGTGCCCGCCCTTGCTGCTGGCCGCAGATCGTGGGATTGGTGCCTGGAGCGGCGCGCGTGGCCTCAGCGGCGTGAGTGGCCGAAGAAGATGCGGTAGACGACGAGCAGGGCGAGTGAGCCGCCGATGGCCGCCACCCAGGTCGGGCCGTCGTAGAAGTCGTTGGTTATCGGGCGGTCGAGATAGCGGGCGGAGTACCAGCCGCCGATGAAGGCGCCCGCGATGCCGATGAGGGTCGTGCCGATGAAGCCACCCGGGTCGCGGCCTGGCAGCAGAACCTTGGCGATGGCACCGGCGAGCAGCCCCAGAACGATCCAGCTGATGATGCCCATGCGGTGAACCTGCCCCTCTCTGTGCTGTCCTCCTGAAGGACGTCACGGGGGCGGGGCGCGGTTGCGGTGATCAGTCGGATGCGGTGTACGACACACGGGTGCGATGCCGTGGCATCGCACCCGGTACGCGCGCTAGCGCGCCGCGAACGGCTGGTCCGTGCGGACGATTTCGCGGCCGAGCGGCATCAACGACACCGGGATCAGCTTGAAGTTGGCGACGCCCAGCGGGATTCCGATGATCGTGACGCAGAGAAGAAAGCCGGTGACGACGTGGCCGATCGCGAGCCACCAGCCCGCGAGGATCAGCCACAGGACGTTGCCGACGCAGGACGCCGCGCCCGCGTCGCGGCGCTCAACTGTCGTGTAGCCGAAGGGCCACAGGGCATAGCGGCCTATCCGGAAGCTGGCGAGACCGAACGGGATGCCGATGATCGTGATGCACAGGAGCACCCCCGCCAGGAGGTAGGCGAGGAACATCCAGAAGCCGCACAGGACGAGCCATATGACGTTGAGGATTGTCTTCACTGGTGGCGACCTGCCATCTGCTCGAGCCGGGCAATGCGCTCCGCCATCGGCGGATGCGTGGAGAACATCTTGGACATGCCCTGCCCCGGACGGAAAGGGTTCGCAATCATCATGTGACTTGCCGTCTCGATGCGTGGCTCGGGCGGCAGCGGCAGCTGCTTCGTGCCCGCGTCGAGCTTACGCAGGGCGCTCGCGAGGGCCAGAGGGTCCCCCGTGAGCTGCGCGCCCGAAGCGTCGGCCTCGTACTCCCTGGAGCGGCTGATCGCGAGTTGGATGACGGAGGCGGCCAGCGGGCCGAGGAGCATGATCAGGAGCATGCCGAAGATGCCGGGGCCGTCGTTGTCGTTCGACCTGCCGACAGGGATCAGCCAGGCGAAGTTGACCAGGAACATGATCACCGAGGCGAGTGCGCCCGCGACCGACGAGATCAGGATGTCGCGGTTGTAGACATGGCTGAGCTCGTGGCCGATGACGCCCCGCAGCTCGCGCTCGTCCAGGAGGCGCAGGATGCCGTCGGTGCAGCACACCGCCGCGTTGCGCGGATTGCGGCCCGTCGCGAACGCGTTCGGCGCCTCGGTGGGCGAGATGTAGAGGCGGGGCATGGGCTGGCGGGCCTGGGTGGAGAGCTCGCGGACCATGCGGTACAGCGCGGGGGCCTCGAATTCGCTCACCGGGCGCGCGCGCATGGCACGCAGGGCGAGCTTGTCGCTGTTCCAGTACGCGTACGCATTGGTGCCGAGCGCCACGAAAAGCGCGACGATCAAGCCCGTACGCCCGAAGAAACTGCCGATGACGAGAATGAGAGCGGACAGTCCCCCGAGGAGTACGGCGGTCTTCAGCCCGTTGGTCCGTCGGTGCACGGTACGCCCTCCTGTGGTGCGTGGGGGAACCCTCTGTCTACTGGTGCTTCCACTCTTCAGTGGACCCTCCCGTACTGGTCAACGCCAGGCGGCAGGCACTAGTTCCCTTGTGCGCACAGGAGCGGTGCAGGCGCGATATGGGCCGCTCGGGTGATGGCCGAGCGGCCCTCGCGGAGCCGGGGCCGCGTCAGAAGAGGCCGGTGTCGGAGAACCTCAGAACGAGTTGCGGCGCTCCGGAGAGGGCGATGCCGAGGACCGCGGTCAGGGCGATGGCCGCCGTCAGGGGAGCCGGGACGCGATGCTTTACCGGCTCGCCCTCGGGGGCGCGGAACAGCAGCGCGGTCCACTGGAGGTAGTAGAAGAGCGCGATGACCACGTTCACGGCCATCACCACGGCGAGCCAGCCCAGGCCCGCGTCGACCGCCGCCGAGAAGACGGTGACCTTCGCGAAGAGGCCGATGATGCCCGGCGGCAGGCCCGCGAGGCAGAGCAGGAAGAAGCCGAGCACCAGGGCCGCGAGGGGGCTCCTCGCGTACAGGCCCCGGTAGTCGCTGACGCGGTTCAGGCGCTGGGTCCGGCCGACGAGGGCGGCGACGGCGAAGGCTCCGAGGTTCACGGCCGCGTACATGAGGGCGTACGCGACGGTGGAGCCGACGGCCTTCTCGGCCTCCGCGGGGTTGTCGGCGTATCCGGCGGCGGCGATCGGCACGAGGAGGTATCCCGCCTGGCCGACCGAGGACCAGGCGAGCAGGCGTACCGCGCTGTACGCGCGCGTGGCCTGCTGGCGCAGCGCCGCCACGTTGCCCGCGGTCATGGTGAGGGCGGCGAGCACGGCGAGCGCCGGGCCCCACACGTCCGCGTACGAGGGGAAGGCGACGACGGTGACGAGGATCAGGCCGGTGAAGCCGACCGCCTTGCCTACTACGGAGAGATAGGCGGCGACCGGCAGCGGCGCGCCCACGTAGGTGTCGGGCACCCAGAAGTGGAAGGGCACGGCGGCCACCTTGAAGGCGAAGCCGACGAGGGTGAGGGCGACGCCGGCCTGGGCGAGCGTGTCCAGCTGCCCGTCGACGTGCCGGAGCTCGTCGGCGATCTCGGTGAGGTGCAGGGTGCCGGTCGCGGCGTACACGAAGCTGACGCCCATCAGCGTCACGGCGGTCGCGGTGACGGAGGAGAGGAAGAACTTCAGGGCCGCCTCGGAAGAACGCTTGTCGCCGTGCCTGAGGCCGACGAGGGCGAAGGCGGGCAGCGAGGCGACTTCGAGTGCGACGACGAGGGTCGCGAGGTCACGCGAGGCGGGCAGCAGCGCGGCACCCGCGGCGGAGGAGAGCAGCAGGAACCAGAACTCCCCTTCGGGGAGTTCCTTCTCCGTGCCGTTCGCGTCCTTGAGCGCGCTCATCGAGAGCAGTGCGGCCAGCAAGGCGCCGCCGAGTACGAGCAGTTGGATGACGAGCGTGAAGCGGTCCGCGGTGTAGCTACAAGCGTTCGCGGCGCCGGTCAGGCAGAACGTCGAGCGGTCGTCGTTCAGGAGCGGCAGCAGGGAGAGTGCGGCCACGGCGAGACCTGCCACGGAGATCCAGCCGAGCAGCGCCTTCTTCTTGTCGCCCACGAAGAGGTCGGCGACGAGCACGAGGAGACCGACGACCGCCGCGACGGTGGGCGGAGCGATCGCGAGCCAGTCGACGGACTGGACGACACTGGCGGCGCTTTCGACGGCCACGGTCACGACTTGCCTCCTGAGAGGAGCTGCTGCACGGCCGGGTCGGTGAGGCCGAGCAGAGCGGCGGGCCAGAGTCCGGCGAGGACGGTGAGGGCGACGAGCGGGGTCCAGGCGGCGAACTCATAGCCCTGGACGTCGGCGAGCGCCGGGGAATCGGTCTTGGCGGCGCCCTGGGACATCGGGCCCATGCAGACGCGGCGTACGACGATGAGCATGTACGCGGCGGTGAGCAGGGTGCCGAAGGCGGCGATCGCCATGAAGGTGAGGAAGGCCGGGCGGCTGAGGTCGTCGGCGGGCTTGAACGCGCCGAACAGGGCGAGCATCTCGCCCCAGAACCCGGCGAGGCCCGGCAGACCGAGCGAGGCGACGGCGCCGAAGGCCAGGAGACCGCCGAGGCGGGGGGCCTTGCCGTAGAGCGCGGCGCCCGATTCCTGCGCGAGGGTGTCGAGGTCGCTGGTACCGGTGCGGTCCTTCAGCGCGCCGACGAGGAAGAACAGCAGGCCGGTGATGAGGCCGTGCGCGATGTTGGCGAACAGCGCGCCGTTCACACCGGTCGGGCTCATCGTCGAGATGCCGAGGAGCACGAAACCCATGTGCCCCACGGACGAGTACGCGATGAGGCGCTTGAGGTCGCCCTTCGCACCCTGCTTGGCGAGGGCGAGGCAGGCGAGCGAACCGTAGATGATCCCGACGACCGCGAAGGCCGCGAGGTACGGCGCGAAGGTGTGCATGCCGTCGGGCGCGATCGGCAGCAGGATCCTGACGAAACCGTACGTTCCCATCTTCAGCAGCACACCGGCCAGCAGGACCGAGCCGACGGTGGGCGCGGCGGTGTGCGCGTCCGGCAGCCAGCTGTGCAGCGGCCACATCGGCGTCTTGACCGCGAGCCCGATCCCGATCGCCAGAACGGCGATGACCTGCACGGACGTGGTCAGGCCCCGGCCGTTGTCAGTGGCGAGTGCCACCATGTCGAATGTGCCTGACTTGAGGCCGATGAGGAGGAGGCCGAGCAGCATCACGACGGAGCCGAGCAGCGTGTAGAGGATGAACTTCCAAGCCGCTTGGGTGCGTTGGGCGCCGCCCCAGCGTGCGATGAGGAAGTACATCGGGATGAGGACCATCTCGAACGCCAGGAAGAACAGCAGCAGGTCGAGGACGGCGAAGGTCGCGAGGGTGCCGGACTCGAGCACGAGGATCAGTGCCACAAATGCCTTGGGAGACGGGCCCGACGGCATTTTGAAGTAGGAGTACAGCGCGCAGAGGAAGGTCAACAGCGCGGTCAGGACCAGGAGGGGGAGCGAGATGCCGTCGATGCCGAGGTGGATGCGCACGTCGAGTGCGGGGATCCAGCTGATATCGGTCGTGGCCTGCATCTTTGACGGGTGGTCATGGTCGAAGCCGAGCGCGAGGACGATCGCGGCGATGAGGATCGCGCCGGTCACGGTCACACCGTGGCGCAGCACGGCCTGGTCGGGTGACTTCCCCTTCAGCCCGGGCGGGGCCGGGAGCAGGGCGGCCACGGCGCCGATGAGCGGGCCGATGACGATCAATGCGAGAAGGAACTGCATCACGGATTCGCTGATATCGATCACGGCTGCTCACGCTCCGACGGTGGCGACGAGGACGGCGGCGACAGCCAGGACGACGGTGCCTGCGAGCAGCGCGCTCAGGTAGGTCTGCACATTGCCGGTCTGCGCGCGGCGGACGGCCGCGCCGAGCCAGCGGGGTGCGGTGCCCGCGCCGCGTACGTACGTCTCGACGACCTCGCGGTCGAGGAACCGGACGAGACGCGCGGCGGCCTGGACGGGGCGCACGAACAGGGCGGCGTAGACGGCGTCGAGGTGGAAGCCGACGGCGGCGTGCCGGTGCAGCGGGCCGAGCAGGAGGCGGCCGGGGTCGGCCGGGTCGTGGGCGGCGGCCACGTCTCCGTAGGCGGGGGCGTGCGTGGCGATGGCCTCGGCTTCGACCAGGCCTCCGTCGGCTGCGGCTCCCGTGTCGGCGGCGACCGCGCCCATCGGGTGGCGGTCGGCGAGGGCCGTGGTGTGGCGCCACGCGCCGTAGGTGACGAGCCCGCCGACGAGGGCGAATCCCGTGCCGAGGACGGAGGTGGTGAGGGTCGGGGTGAGCGAGTGGCCGTCGAACCATTTCGGCAGGACGCCGACGGTGAGGCCGAAGGCGAGTGAGGGCACGGCGAGCACCCAGAGCACGGCGGTCATCGCGACGGGCTGCCTGCCGTGGTCCGGGGCTTCGGGGCCCCTGCCGTTGAAGGCGAGCAGCCACAGACGCGTCGCGTAGGCGGCGGTGAGGAGGGCGGTCAGCAGACCGGCGACCAGGACGATCCAGCCCGCCGCGGTGGGAGCGGTCTCGGAGTGTCCTGTGGCCGCGTGCTCGGCGGCACCCAGGACGGCCTCCTTGGAGAAGAAGCCGCTGAACGGCGGGATCGCGGCGAGCGCGAGGAGCGCCACGGTCATCGTCCAGAAGGCGTCGGGGACGCGGTCGCGCAGGCCCTTCATGCGGGACATCGCGGCGAGGGAGTTGGTGCCGGCGGCGTGGATGATCACGCCCGCGCCGAGGAAGAGGAGCGCCTTGAAGGCGCCGTGCGACAGGAGGTGGAAGACGGCGGCACCGCGGTCGCCGACGGCGAGGGCGCCGGTCAGATAGCCGAGCTGGCCGATCGTCGAGTACGCGAGGACGCGCTTGATGTCGTCCTGGGCGAGCGCGGCGATCGCCGAGCCGGCCATGGTGACGGCGGCCATGACGGCGAGGACGACCATTGCCGCCGCCGACACGGCGAAGACAGGGAGGAGCCGGGCCACGAAATAGACACCGGCGGCGACCATCGTCGCGGCGTGGATGAGCGCGGAGACGGGGGTGGGGCCCGCCATCGCGTCGGGCAGCCAGGTGTGCAGCGGGAACTGCGCGGACTTGCCCGCCACACCGGCGAGGAGCAGCAGGGCGATCAGCGTCGGGTGGTCGAGGCCGCCGCCCGCGACCGTTGCGAGGACGGTCGTGATGCGGAACGACCCGGTGTCGACGGCGAGCGCGAACAGGCCGATCAGGAAGGGGACATCGCCGAGCTTGGTGACCAGGAAGGCCTTGAGGGAGGCGGCGCGGGCTTCGGGCGTCTCCCAGTAGTGGCCGACGAGGAAGTACGAGCAGATGCCCATGATCTCCCAGCCGACCAGGAGCACCATCAGGTCGCCGGAGTAGACGACGAGCAGCATCGCAGAGGTGAAGAGGGAGACGAGAGCGGCGTACGAGGGGTAGCGCGGGTCGTCGCGCAGGTAGCCCGTCGAGTAGATCTGCACGCAGGAGGCGACGACGCCGACCAGGACGGCGACGAGGGCGGCGAAGCCGTCGATGTGCAGGGCCAGTTCGATGGGGATCGAGCCGGTCGGGGTGAGCTCGGTGGCGGACTCGATGTCGGCGCCGCCGCCGTGGCGGGCTGCGACCAGGACGGCGATGACCAACGCCGCCAGGGTGGGCAGCACCGCGAGGGGGCGTACGAGACCGGGGACGGTGCGGCCGAGCAGCAGACCGGCGACCGCGCCCAGGAACGGCAGGAGGGGGACGAGTACGGCGAGGGTGGTCGTGGTCACGCGGTGGCCTCAGCCTTCTGCGACTTCTGTGCCGGGTCGTCCGAGAGGGGTTCTTCGGCGGCCGTGCCCTCGGCGTCGTCATCGGGGTCGTCGGGGCCCTCGGCGGTGTCGCGGAGTTCGTCGACGGCGGAGGAGCCGCGGTTGCGGTAGACCGCCAGGACGATCGCGAGGCCGATGCCGATCTCCGCGGCGGCGATGGCGATGGTGAAGAGGGTCAGGGCCTGGCCGGAGTGGAGGGCGTCGCGGAGCCAGACGTCGAAGGCGACCAGGTTGAGGTTGACGGCGTTGAGCATCAGCTCGACGGACATCAGGACCAGGATCGCGTTGCGGCGGGCGAGTACTCCGTACAGGCCTACGCAGAAGAGGAGGGCGGCCAGGACGGCGGGATAGGCGAGGTGCATCAGCGCTGCTCCTTGTCGCTGGGGGCTTCGCTGGGGGCACCGGTCGTGCGGGGGTGGCCGGTTGTGCGGGGGCGGCCAGTTGTTCGGGGTTGGCCGGTTGTGCGGGTGTCGTCGGGGGCGTCGTTCAGGCGGGTCATACGGGCGTTCCTGCGGGAGAGGACGATCGCGCCGACCAGGGCGGCGAGGAGCAGGACCGAGAGGGCCTCGAACGGCAGCACCCAGTGCTGGAAGAGGAACTCTCCGGTCGCGCCGGTGGAGCCCTGGGCCTCGTCGGCGGCGCGGTCGAGGTCGATCCAGGTCGTCCGGAAGGCGTCGACGACGACCCAGACCAGGGCGGCGGCCGCGAGGAGGGCCACCGCGAGCGCGACCGGGCGGTTGCCCGAATCGGCGTCCGGGGAACGGCCGATGGGGGCCCTGGTGAGCATCAGTCCGAACAGAAGGAGGACGACGACGGAGCCGACATAGATCAGGACCTGCACCCAGGCGATGAACTCGGCGGTGAGCAGGAGGTACTCGACGGCCAGGCCGCCGAGCGTCGCCACGAGCCACAGGGCGGCGTGCACCAGCTGCTTGGTGGTGACGGTGACGATCGCCGAGCCGAGGGTGACGAGGCCGACCAGGAGGAAGGCGATCTCGACTCCCGTCGGGGAGAGGAAGCCTTGAGGGGCGTTGGCTGCGAAAGTCACGCGTCTCCCTCCGGTCCGGACGGCGCTTCCTGTGCCGCTTCGGCTGTCCGGGCCGACTGTGCTGCTTCGGCTTCCTCGGCTGCCTGTGCTGCTTCGGCTTCCTGGGCCGCGGCCAGCTTCTCCGCCGCCTTGCGGGCGGTGACGATCTCCTTGGGGTCCTCGGCCGCGGGGTCCAGGGCCGGTGGGGCCGGGACCGTCCACATCCAGTCGCGGAGCTTGTCGCGTTCGTGGGTGAGTTCGTGGATGTCGGTCTCGGCGTACTCGAACTCCGGGGACCAGAACAGTGCGTCGAAGGGGCAGACCTCGATGCAGATGCCGCAGTACATGCAGAGGGAGAAGTCGATGGCGAAGCGGTCGAGGACGTTGCGGCTGCGTTCGCGGCCGCCCTCGACGGCCGGCGGGACCGTCTCCTTGTGGGAGTCGATGTAGATGCACCAGTCCGGGCACTCCCGGGCGCAGAGCATGCAGACCGTGCAGTTCTCCTCGAAGAGCCCGATGACGCCGCGGGTGCGGGGCGGGAGTTCGGGCTGATGCTCCGGGTACTGCTCGGTGACGGTCTTCTTCGTCATCGTGCGGAGGGTGACGGCGAGGCCCTTGGCCAGGCCGCTGCCAGGGATCGGAGGCATTAGTTGATCGCCACCTTCACGATTCCGGTGAGCGCGATCTGCGCGAGGGCGAGCGGGACGAGGAAGGTCCAGGAGAACTTCTGGAGCTGGTCCTCGCGGAGACGGGGGTAGCTGACGCGTAGCCAGATCACGAGGAAGGCGAGCACCGCCGTCTTCAGGAGGGTCCAGACCCAGCCGAGTCCTTCGGCGCCCCAGGGGCCGTGCCAGCCGCCGAGGAAGAGGACGGTGGTGAGGCCGCAGAGGACGACGATTCCGGCGTACTCGGCGAGGAGGAAGAGGGCGAAGCGCAGGCCCGTGTACTCGGTGTACGCACCGAAGATGATCTCCGAGTCGGCGACCGGCATGTCGAAGGGCGGACGCTGGAGTTCGGCGAGCCCGGCGACGAAGAAGACGAGGGCGCCGACGATCTGCCAGGGCAGCCACCACCACTCGAAGGCGTTGAGGATGCCGGGCAGTGAAACCGTCCCGGCCGCCATCGCGACCGAGGCCGCGGCGAGCAGCATCGGGAGTTCGTACGCCAGGAGCTGGGCGGCGGTGCGCAGGCCGCCGAGGAGGGAGAACTTGTTGGCGCTCGCCCAGCCCGCCATGAGCGAGCCGAGCACGCCGACGCCCATGACCGCGAGCACGAAGAAGATGCCCGCGTCGACGAGTTGGCCGACGGCACCTTCGCTCGGGCCGATGGGGATCGCGACGAGGACCAGGAGATAGGGCAGCAGGGCGACGGCGGGGGCGAGCTGGAAGATGCGGCGGTCGGCCTCCGCCGGTACGACGTCTTCCTTCTGCGCGAACTTGACCCCGTCGGCGACGAGCTGGGCCCAGCCGTGGAAGCCGCCCGCGTACATGGGGCCGAGGCGGCCCTGCATATGGGCCATCACCTTGTGCTCGGTCTGGCCGATGACCAGGGGCAGCACGAGGAAGACGGCGAAGACGATGAGGAGACGCAGGGCGACGTCGAGCGCGTCGGTCACTCCGGGCCTCCTTGGCGGTCTTCGCCGGGGGTGGTTTCGGGCTCGGGGGTGGTGCTCTCGGGCTTGGCTTGGCCGGGCGCTTCGGTGGAGCCGGGCGCTTCGGTGGGGCCGGTGTCCGTGTCTTTGGCGTCTTTGGCGTCCTTGGCGTCCTTGGCGTCCTTGGCGGTCGCGGCGCCCTCGGGCCGCTCAGCAGCAGCCGTAGTCGACTCCTCCGGGGCGTCGAACGCCGGTCGGGCCTGGTGCCATGGGGCGTCGGAACTGGCCGCGGGCGTCTTGGGCTTCGGCTCGGGCGCAGGAGCGGCCTCAGGCTCGGGCTTCGGCGCGGGCGCAGGAGCGGTCTCAGGCTCGGGCTTCGGCGCGGGCTTGGTCTCGGGTGCCGCAGCGGTCTCAGGCTTGGCTTCAGGCGCTGCGGCCGTCCCCGGCTTGGCTTCAGGCGCTGCGGCCGTCCCCGGCTTGGCTTCAGGCGCTGTGGCCGTCTCCGGCTCAGGGTCGGCCTCAGGGGCCGGAGCAGCTCCCGTCGGCGGCTCCGGCGTCGCCCGCTGCGAGGCCGAGCCCTGGCTCACGCTGCGCGAGCGGCGCGGGGTCCGGGGCTCCGGCTGCGCTGCCTCGGCCTGGCCCGCAGCGGCCGGTGCGGCAGCCGCCTGGCTGGCCGAGCCCTCGCCCGCCGTGCGTGTACGGCGGGCCGGGCGGTCGCCTGCCGCGCGGGCGGCGCCGCGGGCCGGGCGGGCCGGGGCCGCGGGGAGTTGGCCCTTCAGGGGGCCCCATTCGTTCGGGTCGGGTACGCCGGGAGGCAGCATCTGGCGGCGCTTGGGCCCGCCGTGCTCCGACTCCCCCGGCTCCTTCGCGCCGGGCCACGCCTTCGCGACCCGGGCCGCGAGGACGAAGTCCTTACGTAGAGGGTGGCCTTCAAAGGTGTCCGGGAGGAGCAGCGGCACCAGGTGCGGGTGGCCTTCGAAAGCGATGCCGAACATCTCGTGCGTCTCGCGCTCGTGCCACGCCGCGCCCGCGTAGACGTCGACCGCGGTCGGCAGGGCAGGGGCGTCGTGCGGGACGGTCGTACGGATGAGGAGGCGACGTACCGGAGAGAGGGCGACGACGTGGGCCGAGACGTAAAAGCCCGTGCCCGGTTCGTCGACGGCGCTCAGCCAGTCGAAATAGGTGCAGTTCAGGGTCGTGCGCGCGGTTTCCAGAGCCGCGATCCACGTGCTCGGCGGCACGTCGACCGTCAAGAGGTCGTACGACTCCTCGGCCGTGGCCTCCGCGCCGAAGAGCTCCTCGACGGGGCTCGGCAGCCAGCCGGTCATGCCTTCTCCTCCCCTGTCGCGGCCCCGGACACCGGTGCCTCCGGTGCCCGCGTCGGCACCGGAGGCTTGACGAGTCCGCTCTGCAGAGCCGCCGTCGAAGGCCGCCCGCCGTTGCCGTTGCCGTACCGCTCGGCCAGCGACTCCCGCGCGATCTTCTCCTGGAGCTTGAGGATGCCCTGGAGCAGCGCTTCGGGACGGGGCGGGCAGCCGGGTACGTACACGTCGACCGGGATGATCTGGTCGACGCCCTTGGTCACCGCGTACGAATCCCAGTACGGGCCACCGCAGTTGGAGCAGGCGCCGAAGGAGATGACGTACTTCGGCTCGGGCATCTGCTCGTACAGGCGCTTCACGGCCGGGGCCATCTTGTCCGTGACCGTACCGGAGACGACCATCAGGTCGGCCTGGCGCGGACCCGGCGCGAACGGGATCACGCCGAGCCGGATGAAGTCGTGCCGCGCCATGGAGGCGGCGATGAACTCGATGGCGCAGCAGGCGAGGCCGAAGTTGAAGACCCACAGCGAGTACCGGCGGCCCCAGTTGAGGACCACCTTCATCGGCTCGGGCGCGAGGCGGGACAGCACGCCGAGCTTCTGCGGCTCGGATGCGGGGAGCAGTGTCGGCTCGGGCAGGAGCACGGGCTCCGGCACGGGCTCCGGGGTCACGTCCATGTGAGGACGCCCTTCTTGTATGCGTACAGCAGGCCCACGGTCAGGAAGCCGAGGAAGATGAACATCTCCACCAGCGTCGTCGCACCGTAGCCGGGCGCGGCGAAAACCGTCGCCCACGGAAAGAGGAAGATCGAGTCGACGGCGAAGATGACATAGAGGAACGCGTAGACGTAGTAGCGGACCTGGGTGTGGGCCCAGCCGTCACCGACCGGGTCGACGCCGCACTCGTACGTCAGGAGCTTCTCGGGTGTCGGTACGACGGGCCTGAGCAGCCGCCCCGCCCCGAAGGCGACACCGACGAACAGCACGCCGACGACGGCGAGCAGTCCGACGACGGAGTACGACTGGTAGTAGCTCGCCGCGACATTCGACACGTGCACGTCAGCCCCTCACTCCCTGACACTCATCGACACTCATCGCTGATCGCTGATCGCTGATCGCTGTTCGACGATCTGTACGCACGGGAGTCTAGGGCCTGCTAAAGACGGGGTAAGCAGAGCGTCACGCATCGGCAAGGACTGATCGCTCGTGACGTGGCGCCGACGGGGGCGTCGGCAGGCGGGCGCGGGCGGGCGCAGGCGGGTGGGGTTATCCCCCGGGCGTCCGGGCGGCCCTCCTCATGGCGCCGCGGCGGCGGGCCGTGCACCCTAGCGCTTATGACCGCACGCGCCATGTCCTCATCCACGTCCCCGCCGCCCGCGCGCTTCGCGGCGTACGACCGGCAGACCTGGAAGGAGATCGCGCACCTCCTCGCCAACCTCCCCCTGGGCGTGGCCGGTTTCGTCTACGCGGTCGTCACGATCGCGGCCGGCGGCGGTCTCGCCGTGACGGTCATCGGCCTGCCGCTGCTCGCGGGCGCGCTGCTCGGCGCGCGGCTCCTGGGCAAGATGGAGCGGGCCCGGGCGCGGGCACTCCTCGGGCTGTGGATCGACGAGCCGAGCCCGATGCCGAAACTGCGCAAGCACGGGTTCTTCAGCTGGCTGCGGTCGAGTCTGAGAGACCCGGTCGGCTGGCGCACGATGCTGTACTCGTTCATGCGGCTGCCCTGGGGAGTGGTGACGTTCACCGTCACCCTGACGGGGCTCTTCGTGTTCTGGCCCGTGCTTCCCTACGTCGTGCGCGGCCTGACCAACGCCGACCGTGTGATGGCGCGCGGGCTGCTCTCGCCCTCCGACGAACTGGAGCGGCGCATCGTCGAGTTGGAGTCGGACCGCGGGGTCGTCGTGGACACGGCCGCGGCCGACCTGCGCCGCATCGAGCGCGACCTGCACGACGGGGCGCAGGCCCGCCTCGTCGCGCTCGCCATGGGGCTCGGTCTGGCCAAGGAGAAGCTCCTTGAGGGCCAGGCCGACGACACGGTGGCGGCGATGGTCGACGAGGCGCACGGCGAGGTGAAGCTCGCCCTGCAGGAACTGCGCGATCTCGCCCGCGGCATCCACCCCGCGGTCCTGACCGACCGCGGCCTGGACGCGGCCCTTTCCTCGCTCGCCGCGCGGTGCACGGTCCCGGTGAAGGTGACGGCCGATCTACCGACGCGCCCGGCCGCCGCGATCGAGGGCAGCGCGTACTTCACCGTCTCCGAGCTGCTGCAGAACGTCAGCAAGCACAGCGGGGCGCGTTCGGCGTCCGTGGAGGTGTGGCGTGCCGATCAGCGGCTGCTCATCCAGGTGCGGGACGACGGCCGGGGCGGCGCGAGTCTGGACGGGGGCACGGGCATGGCGGGCCTCGCGGACCGGCTCGGCGCGGTCGACGGCCTGTTCGTGATCGAGTCGCCGGAGGGCGGACCCACGACGATCACGGCGGAACTGCCCTGGCGGGACCGGGACCGGGACCGGGACCGGGGCAGGGAGAGGGACAGGGGTCAGGATGCGCGGGGGTAGGGACCGCGACGCCCGGAGGTAGGGGCCGCGATGCCCGGGGGTAGGGAAAACCCCCGGTCGAAGACACCTACGCACCACATGGTCCGGATCAGCTGCGCACGGGAGTCTGGAGATACGACGCCGGAGCACCACGGAACACAACGCGACGTCGAGGCAGCACACGACCGAGCAGCCCGAGCAGATCCAGCAGCCCGAGCGGCCCGAGCAGACCCGGCAGCCCGAGCGGGCCCGAGCAGACCCAGCAGACCCAGCAGACCCAGCAGAAACGGACGACACCGATGGCCACGGAGTACGGACAGGAGTACGGACGCATGAACCGTTCGGAGTTCCGGCGATCCGACCTCGATGAGCGGCAGCCGCGTATCCCAGCCGGGCTGCGCGCGCCGATCGAGGCCCGCGCCTGGAAGGAGTTCGGCTATGTGCTCCTGAGCCTGCCGATCAGCATCGTGACGTTCACGTTCGCGGTCACGATGCTCTCGCTCGGCGCCGGGCTGCTGATCACGTTCATCGGCATCCCGGTACTCGCCGCCGGGCTCGCCGCCTGCCGTGGGATCGGCTCGCTCGAGCGGGTGCGGGCGCGGGCCCTGCTCGACGTGGAGGTGGCGAACCCGGAGCCGCTGCGGCCCACGAACGGCGGCGGCATGATGGCGTGGATCGGCGCCGTGCTCAAGAGCGGCGTCTCCTGGCGGCACGTCCTCTACTCCCTGCTCCACATGCCGTGGGCGGTCTTCTCCTTCGGCGTGTCGGTGCTCTTCTGGACGTACGGCTGGGCGATGCTCACGTACCCGCTGTGGCAGTGGCTCTTCCCGGTCTACGGCGGCCAGGACGGCATCCAGCTCTACGGCGACGACGGGCACCGCGTCCTCATCGACAACCCCTTCGAGATCGGCGTCACCGCCCTCACCGGCCTGCTGGTCACGCTCGCCACGCCTTGGATCATCCGGGCCCTGACCACCGTCGACCGCGTCATGGTCGTCGGGCTGCTCGGCCCTTCCAGCCTGGCGACGCGCGTCGTCGAGCTGGAGTCGGACCGCGGGGTCGTCGTCGACACGGCCGCGGCCGATCTGCGCCGCATCGAGCGCGACCTGCACGACGGGGCGCAGGCCCGCCTCGTCGCGCTCGCCATGGACCTGGGTCTGGCCAAGGAGAAGCTGACGGAGGACCCCCAGGCCGCGGCCCGCATGGTGGACGAGGCACACGGCGAGGTGAAGGTCGCCCTCCAGGAGCTGCGCGACCTGGCCCGCGGCATCCACCCGGCGGTCCTGACCGACCGCGGTCTGGACGCGGCGCTCTCCGCGCTCGCCGCCCGGTGCACGGTTCCGATCCAGGTCGAGGTGGATCTGCCCGCGCGTCCTGCCGCCGCGATCGAGGGCATCGCGTACTTCACCGTCTCCGAGCTGCTGCAGAACATCAGCAAGCACGCGCGGGCGACCCGTGGCTCGGTCGACGTCTGGCAGGTCGAGAACCGGCTGATGCTTCAGGTCTCCGACAACGGCGCGGGGGGCGCGGACGTGACCGGCGGCTCCGGCCTCGCGGGGCTCGCCGAGCGGCTCGACGCGGTCGACGGGATTCTGGTCGTGGATTCGCCCGTGGGCGGCCCGACGACCGTGACGGCGGAGCTGCCCTGGCGGGCTTAAGGGCGGAGCTGCCCTGGTGGGCGTGGGAGCGGAGCTGCCCTGGCGAGCGTGACGGCGGAGCTGCCCTAGCGGGCGCGAGGGCGGAGCTGCCCTGGTGGGCATGACGGCGGCCCCACCCCGCTCGCCCAACCGGTAATCCCACCCCGCTCGCCCAACCGGTAGCCCACCCCCGCTCGCCCAACCAGTAGCCCACCCCCCTCATCCACCAGGTAGTCCCCCTCGCTCACCCACCCGGTAGCCCCCAGCGAGGGGAAGCCGGGTGGGTGTTCTGCCGTGCCGGTCCGTCCACGCACGCGGTAACGCCCCTTAGTACGCGCGATACTGGGGTGTCGGGGGACAACCAGAATCGAATATGCCGGGGGGCCGTGAACGTGGAGGACAAAGTGCGGGTCGTCATCGCCGAGGATTCAGTGCTGCTGAGGGAGGGCCTGACCCGTCTGCTGACCGACCGGGGGCACGACGTCGTCGCGGGGGTGGGCGACGCGGACCAGCTGATCAAGACGATCAACGAGCTCTCCTCCACGGGTGCGCTGCCCGATGTGGTCGTCGCCGACGTGCGGATGCCGCCCACGCACACCGACGAGGGGGTGCGGGCCGCGGTGCATCTGCGCCACCAGTTCCCGGGCCTCGGGGTGCTTGTCCTCTCGCAGTACGTCGAGGAGCAGTACGCCACCGAGCTGCTCGCCGGGTCCAGCCGTGGCGTCGGCTATCTGCTCAAGGACCGCGTCGCGGAGGTGCGCGAGTTCGTGGACGCGGTGGTGCGCGTCGCACAGGGCGGCACCGCGCTCGACCCGGAGGTCGTGGCGCAGCTGCTCGGCCGCAGCCGCAAGCAGGATGTCCTCGCGAGGCTTACTCCGCGCGAACGCGAGGTACTCGGTCTGATGGCCGAGGGGCGGACCAACTCCGCGGTCGCCCGGCAGTTGGTGGTGAGCGACGGCGCCGTCGAGAAGCACGTCAGCAACATCTTCCTGAAGCTGGGGCTCTCCCAGAGTGACGGGGATCACCGACGCGTTCTGGCGGTTCTCACCTACCTGAATTCATAGCAATCTGACACTCTGTCAGCTATTTGACGGCTTGAGCGCCACCAAAGGCGCTTGAGCGTCACTGGAGGCAGGGGCGCCACCATGAGCGCACAGAAGCACGGAGAGCAGTCCTGGAACCAGCAGTCCTAGAACCAAAGGATGGGCGGGGGCGTCTTCCATGACGGGCCGGGGGGTGAGGCACACCGTGACAAAACGGGGCAACATTGCGTCTCAAAAGCGCGTCCGTCATGCGATCTACCACAGGTAGGTGACCCTTACCGACGTAGGGTGGACTTTGGGAAGGCCGGTCGCCCAGCCCTTCCCGCTCAGCCGCCCGAGGGAGGTCCAGTTCAGTGACCAGCCAGGTCAGTAGCACAGCCGAGCAGGCCGATGGGACAGTAGTCGGAGAGCAGCGCAAGCCTGCTGGTGAGAAGGATGTACGCCGTCTGGACCGGGTGATCATCCGTTTCGCGGGTGACTCGGGTGACGGTATGCAGCTCACCGGCGACCGGTTCACCTCGGAGACGGCGTCCTTCGGGAACGACCTGTCGACACTGCCGAACTTCCCCGCCGAGATCCGTGCTCCTGCCGGCACCCTGCCGGGTGTTTCCTCCTTTCAGTTGCATTTCGCCGATCACGACATCCTCACGCCGGGCGACGCGCCGAACGTCCTGGTCGCGATGAACCCGGCCGCCCTGAAGGCGAACATCGCCGATGTGCCGCGCGGCGCGGAGATCATCGTCAACACCGACGAGTTCTCCAAACGGGCGATGGCGAAGGTGGGCTATGAGGCCTCGCCGCTTGAGGACGGTTCGCTGGATGGCTACAGCGTCCATCCGGTGCCGCTGACGACCCTGACCGTCGAGGCGCTGGGGGAGTTCGACCTCTCGCGCAAGGACGCGGGCCGCAGCAAGAACATGTTCGCGCTTGGGTTGCTGTCGTGGATGTATCACCGGCCGACCGAGGGGACGGAGAAGTTCCTGCGGTCGAAGTTCGCCAAGAAGCCGGACATCGCGGAGGCGAACATCGCGGCGTTCAGGGCGGGTTGGAACTTCGGTGAGACGACGGAGGACTTCGCGGTCTCCTACGAGGTCGCCCCGGCCACCCAGGCCTTCCCGACGGGTACCTACCGCAACATCTCGGGGAACCTGGCGCTGTCCTACGGTTTGATCGCGGCGGGGCGGCAGGCGGATCTGCCGCTCTATCTGGGCTCGTATCCCATCACTCCGGCCTCCGACATCCTGCACGAGCTCTCCAGGCACAAGAACTTCGGGGTGCGCACGTTCCAGGCCGAGGACGAGATCGCGGGCATCGGGGCCGCTTTGGGCGCGGCGTTCGGCGGCTCGCTGGCGGTGACCACGACCTCGGGACCGGGAGTGGCGCTGAAGTCGGAGACGATCGGCCTCGCGGTGTCGCTGGAGTTGCCGCTGCTGGTCGTGGACATCCAGCGGGGCGGGCCGAGCACGGGGTTGCCGACCAAGACCGAGCAGGCGGATCTTTTGCAGGCGATGTACGGGCGCAACGGCGAGGCGCCGGTGCCGATCGTGGCGCCGAAGACCCCGGCCGACTGCTTCGACGCGGCGATCGAGGCGGCCCGCATCGCGGTCACCTACCGCACCCCGGTCTTCCTGCTCTCCGACGGATATCTGGCCAACGGCTCCGAGCCCTGGCGCATCCCGGACACCGATGAACTCCCGGATCTGCGCGTGCAGTTCGCCTCGGGTACCAATCACACCGAGGACGACGGGAGTGAGGTGTTCTGGCCCTACAAGCGTGATCCGCGGACCCTGGCCCGCCCGTGGGCGATCCCCGGCACGCCGGGTCTTGAGCACCGGATCGGCGGGATCGAGAAGCAGGACGGCACGGGCAACATCTCCTACGACCCGGCCAACCACGACTTCATGGTCCGCACCCGCCAGGCCAAGATCGACAATATCGACGTCCCGGATCTGGAGGTCGACGACCCGGGCGGCGACGCCACGCTGCTCGTCCTGGGCTGGGGCTCGACGTACGGCCCCATCACCGCGGCGGTACGCCGACTGCGGGCGGTCGGCGAGAGCGTGGCGCAGGTCCATCTGCGCCACCTCAACCCCTTCCCCCGCAACCTCGGCGAGATCCTCAAGCGTTACGACAAGGTGGTGATTCCCGAGATGAACCTCGGGCAGCTCGCCACACTGCTCCGCGCCAAGTACCTCGTGGACGCGGTCTCGTACAACCAGGTCAATGGAATGCCGTTCAAGGCCGAGCAGCTCGCCACGGCTCTCAAGGAGGCCATCAATGGCTGACACGAAGACCGACAGCACCGGGAGCACCAAAAGCGCCGGGAGCGCTGGGAGCGCCGGGAGCGCCGGGAGCACGATCGAAGCGCTTTCCCTGGTGCCCAAGGCCGAGGCCAAGCAGTCCATGAAGGACTTCAAGTCCGACCAGGAGGTGCGCTGGTGCCCCGGCTGCGGCGACTACGCCGTCCTGGCCGCCGTACAGGGCTTCATGCCCGAACTCGGCCTGGCCAAGGAGAACATCGTCTTCGTCTCCGGCATCGGCTGCAGCTCCCGCTTCCCGTACTACATGAACACCTACGGGATGCACTCCATCCACGGCCGCGCCCCCGCCATCGCCACCGGACTGGCCTCCTCCAGGCGGGATTTGAGCGTGTGGGTGGTCACGGGAGACGGCGACGCCCTGTCCATCGGCGGCAACCACCTCATCCACGCCCTGCGCCGCAACGTCAACCTCAAAATCCTGCTCTTCAACAACCGGATCTACGGCCTCACCAAGGGCCAGTACTCCCCCACCTCCGAAGTCGGCAAAATCACCAAGTCGACGCCGATGGGCTCCCTCGACGCCCCCTTCAACCCGGTGTCGCTGGCCATCGGCGCGGAGGCGAGCTTCGTGGCGCGGACCGTGGACTCCGACCGCAAACACCTCACCAGCGTCCTGCGCGAGGCCGCCGAACACCCCGGCACCGCCCTGGTGGAGATCTACCAGAACTGCAACATCTTCAACGACGGCGCCTTCGAGGTCCTCAAGGACAAGCAACAGGCCGAGGAAGCCGTCATCCGCCTGGAGCACGGCCGGCCCATCCGCTTCGGAGCACCCCTGGAGAACGGTTCCGGCTCCAAGGGCGTCGTACGCGACCCGGCCACCGGCGACCTCAAAGTCGTCCCCGTCACCCCCGAGACCGAGTCACAGATCCTGATCCACGACGCGCACTCCACCTCCCCCACCCTGGCCTTCGCGCTCTCCCGCCTGGCGGACCCCGACACCCTGCACCACACCCCCATCGGGGTCTTCCGCAACGTCGAACGCCCGGTCTACGACACCCTCATGTCCGACCAGCTCGACACCGCCATCGAGCACAACGGCAAGGGCGACCTCGCCACACTCCTCGCCGGCAACGACACCTGGACCGTCGCCGGCTGACACCGCCGGGCACTGCCCCCTGCGCCCGGTTCTGACTTTTCAGGACCGGGCTTCGTCATACGCCCGCCGGGCTTCGTCGTGCACCTGCCGGGCTTCGTCATACGCCTGCCGCGCTTCGTCGTACGCCTGCCGGGCTTCGTCGTACGTCTGCCTCGCTTCCTGTACGTCCGACAGGCGCCGCTCGGTCCACTCGGCGAGCGCCCGCACCTGCTCGCCGACCTCGCGCCCGAGGTCGGTGAGCGAGTAGTCGACGCGCGGCGGAATGACCGGCTTGGCGTCGCGGTGCACGAGGCCGTCGCGCTCCAGGGTCTGAAGGGTCTGCGTCAGCATCTTCTCGCTGACCCGGCCGAGAGCCCGGCGCAGTTCGCTGAAGCGGTACGAGCGCTCGTCCAGGGCGATCAGGACGAGTACCCCCCAGCGGCTCGTCACGTGTTCCAGGACGAGGCGCTGCGGGCACATCCCGTCGTCGCCGAGGTTCCAAGTACTTACTGCCATGCCAGTACCTTACTTCAAAGTGGGTACTTTCCGAAAGTTAGCGCCCGGCGTAGGCTCTTCCTCAGAACCAGACCAAAGGGAGATTCCAGACATGAGCATCGTCGTCACCGGAGCCACCGGACACCTCGGCCGTCTCGTCATCGACGGGCTGCTCGACGCGCAGGTGCCCGCCGGGCAGATCGCCGCCGTAGTCCGCAACAAGGAGAAGGCCGCCGACCTCGCCGCGCGCGGTGTCGAACTGCGGATCGCGGACTACAGCGCGCCCGAGACCCTCACCGGCGTCTTCGCCGCGGGCGACAGGGTCCTGCTGATCTCCGGCAGCGAGGTCGGGCAGCGCGTGCCGCAGCACGCGGCGGTGATCGACGCCGCCCGCGCGGCGGACGTGGCGCTGCTCGCGTACACCGGCGTCCTCGGCGGACCCGACGCCGACTTCGACCTCGCGGACGAGCACAAGGAGACCGAGCAGCTCGTCCTCGACTCCGGTATTCCGCACACGTTCCTGCGCAACGGCTGGTACCACGAGAACTACACGGCCAACCTCGCCCCCGTCCTGGAGCACGGCGCCGTCGTCGCCTCCGCGGGCGAGGGCAGGGTCGCCTCCGCCTCGCGCGCCGACTACGCGGCCGCCGCCGTCGCCGTACTCACCGGCGAGGGCCACGAGGGCAAGGCCTACGAGCTGAGCGGCGATGTCGCGTGGAGCCTCGCCGAGTACGCCGCCGAGATCTCCCGGCAGACCGGCAAGGACATCTCGTACGCGAACGTCCCCGCCGAGCAGAACCTCGCGATCCTGACCGGCGCCGGGCTTCCCGAGCAGTTCGCCGCGATCCTCGTCGACGTGGACTCGGCGATCGAGCGGGGTCTCCTCGCCGGTACGAGCGGTGATCTCGCCCGTCTCATCGGGCGGCCGACGACGCCTCTCGCGGACGCGATCGCGGTTGCGCTCAAGGGCTGAGGACGGTGGCGCTCAAGGGCTGAGGGCGACGGCGCTCAAGGGCTGAGCGCGGAGCAGATGCCGAGGAGGTCGGAGCAGATCTGGGCCGAGGCGGACGTCATGACCGTTTTCCTGAGACGGGCATGACACGGGAGTGTCTGTGCGGCTACCTTCTTGGAGGCAGCGTGGGGCTGCCACGCACCAAGGAGGGGCCGTGGACGCCGCCGCAGCTGAGCAGTCGAAGAGCGAGCAGCGCACAGGACTGCTGAACGGCATCGCGGCCTACGGGATGTGGGGCCTCGTGCCCCTGTTCTGGCCCCTGCTCAAGCCGGCCGGGGCGGGCGAGATCCTCGCGCACCGGATGGCGTGGTCCCTGGTCGTGGTCGGCATCGCGCTGCTCGTCGTGCGGCGCTGGGCCTGGGCCGGTGAACTGATCCGGCAGCCGCGCAAGCTGGGCCTGGTGACGATCGCCGCGGCGGTCATCACGATCAACTGGGGCGTCTACATCTGGGCCGTGAACTCCGGCCACGTCGTGGAGGCCTCCCTCGGCTACTTCATCAACCCCCTGGTCACCATCGCGATGGGCGTCCTGCTCCTCGGCGAACGGCTGCGGCCCGTGCAGTGGACGGCCGTCGCCGTCGGCCTCGCGGCAGTTCTCGTACTCGCCTTCGGGTACGGGCAGCCGCCGTGGATCTCGCTCTGCCTCGCCTTCTCCTTCGCCACGTACGGCCTGGCGAAGAAGAAGGTCGGCCTCAGCGGTCTGGAGTCCCTCGCCGCCGAGACCGCGATCCAGTTCCTGCCCGCGGTCGGGTTCCTGGTGTGGCTCAGTCTGCGGGGCGACGCCACGTTCGGCACGGAGGGTTTCGGGCACGGGACGCTGCTCGCGGCGACCGGTCTGGTCACCGCCATTCCCCTGGTCTGCTTCGGCGCCGCCGCGATCCGGGTGCCGCTCGCGACGCTCGGGATGCTGCAATACCTCGCTCCCGTCTTCCAGTTCCTGCTCGGCATCCTGTACTTCCATGAGGCGATGCCGCCCGAGCGGTGGGCCGGGTTCGGGCTTGTGTGGCTGGCGCTGACGTTGCTGACCTGGGATGCGGTGCGCTCCGCGCGGGCCAATGCGGTGCGGTTGGCTGCCGCGAGGGCATCGGTGGCCGGGGTTCCCGTCGCCGGGCGGGAGACTGAGCCGATGACTCCCGCTGCCGGGCGGGAGGAGTCCGGGGTCTGACGCCGCGGCCACCGTCCGTCCCTGCGGGTGTGTTGTGGCTGGGCGTTGCGGGTGGGTTGTGGCTGGGCATTGCGGGTGGGTTGTGGCTGGGCATTGTTGTGGCTGGGCGTTGCGGGTGTGTTGTGGCTGGGCGTTGAGGCTGGGCGCGCCGTTCCCCGTGCCCCTTCGGGGCGCTCTCAGCCCCAGGCCCTCGCCTCCGATGCGGCCTTCGCGTAGACGCTGAAATCCTTGGGCTCTCGGCCCAGTACGTCTCGTACGCCGCTCACGGGCGCCGCGTTGTAGCCGTCCGCCAGCCAGGCGAGTACGTCCGCGAGGGCGCGGGCCGGTTCGGCGGGGACGTCTGCCGCGGTCAGTTCCGCCACGTACTCGTCCGCCGTGATGTGCTCGAACCGCATCGGGCGCCCCGACGCCTGCGACAGTTCCGCGACCGCCTCGGCGAAGCTCAGCGCGCGCGGCCCGGAGAGTTCGTAGACCCGGCCCGTGTGCCCGTCCTCGGTGAGCAGGGCGGCGGCCACGTCCGCGATGTCGTCCACGTCGATGAACGGTTCCGGCACATCGCCGACGGGGAGTGCGAGGCGGCCCGCCACGAGGGGTGCGTGGAAGATGTCCTCGTCGAAGTTCTGGGTGAAGTTGTTCGGGCGGATCACCGTCCAGTCCACGCCCGCCTCGCGCACCACGCGCTCGGCCTCCGCCATGGACGGCTCGAAGGAGCCGCCGTACACCTCGACGCCCCGCCCCGACAGGACGACGAAGCGGCGTACGCCCGCCGCCACTGCCTGGTCGACGAAGTCGGCGATCGGCTCGGGCTCGGGCGGACCGACCAAGTAGAGGGCGGACACGCCCTCAAGGGCCGGGGCCCAGGTGGAGCGGTCGGTCCAGTCGAAGCGGGTCTCGCCGGAGCGTGACGCCGCGCGCACGGCCCGGCCCGCCTCCCGCAGCCGGGAGACCACGCGGCGGCCTGTCTTGCCGGTGGCGCCGAGGACGAGGATGAGGGCGCCGGATGCCGGAGGGTTCTCCGCGTCGCTCACCGCGTCGCTCACCGCGTTGCTCTTCGCGCCGCTCTCTGGGTCGCTCTTCGCGTTGTTCTCTGCGTTGTTCTCTGCGTTGTTCTTCGCGTTGTCGGTCATGGGTACAGCCAACTGCCTTGCCGCGCCTTGTCACATGGGCGCCCGTCTCGCCCGCATGGGAGTACGTCTACGCGAGCGGGGCGCCGTCTACGGTGGGGGCATGGACGCTCTGGGGGATCTGCTGCGAGGGGTACGCGCTGACGGCGCGCTGTTCGACCGCACGGTGCTGACAGGACCTTGGGAGGAGAGCCGTAGCGAGGGGGCCGCGCTGACGCTGGTCTCGGTGGTGCGCGGCACGGCGCGGATCGCCGCCGCGTCGGGGGAACCGCGCACTCTGGGGGAAGGGGCCGCGGCCGTGGTGTGTACTCCGGCCCCGTTCACGCTCTCCGCCCCGGGCGCGCGCGTGGGCCCCGACGAGTGTGAACTGGTCACCGGCGCCTACCAGTTGGACAGCGCGGTGGGCAGGCGCCTGGTCAGCATGCTGCCGCCGCTCCTCGTGGTGCCGTCCGGCGACGACTGCACGCCCATCCTGGAGCTGATCGCCGCGGAAGTGGCCGCCGACCGGCCGGGCCGCCAGTTCGTGATGGACCGGATGCTCGACTGGCTGCTGGCCTGCACCCTGCGCGAGTGGTTCGACCTGCCGGACGCCTGCCCGCCCGCCTGGTACAGCGCGCTCGGCGACGAGGTGATCGGCCCCGCCCTGCACGCCATGCACGACGAGCCATCGCGGCCCTGGACGGTGGCCTCGCTCGCCGCACGCGCCCAGGTGTCGCGCGCCGCGTTCGCCCGCAACTTCGCCGAACAGGTCGGCAGGCCCCCGATGGCGTACCTCACCGAGTGGCGGATGACGCTCGCCGCCGAGCTGCTCGCCGAGCCGGGTGCGACGGTGGCGTCCGTGGCCGGGAAGGTCGGGTACGCGGACGGGTTCGGATTCAGCGACGCCTTCAAGCGGATCCGGGGCATCGCGCCGAGCGGCTACCGCGCCTCGCTGACCGCCCGGCGGCCGGACTCCGGCGCGCCGCTCAGGGCGGCGGGCTGACCGACGCCCGCTCGTCCGACGCCCGCCCGCTCGTCCGACTCCCCCCGTCCGACGCCCGCCCCCTCACCCAACTCCCCCCCCGTCCGACGCCCGCCCCCTCACCCAACTCCCCCCCCGTCCGACGCCTCCTCGCCCAACTCCCCTCTCACCATCGGCTACACCCGCATCCAGACGGGCGCCCCAACCGACTGGGCCCGAACCGACCGGGGCCGCGTCACCGACGTCCTGGCCGTCTTGGCCGTCCTGCGCGAGAAGGAACCCCCGCGCTGCGCCCGCGACTGGCGGCGCCACCGCGTGCCGGACTGCTGGTACTGCGGGATGTTCCAACCCGGGGATTGCTTCCGTCACGGCCTCGAGACAGGAGCGGACAGGAGTAGCGCGCCGACCACGTACCTCCTTCGTCTCAGGTCCTGCGCGGAGCGCTGTGCAGCAGGCCGTCGAGGAGGAGGCGGGTGATGGTTCGGGCCTCGTCCAGCCATCCCTCGCTCACCCGCAGAGCGCAGATGCCGCCAAGGGCCCGCAGCAGGGTGGGGCCGGTGACGTCGTCGCGTACGGCGCCGGCTGCGGCGCCGGCATCGAGCAGCCGGGTGAGAGCGTCGCTCATACGGGACCGGGCGTCGTCGAAGACCGGTGAGTCGCTCGCCATGATGCTCTCCAGTGCCACGGACATGCCCTTGCCCACGGCGGCGTGGTCCACGAGCAGCAGCAAGAAACGGCGCAGGGCCTCCGCCGGGGCGTACTGACCCAGCAGGTGGTCGGGCGCTGCACACAGGTCGTCGACCTCTTTGCGGTAGACCTCCTCGATCAGTGCGTCGCGGGTCTCGAAGTGGCGGTAGAGCGTTCCGACGGCTACCCCGGCGCTGCGGGCGATGTCTTCCACGTGCGCGTCGTCGTCACCGTCGAGGAACGCCTCGCGGGCCGCGGCCAGCAGTGCCTCGCGGTTGCGCTGCGCGTCCCGGCGCAACGGGCGTGATGCCGTCAAGGAAACCTCCATAAGGTGAGTCCGACTCCGCTTAGGTGTACATTTTCCGGAGTCAGGTTCACTTTACTGAGGAGACGCCCCGTGCCGAACACCGACAAGAGTCTGGACGGCCTGCGCGTGCTGGTCACCGGTGGCAGCCGGGGACTGGGCGAGGCGACCGTACGCCGGTTCGTCTCCGCCGGCGCGACCGTGCTGACGGCCTCCCGCACCCCGCCCACGACAGACAGCGGTGCCGCGTTTCTCGCGGCCGACCTGTCCACGGAGCAGGGCGTGGCCGACCTCGGTCGCCGCGTCGTCGAGCACATGGGTGGTGTAGACGTACTCGTGAACAACGCCGGTGCGGCGAGCGCGCCGGCGCCGACCCTGAGCCGGTCGGACGCGTCCTGGCAGGCGGACCTGGAGATGAACCTCCTCAGCGCGGTGCGCCTCGACCGGGCCCTGGTGCCGGGAATGGTCGAGCGCGGATCCGGCGTGGTGGTGCACGTCTCCTCGATCGCCAGCCAGCTGCCCCAGCGCACCGAGGCGTCCTACGCCGCCGCCAAGGCCGCGCTGAACACCTACAGCCGGGAACTGGCCACAGAGGTTGGTGAGCACGGCGTGCGCGTGGTGTGTGTCCTTCCCGGTTTCGTCGTTACCGACGGCGCGACCGCCCACCTGCGCCACATGGCCGAGAAGCAGGGCGTGACCACCGAGGAGGTCACCCAGCAGATCGTGGACCACCTGAAAGTCCCCCTGGGCCGCCCCGGGGATCCCGAGGACGTCGCCGAGATGATCGCCTTCCTCGCCTCCGACCGTGCGAAGTGGCTCACCGGCGCGCAGTTCCGCGTCGACGGCGGCATCCTCCCCACCGTCTGAAGCCCGACCAGCACGAAGAACAGGACCCCAACATGCCCCTCACCCTCACTTCCGTGATCATCGACGCTGCCGACATCGAGACGGAAGGCGCCTTCTGGCACCGCCTTCTCGGCGGCTCTGTCCACCGCACACCCACGCATCGCTTCATCCAGGGCCCCGGTCTGCCGGTGGTCGTCGTACAGTCGGCCCCCGGACATGTCGCTCCGAGCTGGCCCGACGGCACCTCACAGCAGATGCACCTCGACTTCGGCGTCGACGACCTCGCGAGCGCCGATCGCACGGCCACCGAGGCGGGCGCTATCCGCCTGCGGCCGACCGAGGCTGCAGGCGACCACACCGGCAACTGCGTCTACGCCAGCCCGGCCGGGCACCCCTTCTGCCTTCGCGCAGCCTGAGACCGCACAGCCGCTGGGGGGACGGCTCCGGCTGCCACGACTCAAGCGGCACCCGGCTGCGGAGTAGCCAGGCCATGGCACGTGCGGCGACGGATCTGCTTGGCCCTTACTCGCCGGGCGGGCGCTGCCTGCTCCGCAGATCCGATGGGCAGCGTAGGGAGCATCATCGCCACCGCTCTCCGTCATCCGGTTCGCGGCGGCCTGCTCGCTGAAACCGAGCAGGCGGCTGAAGTCGAATCGAAGCCACAGGACAACCACACGACCTCGAACGCACCGCCCGTCAAACGGAATTACCCGGGAGTGCCTGCGCACCCGCCTCGACGGTTCTCGTGCCACCACCGCATGCCGCGCGCGACGATCCGACCGCCCTGCGGAACACGGCGACCGATATGCGCTCTTGACGCGCGGTCAATCCCACCCGCACCATCAGGCACGCCAATTCCGTTCGACATGCGCGGAATTGGCGTACCCCCACGGGCCCCCACGGCCCTCAACAGAACAATCCGACAGAACAGAACACGGAGCCCCCCACATGAAGCTCTCCGTTCCCGGACGCACCACGGCAGCCGCCGTCATAGCCGTCGCCGGACTCCTCACCACCAGCGCGATATCCTCCGCGGCCCCCGCCCCCAAGGCGGCCGCCCCCGACATATCCGTGGCCAACGTCCAGGCCCACCTCTCCCAGCTGCAGTCCATCGCCTCGGCCAACGGCGGCAACCGCGCCCACGGCAGCGCGGGCTACAAGGCCTCCATCGACTATGTGAAGGGCAAGCTGGACGAGGCCGGATTCACCACCTCGCTCCAGGAGTTCACCTCCAACGGCAAGACCGGCTACAACCTGATCGCCGACTGGCCCGGCGGCGACGCCGACCAGGTCGTCATGGCGGGCTCGCACCTCGACAGCGTGGGCGAGGGCCCCGGCATCAACGACAACGGCTCCGGTTCGGCCGCGATACTGGAGACCGCGCTCACCGTGGCGCACGAGAAGTACAAGCCCACCAAGCACCTGCGGTTCGCCTGGTGGGGCGCCGAGGAGCTGGGGCTCGTCGGCTCCTCGCACTACGTCGACAAACTACCCGCCGACGAGCGCTCGAAGATCAAGGACTACCTGAACTTCGACATGATCGGCTCCCCGAACCCGGGTTACTTCGTCTACGACGACGACCCCACCATCGAGAAGACCTTCAAGGACTACTACGGCGGCCTCAACCTCGCCACGGAGCCCGACGAGGAGGGCGACGGCCGCTCGGACCACGCCCCGTTCAAGGACGCGGGCGTCCCGGTCGGCGGACTGTTCAGCGGCGCCGACTACGAGAAGACCGCCGAGCAGGCCCAGAACTGGGGCGGCACGGCCGGTGAGCCGTTCGACAAGTGCTACCACTCCGCGTGCGACACGGAGTCGAACATCGACGGGAAGGCCCTCGACCACAACAGCGACGCCATCGCGTACGCGGTGTGGGGGCTCTCCTCTTAATCGGCGGACTCCAGGCCCCTTGGTCCGCGGACTCCACGCCCCTTGGTCCGCGGGCCTCATTTCCCGCCTAGCTGTGCGCCCGCGGGCCTCACGTCCCGCCGGGCCACCCCTGGACGAAATTACCTGCGCGTGCATATAGTGCACGCGCAGGTAATCGGCAATCGCCGTACTTCCAGCTCCAGGGGGACCCCATGACTCGCAAGTTCCTTTTCGTACTCGGCAGCTCGCGTCCCGACGGCAACACGGAGACCCTGGCCCGCCGGGCCGCCGAGCAGCTCCCTTCGAACGTCGAGCAGCGCTGGCTGAACCTCGCCGACCACCCGGTGCCGGACTTCGAGGACCTCCGCCACGACAGCGATCACGTCCGCCCGTCCGGCAACAACATCGCGACGCTGCTCGACGCGACCGTCGAGGCGACCGACATCGTCATCGCGTCGCCCCTGTACTGGTACTCCGTCTCGGCCACCACCAAGCGCTACCTCGACTACTGGTCGGGCTGGCTGCGCACCCCCGGCGTCGACTTCAAGGCCACGATGGCCGGTCGCACCCTGTGGGGCGTGACGGCGCTGGCCGACGATCAGCCGGTCGTCGCCGATCCGCTCGTCGGCACCCTGCGCAACTCCGCCGCGTATCTCGGGATGCGCTTCGGCGGCGTACTGCTCGGCAACGGCAGCAAGCCCGGCGACGTACTGAAGGACGAGCGGGCCCTGACCGAGGCCAAGTCGTTCTTCGCACAGGAATCGGCACCGGCCCGCTTCCCGTTCGAAGACTGACACGGAGGAGGCCGACCGACGCGGAGGAGGCCGATGCGGAGAGAGCTGACGCCGCCTACGCCGTGATGTCCTTCGCCCCGAACCGCGCCCACGCCGCCGAGCCGAACAGGGCCGCGTACAGGCCCTGCAGGCCGAGGTTCTTGACCAGCTCGTCCCAGTAGACGGGCTCGCGCATCAGGTCCGCGAAGGACAGCCAGTAGTGCGAGAAGAAGTACGGCTGGATGGCGTGCAGTTGGGGGATCTGGTCGAGGATCTGGACCGTGATGAGCAGGCCGACGGTCGTCGCCATCGCCGCGATGCCGCTGCTGGTCAGCGTCGACACGAAGAGGCCGAGGGCCGCCACACCGATCAGTGACGCGGCGACCACGAGGGCGATGAGCAGCGCGCGCAGCAACCCTGCGCCGAAGCTGATCGGGACGCCGGAGATCGTGGTGACCTCGCCGACCGGGAAGAGCAGCGCCCCGACGGCGAGCGCGGAGAGGGCCACAACGAGCGTCGCGACCAGGCAGAACGTCATCGTCGTCGCGTACTTGGCAAGCAGCAGACGCGTACGTCCCGCCGGGGCGACAAGGAGATAGCGCAGCGTCCCGGCGCTTGACTCGCCCGCGATGGAGTCGCCCGCGACGACGCCGACCGCCATGGGCAGGAAGAAGGGGAGCGTCGCGGCGAGCGCGGTGAAGACGAGGAACAGGCCGTTGTTCGTGATCTGCGCGATGAACGCGGGGCCCCCGGCCTCGCCACCCCCGCCGACCGTCGAGCCGTCGCTCGTCTCGATCTTGACGGCGATGCCCACGAGGATCGGCACGGCGGCGAGCACGCCGAGCAGGGCGAGGGTCCGCCAGCGGCGGAAGGTGATGCCCAGCTCGCTACGGAAAAGCCCGAGGCTCCAGATCCGCCGGACCTCGCGCACGTCACCGCTCTCGCGTACGCCAAGTTCACCGTGTTCGCCATGTTCGTGGCGTACGCCGTGTTCACCGCGTACGCCATGTTCATCGTGTTCGCCATGTTCACCGCGTACGCCGACAGCCTCATCCCGCGACATCGAAGCCCTCCCCCGTCAACGCCACGAACGCGTCCTCCAGCGAGGCCCGTTCGACGCCGAAGCCCCGTACCCGTACGCCCGCACCGACCAGAGCGGCGTTCAGCTCCGCGAGGTCCGTGCCGGTGTCCGCGTATGCGCCAGCGTCAGCGCCAGTGCCCGGCGGTTCGCCCGTCACGCGGTCCTCCGCCACGACGAGGTCCGTCACGCCGAGCTCCTTCAGGACGCGTACCGCGTCACCCGTGTCCGGGGTCGTCACGACAAGGCGGCCCCGCGCGCCGGCGGCGAGCTCGGCCACCGGCCCCTGGATGATCAGACGGCCCTGAGCCATCACCGCGGCATGCGAGCAGACCTGCTCGATCTCGTCCAGGAGGTGTGAGGAGAGGAAGACGGTCGTGCCCTCCGACGCCAACTCCCTGACCAGCGAACGGATCTCGCGCATGCCCTGCGGATCGAGGCCGTTGGTCGGCTCGTCGAGCACGAGGAGCCTGCGCGGCTGGAGCAGAGCCGCCGCGAGGCCGAGGCGCTGCTTCATGCCCAGGGAGTACGCCTTCGCCTTCTTGCCCGCGGCTGCCGTCAACCCGACCCGGTCCAGGGCTGCTTCGGCACGGACGCGGCGGGTGCGCGGGTCGGCGGTCGGGTCCGCGGCGTCGTACCGCAGGAGGTTGTCGCGGCCGGAGAGGAAGCCGTAGAGGGCCGGGCCCTCGATGAGCGCGCCCACGTGCGGGAGCACGGTGCGCGTGTCGCGCGGCATGGGGCGGCCGAGGAGCTTGGCCCAGCCGGAAGTCGGCTCGATCAGGCCCATCAACATCCGAATGGTGGTCGTCTTGCCCGAGCCGTTCGGACCGAGGAAACCGAACACGCTTCCGGCGGGGACGGTGAGGCTCAGACGGTCCACGGCCAACTGCTTGCCGTAGCGCTTGGTGAGAGCGTCGGTCTCGATCACGCTCTCCGTCGCCCCGCTGGTGCCCGGCACTCAGCCCTCCCCGCTCGAAATCGTGACGGCGGGTCCGCGGTGCCTGCCCGGCACCTCGGACCCGTCGCTCATTCGCCTTGCCGCAGCACGCTACTTAGCCGCGTTCGCCGCGTTCGCCGCCTTGACCAGGGCGTCCTTGGTGACCGCGCCCGCGTAGACCTTGCCGTCCTCGGTGATGAGGGCGTTGATCAGGCGCGTCTTGAAGACCGTGCCCGAGCCGAACTCGCCCGTCACCTTGTCGCCGAGCGAGTCGAGCAGCCGCTGCGCGTCCGGCGACGCGGCGCCGGATCCGCCCGTCGGGAGACCCTGGCCGCCCGGCAGCTTCAGCTCGGCGATGGAGTTCCAGCCCTTGCCGATGACATTCAGACCGTTCAGGTCCTCCTTGCCCTCGAACTCCTTGCCCTTGAACTCCTTGCCCTCGAAACTGTGCTTCTTGGCCTCGGACCCGGCCTTGGCGTCATCGCCCTCCGTGACCTTCGCGCCCTTGGGCGGCGTGAAGTCGAAGGTCGACGCGGCCGGCTTGCCGAAGTCGACCTTCGTGAAGCCCGCGTCGACGACCGCGCTGCCGCCGCTCGACGGAGTGAGCGTGAACTTCAGCGGCGTACCCGTCTTCGAGTCCACCGCGACCGTGATCTGGCCGACTGTCGAGCCGGACTGCTTGGGCTTGATGACCAGACGATAGGCGTCACGGCCCGCGACCTGCGCGGTGCCGTCCACCTTCACCGACGTCGTGCCGTCGACCGCCTTCAGGGCTTCCTGGGCCAGTTCCTTGGGGGTGGCAGGGACGCCCTTGGGGACGCCCTTGGGGATGTCCTTGGGGACGTTCTTGAGGCTGTCCCTCTTGCCGGAGTCCCCGGCCGCCTTGCCCGCCGACTCGGAGTGGTACGCCTCGTTCGACTTGCTGTCGTAGGCCCACACGTCGTCGCCGTTGTGGATCAGGCTGTACTCGGCTGCGTCGTCCAGGACGGACAGCTTCTGCTTGTCGGGGCCGTCGGCGGCGACGCGCAGCGTGTGCGTGCCCGACGCCAGCTCCATCAGCTTGGCCTGCGGGTCGGCGGCCGAACCCCCGCCGTCCGCGCCCTTGCCTCCTCCGCCGCCCCCGCCGCCCGAGGCGAAGCCGCCGGCCATGTCGCCGCCGAAGGACGGAAGGCCGAGGTCGGTGCTGATCTTCACGTTGCCCGAGAGCTGCTGCGTGTCCGACGCGGCGATCTTCTCGATCAGTTGCTGTGCGGTGACATCGGGCAGGTCGGGGTCGCCCGACGTGGCGAGCGCCGGGACGAGACCGATGGTCGCCGCCGCCACCCCCGCCACCGCGACGGGGACCACGTAACGCGCCGCTTTTCTGCGGCCTACGCGCAGCTCCCCGGTCTCACTGGTGTTCTGCTCCGGTTCGTACGGTGCCATTGTGTGCCCTACCTCCGTGGTCGGCGGCGGCCTTCCCAGTACGTGCGTGCGTCCACCCCGCGCCGCCATTCTCACCCGAATAGGTCAGGAGTGGTTGTTCTTGCTGGACCTTGCTGGTGTCTATACGACCAAATCGGCCAGCGAGAAGCGTCAGACCCCGGGAGCAACTCCACGTACTGCTGTGGGATGACACGGAGAGGCGGCACCTCCCCCATCCCGTAGGGGAGACGCCGCCGATACACCACCCGAGGCGCCACCAAGACACCACCCGAGGCACCACCGAGACACCATCAAGACGCCACCGAGCTACCAGCGAGCCACCACCGATCAGCCAGGCTCAGCGCTGCACGAACACGTAGTCCGCCTTGTACGGCACCTTCGCGATGGCACCCGGCTTGCAGTCACCCGCCGGTGCGACCCCGCCCACCGTGTTCAGGCGCAGGATCTCCGCGGTACCGGCGAGCAACCCGTGCCCCTTGCCGGTCTGAGTCGCCGCCAGGTCGAGTTCGGGGATGTTCTTGTCGCCGTTCGGGGTCTTGGAGATCAGCTTGCCGGTGACCTGGCTGCGGTCGGGGGCCGTCCAGCGCGGGGTGCCGGAGTTGGGGGCGACGAAGTCGTGCGCGATGCCGCCGCCGAGCCGGGCGCGCACGTCACGCTGCGCGAAGGCGAACTTCCCGGAACCGTCCTCGGCCTTCTTGCACTCGTAGATCTGCTTGCCCTGGATCACGGAGGCCTGGAAGTTGGCCGCCGCGTGGCGGAAGTCGAAGTCCGTGGTCACCGTGTGGAGCTGGCCGCGGACCGCGCCGCCCGGGAACTCGGCGGTGTGCAGGTTGGCGTAGAAGCTGCCGGGGTCCGCCTTCAACTGCTTGAGCAGCGCCACGTCGTCGACCCTGACGGTCCCGGAGACGCGGTTGCCCTTGCTCTTGTCGAGCAGCTTGGTGAACTCGATCTTGATGCCGCCGTTGGTGCCCTTGGCGCCCTGGTGAATGTGGAGGGCGGTCGGCCTGCCGGTGCCGCGCCACTCGACGCTGACCGACACCTTGTCGCCCTTGACCTTGACGAACTCGAGCGCCCTGCCGTCCTTGTCGCCCACCGCGGGGCCGCCCTGTACCGGCACCTCGTTCGCGCCGTTCATGCTCGCCACGAAGACGGACCCACCGCCGCTGGAGCCGCCGCTGCCGCCGGTACTGCCGCTGTGCGCGACGGCGGGCGGCGCCACGACCGCCATGCCCGCCGCCGCGGCGACGGCCGCACCGACGGCGAGCAGAGCCCGCCGACGGTGCGCGAAAGTCCCGGAGGTAGCAAAACTCTCCATGCCCATGATCTGAATTCCCCCCTGCCTGAGCCGGCGCCCCACAGCGCCGACTTCCGGGCATAGGTACGGGATAGATCTGAACCTGGACTCAATCCAAAAGCGACAGAAGATGTGACATAAGTCACACACGACAGGTCTTCGACCCGCCCGAACGGCCGCCCGAACAGCCCGCCGGAACAGCCCGCCGGAACAGCCGCCCGATCAACCCACCCGAACGGCCACCCGATCGACCCGCCCGATCAACCCGCCCGATGCACCACAAGATCGCAGAGCTCGACGAGCGACGTCTTCGCGTCGCAGTCCCGCAGCGGCGCGAGCGTCGCCCGGGCCTCCTCCGCGAACCGCACGGTGTCCTTGCGCGCCTGCTCCAGGGCCGGGTGGGCCCGCAGCCGCGTCAGCGCCTCGGCGTGCCGCGCGTCGTCCGTCAGGTCCGAGTCGAGGAGCTCGCTCAGGGCGATGTCATCGGCGAGCCCGAGCTTCTCCACCCGCTCGCGCAGGCGCAGGACCGGAAGGGTGGGGATGCCTTCACGGAGGTCCGTGCCCGGCGTCTTGCCGGACTCGTGCGAGTCGGACGCGATGTCCAGTACGTCGTCGGCGAGCTGGAAGGCGACGCCGAGCCGCTCGCCGTACTGCGTCAGGACGTCCACGACGGTCTCGTCGGCACCCGACATCATGGCGCCGAAACGGCACGCCACGGCGACGAGCGAACCGGTCTTGCCGCCGAGCACGTCGAAGTAGTGGTCGATCGGATCGCGGCCCTCGGTCGGTCCCGCCGTCTCCAGGATCTGGCCGGTGACCAGGCGTTCGAAGGCCTCCGCCTGGATGCGGACGGCGTCAGGGCCGAGGTCGGCCAGGATGTACGAGGCGCGGGCGAACAGGAAGTCACCGGTGAGCACGGCGACGGAGTTGCCCCAGCGCTGATTGGCGCTCTCGACCCCGCGGCGCACGTCCGCCTCGTCCATCACGTCGTCGTGATAGAGCGTCGCGAGGTGCGTGAGCTCGACGACGACGGCGGAGGGCACGACACCCTGCGCGTACGGATCGCCGAACTGCGAGGAGAGCATCACGAGGAGCGGCCTGAACCGCTTGCCGCCCGCACGCACCAGATGCTGCGCGGCCTCCGTGATGAAGGGGACCCCGCTTTTGGTGGCGTCGAGCAGACCTTCCTCGACGGCCGCCAATCCGGCCTGGACATCGGCTTCGAGAGCCTGGTCCCGCACGCTGAGGCCGAAGGGCCCGACGACGGTCACGAGGGGTTCTCCTGTCTGCTGACGATCACAAGTCGGTCACTCGGTCGATCATCACTCGGTCGATCTTTGCGCGATGACGGGGTCGATGACACGGTTTGTCGATGTGTCGCTGCCATCACACAAGTCAGCGTATCCGGTCCCCTTTCGATCACAGTGGGCACCCGCCTGTGCAATGCCGCCCAGGCGACGTGCGATCACCACCGGTATGTTCTTGATCAGCTGATACGACACAGAAGACCGCATCACCCCGCAATCCCCGTTATCCCCGGGATCCCGTTATCCGCGGGATCCCCGCGATCCCCCTGGCCCCCGCCCCCTGATCCCCGCAATCCCTGTAATCCCCGAAAGCCCCATGAACAACGGAACGACCGGGAGCAGAACCTTTGTCCCGCACTGAGGCCGACGCCGAACCGCCCGCGGAGCCGCCGACGAACCCGACGGAGCCGCCGCCCGCCGACGACCACGCCTTCTTCGGGCAGCCGCGCGGGCTTCTCACCCTGTCGGGTCTGGAGGTCTGGGAGCGCTTCTCGTTCCTCGGCATGCAGGCCATCCTCGTCCTGTACTTCGCGGACTCCGTCGCGAACGACGGCATGGGCATGGATTCCGGAACCGCCGCTTCGGTGTCGGCGGCGTACGGAACGCTCGTCTATCTGGTGTCGGTGGCGGGCGGCTGGCTCGCCGACCGCATCCTCGGCTCGTACCGCGCGGTCCTGTGGGGCGGCATCCTCATCGCCTGCGGCCACTACTCGATGGCGATCCCGACGGCGACGATGACCTGGGTGGGCCTCGGCCTGATCAGCGCGGGCACCGGCCTCCTGAAGCCGAACGTCGCCTCGATGGTCGGCAAGCTCTACCGCACCGAAGACCAGCGGCGCGACGCGGGCTTCGCGCTGTACTACATGGGCATCAACATCGGCGCCTTCGCGGGCCCGCTGATCACCGGCTGGCTCGGCGACCACAAGGGCTGGCACTGGGGCTTCTCGGCGGCCGCGATCGGCATGACCTTCGGCCTCGTCCAGTACGTCCTGGGCCGCCGCCACCTCGCGGGACGCAAGGCATCGGCCGAATTCGCGCTGCCCAAGGACGCGATGCGCCGCGCGGTCGTCCTGATCGTCGTGGGCGCCGTCGTGTTCGCCGCCCTCGCGGCTCTGCTGGCCGCCGTCGGCTGGCTGACGATGGACCGCTTCGTCGACGTGCTCACCGTCATCTCGGTGATCGCGCCGGTCGTCTACTTCACGGTCATGTTCCGCAGCCCGCGCGTGAGCGCCGAGGAGCGCGGCCGGCTGAGGCCGTACGTGGTCCTCTTCCTCGCCTCGGTCGTCTTCAACTTCATCCTCTTCCAGGCCTACTCGACGATGATCCTGCTGGCATCGACGAACGCCGAGACGTCGATCCTCGGCTTCACCTTCCCCGCCAGCTGGTACGCCTCCGCCCTCGGCGCCTTCGAGGTCGCGCTCGCCCCCGTCGTCGCCGCGGTCTGGGCCCGGATGGGCCCCCGCCAGCCGCACGCCTCCAACAAGATCGCGTTCGGCGTGATCCTGGGCGGCCTGTCGTTCCTCCTGATGGTCCTGCCCACCTCGGGGCACGGCGACGGCTCGTACAAGATGGCGGTCTGGTGGATCGTCGGCTCCTACCTGCTGCTCGGTCTCGGCGACATCCTCGTGGAGACATCCGGCATGTCGGCCACGACGAAGCTCGCCCCACAGGCCTTCGCCAGCCAGACCATGGCCCTCTGGTTCCTCTCGCTCGCCCTCGCCAACGGCATCCAGGCACAGATCGTGAAGCTGTACGGAGAGGTCTCCAACCCGGCGTACTTCGGCGTGAACGGCGCGATCGCGGTGGCCGCCGGTGTCGCCGTCGTCCTGCTCGCACCGTGGCTGCGCCGCACCATGCACCCCGTCCACTGAGGACACTGAGGTTCCCCCCATGCACACCATGCAGATTCGTTCTTCCTTCCCGTACGAGACCACCCGCGAGGACGTCCAGATCCCCCTCCCGGACGGCACCAGGCTGTACGCGCGCATCTGGCGCCCGGTGACGGACGAACCCGTCCCCGCACTCCTGGAGTACCTCCCCTACCGCCTGAGCGACTGGACGGCGCCACGCGACTTCCAGCGCCACCCCTGGTACGCGGGCCACGGATACGCCTCCGTGCGCGTGGACGTGCGGGGCCACGGCAACTCGGAGGGCATGCCGGGCGACGAGTACTCACCGGTCGAGCTGGCCGACGGGGTCGAGGTCGTCAACTGGCTCGCCGAGCAGCCCTGGTGCTCCGGCAAGGTCGGCATGTTCGGCATCTCCTGGGGCGGCTTCAACTCCCTCCAGATCGCGGCCCTCGCGCCCGAGCCGCTCAAGGCGGTCATCACGGTCTGCTCCGCGGACGACCGTTATGACAACGACGTGCACTACATGGGTGGTTCCGTCCTCGCGGTGGACATGCACGCGTGGGCGGCGACGATGCTCGCCTTCGTCTCCCGCCCCCCGGACCCGCTGTTCGTCGGCGACCGCTGGCGGGACATGTGGCGCACCCGCCTCGAAGCGGTCGACCCCTTCATCCACACCTGGCTCGACCACCAGACCCGCGACGCCTACTGGCAGCACGGCAGCGTCTGCGAGGACTACGCGGCGATCGACGCGGCGGTGCTCGCGGTGGGCGGCTTCCACGACCCCTACCGGGACACGGTCCTGCGTCTGGTCGAGCACCTGCCGGGCGACGTCCGGGGATTGATCGGCCCGTGGTCGCACCAGTACCCGGACCGGGGCCTGCCGCCGGGCCCGGCGATCGGCTTCCTCCAGGAGACCCTGCGCTGGTGGGACCACCACCTCAAGGGCATCGACACGGGCGTCATGGCCGAGCCGAAACTCCGCTCCTGGATCAGCGATTCCCACCCGCCGGCGACCGTGTACGCGGAGCTGCCGGGCGGCTGGGTGGGCGACCCCTCCTGGCCGTCCCCGAACGTCACACCGACCCCCTACGCCCTCCAGGGCCATCCCATGGTGGTCGACTCCCCCCAGCACACGGGGCTGGACGCGGGCCGCTACTTCCCCTTCGGCAACGACGCGGACCTGCCGCCGGACCAGCGGGACGAGGACGCGAAATCGGCGTGCTTCGAGTTCGAGGTCCCCTCGGCCGTACGCATCCTGGGCCGCCCCAAGGTGACGCTGCGCCTGACGATGGACGTCCCGTCAGGACAGGCGATCGCGCGGGTGTGCGACGTGGCCCCGGACGGCTCGTCGACCCTGGTCACGCGAGGCGTCCTGAACCTCTCGTCGCGCAACGGCAGGGACCGGGTGGACCCGTGGCCGGTCGGCGGGACGGAGGACGTGACGTTCGAACTGAACGCGATCGGCCACACCTTCCCGCCGGGCCACCGCATCCGGCTCGCGGTGTCGTCGGCGTACTGGCCGTGGATCTGGCCGCAGGCGGACTCGGCGGGCTTCACCCTCGACCCGGCGGGCAGCGCACTGGAACTCCCGGTGCGCGAGGGTGACTTGGACCCGTCGATCACCTTCCCTCCGCCCGAGCAGTCGGAGCCGCTGGAAGTGATGTACCCGGCGACGCTCGACGAGCCGCGCCCCGAGCGCCTGGTCGTACGCGATGTGGCGAAGGGCGAATGGCGCCTGGAGGTGGACCCGCGCTACGGCGGTACGCGCGTCTACCCGGACGGCCTCGAATTCACCGAGGACGCTGTGGAGACGTACACGATCAACGAGTCCGACCCCCTCAGCGCCCGCACCCGGTCCGACTGGACGATCCGTCTGCACCGCCCCGAGCTGGCATGGGACGTGTCGATCAACTCCCGCTCGGAGATCACGTGCGACGCGACGGACTTCATCACGTCGAACGAGGTGGTGTGCAGGGACGGGGCTGAGGTGGTGTTCCACAGGACGTGGGAGAAGCGGATCCCGAGGACGGCGGGGTAGCGCTCTACTCCGCCCCGGACTCAGACCCGGATTCCACCCCGGACTCCGACCCGGGTGCCACCCCGGACTCCGACCCGGATCCCGCCCCGGACTCCGACCCGGATCCCGCCCCGGCGAGCAACCGCTCAAGCACGACGGCCACCCCATCATCCTCATTGGACGAAGTCACCTCATCGGCGGCGGACTTGAGGTCGGGGTGGGCGTTGGCCATGGCGACACCACGGGCCGCCCACACGAACATCGGCACGTCATTGGGCATGTCCCCGAAGGCGATGGTGTCCTGGGAGCTCAGCCCGAGCCGCTCGGCGGCGAGGGCGAGCCCGGTCGCCTTGGTCACCCCGCGCGGCTGGAGCTCGACGGTGCCGGGCCCGGACATGGTGACGGTGGCGAGGGACCCGACCGCATCGCGCGCGACGGCGGCCAACTCGTCGTCGTTCAGCTCGGGGTGGCGCAGCAGCACCTTGCTGATGGGCTCGGCCCAAAACGCGTCACGCTTGTGGACACGCACCGCGGGCAAGGTGGGATGCGGCATCAGATACCCCGGCTCGATGAGGGTGAGCCCGTCCACGCCGTCCTGGTCCACGGCGGCGTAGACCTGCCCGATCTCCGCCTCGATCTTCCCGAGCGCGGCCTCGGCGAGCTCACGGTCGAGCGTCACGGACCAGACCATGCGGTGGGCCCCTGAGTCGTACAACTGCGCCCCCTGCCCGCATACGGCCAGGCCGCCGCCCCCCAGATCATCGAGGAGCGGCTTCACGCGCGGCGCGGGCCGCCCGGTCACCACCAGGTGACGCGCCCCCGCATCCGCGATCGCCGTCAACGCGGCCAACGACCGGTCGGAGACGGTGTCGTCGCCGCGCAGCAGCGTTCCGTCCAGGTCAGTGGCGATAAGTGAATATGCGAGGGGGGCAGCCATGATCCAGAGAATACGGATCCCCGGCGATGCGCAAAGCAATGTGACAGGAGCTGTGACGCACGCAGTGCGCTGGTCGCACTACCGGCGCTCGCCGGATTCACCGAGACGTGTCTCCTTGAACCGTCCCTAAGGTAGTACTTCCCCCGGAACGGACACCGGAGATGACATGACGCGGGAGTCGACGGGGGAGTCGACGCGCGAGCCGAAGCACGAGCCCGGCGCACGAGCCCGGCACACGAGCCCGGCGCACGAGTTCCTCGCACCTCTGAGCGACATCATGCTGGAGTACTGCCGCGAGATGGCGGACGTCATGGTGGAGCTGTTCGGGACGCATCGGACGGAGGCCGTCGCGAGGATCAATGAGCGGTACGCGCGAGCGGACACCGAGGCGCCGGGCCACGAGATCATGGGCCACGAGCTCCCTGAGTTCTGGGCCTACACCCCGCGTCAGCCGTGCACCCGCGCCACATGCCCCGCCACCCGGGGCGAAGCGAACTCCGTGCCGCACACGAACCGCATCACAGGGCCGTACGACGCCGCCGCCGGGAGGCCGGTGAAGTACAGGCCCGGGATCGATGAGACATAGCCCGCGCCCAGCTTCGGTGTGCCCCGGCTCGTGGCGAGCCGGGCGCGGAGTGCGGGGCCGAGGAAGTCCATCGCGGCGATGTCGACCCGGTAGCCCGTCGCCGCTATGACGTGGTCGGCGGAGAGTTCGCGGACGCGACCGCCCAGGGTCTCCACCTTCAGGACGGGGTTGCCGTCCTGGACCTCCGCCGATGTGATGCCCCGGACCTCGCACGTCTCGACCTCGCGCTCGAAGCGCTCGCGCAGCCACCACGCGCCCAGCGGGCCGAGAATGCGGCGCACCAGGAAGTGGCGGGCCTGCGGGGGCAGATAGCGGTACGGGTGGGGGTAGTAGCTGAGCGCGTAGAGCGACCAGGCGCGGCCGAACGGCGACTCGGGGCGCAGCTTCGGCTGCTTCCACGGGGGCTCGCCGAAGTCCACCGATCCCTTGCCGCGCGCCACCACCCGTACGGTCGCGCCCGCTTCGGCGGCGAGCGCGGCCGTCTCCAGGGCCGACTGCCCCGCGCCGACCACGATCAGCTCGCGCCCCGCGAACCGCGCCAGGTCGCTGTGCTGCGAGCTGTGCGATACGGGCCCTGTGGGGGTCGGCCCGTCCGGCACGGCCGACGCGAGCGCGGGCGGCAGCTGCGCGAGGCCCGAGAGGCCGGTGGCGACGACGACCGCTCGGGCCGTGAACTGCTCGCCGGAGTCCAGCTTCAGGTCGAAACCCTCGGTGCCCTTGCGGTCGACCGACACCACCCGCACCTGCTCCAGGTCGGGCACGAGTTTCTCCTTGAACCACTCCCCGTAGGCGATGAAGGTCTCGACGGGGATGATGTCCTCGTCGGTGACCAGTGGCGGTATCCCCGCGGCCTTGCAGTAGTCGACAAGCTTGTGGCCGCCCTGCGGCGCGTCGATGCTCGAGGCCACCGGGGTCGATTTCAGGAGCATCCCCGCGGGCATGTTCGCGCGCCAACTCACCATCGGGTCACCGAAGACCCGCACCGGAATACCCCGGGCCCGTAGATGGGCGGCAGTGGACAGGCCGAACGGCCCCGCCCCGATGACTGCTACTGGATTGATCACGAAGTCCCTCCCCAGGACGTCACTTGTTGCGTGTGCCTACTTCGTGTGGTGCTTGTGCTGGTACTGGTGTTGGTGCCGGGTTCAGTTGTGGTGGTGCGCCCGTCGTGCTCGCGCTGTGCTGTGGTCGTCAGCCGTCGTGCTCGCGCTGTGGTGGTCAGCCCGTCGTCCTTCCGCGTCTCTTGGTCCGCCAGAGCTGATACAGGTGTTTCGCCCCCGGTCGTACGAATCTCGCGAGCATCGTGAAGAACGGCTTCATGTCGTCCGCCGCGAGCCAGGCCAGCTCCGTGCCGCTCGCGTGCGGGGGCGCGTGCGGTGTGGTGTATCCGCTGCGGCGGTAGGCGAGGAGTGCGGGCAGGTCGATGTTCTCGACGACATAGCGGTGACCGGCGCGTTGTTCCCCCTTGGGGACGGCGCGACCTGTCAGGTGCAGGTGCATCGCGCGGACGACGTCTATCCCGGACTCGTTCTCGAAGAGCCGGAACTGTGCGCCCATGCGAGGGTTGAAATCGAGCAGTTTGTACTGACCGTCGCGCCGGTCGAAGCGCAGGTCCAGGTCGATGACGCCGGTGAAGCCGATCTGTTTGATGAAACGTGCGGCGAGGTCCGCGAGTTCCGGATTGTCGACGACGTACGCATTCGCCGTCATTCCCGCGTGCGGCGGCCAGGAGCGCACCTTGACGCCGGTGAACAGCGCGCGCGGCGTCGAGTCCACGTCGAAGTACGCGTGCACGATCCAGTCCTCGGCCTGCTCCCGCGGCAGATACTCCTGGAGGATCACTCCGGGCCGCTCGCCCCAGTCACGGGCGAGGCCGAGCAGGCCCTTCGGGGTCTCGATGCGCGTCGTACCGTTCACCGCGGGCCGGGAGCGGCGCGTGAACGCCTCGCGGTTCTTGGCGACCACCGGAAAGACCGCGGAGGCGGCGAACTCCTCGATGTCCCCGAAGCTCTCGGGGAAGGAGGCGGTCGGCGAGGCGATGCCGTGCTCCACGCACAGCTCGTGCAGGCCCTGCTTGCTTGCGAGGCGGCGGGGTAACTCCGGCTCCACGCGCGGAAAGAGGAACCCCGCTCCGCGCAGCACGTCCTGGTGCTCGGCGATGAGGACGGCCGCTTCCTCGTCGGTCGGGATCAGGACCGTGGGCCTGCCTATCCTGCGGGCGATGCGCAGCATCCCCTCGACGAGCCGCTGCGGCTCCTCCGCCCCGGTGGTCGGCCAGGGAAAGGCGCGGGTGAGGTGGCGCGAGGCCGCGGCCGGTGTGTAACGGTCTTCCGTGATCGCGTACATGGGCACGCCGAGCCGCCCCAGACTGCGGATCGCGCCCACTCCGCCATGGTGCAGCGGGTAGTTCCCGAACTTCACGATCAGGCCGGGCACCTCACGGTCGACCGTGAAGGGCACGACGTCGTTCCTCATGGCCACGGGTCCCCCCACGTGTCCCTCCGTCTGACCCGGACCCACCCCGTCCGCGTCCCCCAAAGGACGCTAAGCCGGAACTGACCACTCCAGCAAGGCTTATTCGGACATTGCGAACTCTTTAGACACTGCCCCAACCGGAGCTTCCCACGTAACGTGTGGCACACCCATATGGAAAGCGAGGCAGGTACGCATGTCCGAGCACACCCCGCTCGACCCGGCAGGGAGCAACCCTTCCGCCCACTCCGTAGGCGACCCCTTCGCTCTCGCGGAGGGCGATCCCTTCGGGCCGCACAACCTCCCGTACGGCGTGTTCTCCCTGGCCGGAGCCCCTGCCGGAGCCACTGCTGGAGCCCCTGCCGGGGACTCGTCCACGGGCTCGGCCGGGGCCGCGGAGCGCCGTGTCGGTGTACGACTCGGCGATCACGTCCTCGACGCAGGTGCCGCGGCCGCCGCGCTCGGCTCGCCCTACGTGTCGCTGCTCGCCAGGCCCACGCTCAACCCGCTGCTCGCCGCGGGCCGCACGGCCTGGTCCGATGTGCGTCGTGCGCTCACCGCATGGGTGACGATTCCGGCTCACCGCGAGGTCGTACGCCCCCTGCTGTACCCCCTGTCCGAGGTCACCCTGCACCTCCCCTTCGAGGTCGCGGACTATGTGGACTTCTATGCCTCCGAGCACCACGCGACGCACCTGGGGCAGATCTTCCGCCCGGACTCACCGACCCCGCTGACCCCCAACTGGAAGCACCTGCCGATCGGTTACCACGGCCGGTCCGGCACCGTTGTGGTCTCCGGAACCGAAGTGGTACGTCCCAAGGGGCAGCGCAAGGCCCCCTCGGAGACGGCGCCGGTCTTCGGGCCCTCCGTCCGCCTCGACATCGAGGCCGAGGTCGGCTTCGTCGTGGGTACGCCTTCGGAGCTGGGCACGCCGGTGCCGCTCGCGGACTTCCGGGAGCACGTCTTCGGGCTCAGCCTCCTCAACGACTGGTCGGCGCGCGACATCCAGGCCTGGGAGTACGTTCCGCTCGGACCGTTCCTCGGCAAGTCCTTCTGCACCTCCGTCTCGGCGTGGATCACCCCCCTCGAAGCCCTGGACGCGGCGCGGGTCACCCCTCCGGAGCGCACGCACGAACTCCTGCCCTACCTGGACGACTCGGCGGAATCCGTCGCGGACGAGCCCGCCGGTTACGACCTGCGCATCACCGTGACCCTGAACGGCCACGTCATCTCCGAGCCCCCCTTCTCCACCGTGTACTGGACGGCCGCCCAGCAGCTGGCCCACATGACCGCGAACGGCGCGTCCCTGCGCACGGGCGACCTGTACGGCTCGGGCACGGTGAGCGGCCCCTCCGACGGGCAGTACGGCTCCCTGATCGAGATCACCTGGAACGGCCGCGACCCGCTTGTCCTCCCGGACGGCAAGCGGACGTTCCTCGAGGACGGCGACGAGGTCACCCTCACGGCATGGGCCCCCGGCCCGGACGGCACCCGGGTCGGCCTCGGCGAGGTCTCTGGCAGGGTCGCCTCGGCACGGTGAGGTTGCGGCCGGGGGCCTTGGGGCCGGGTCAGGGACCCGGCCCCTTCTCGGACTCCCTCTGACGGCAGTGCCCTGAAGGGGCGCGGGGAACTGCGCGACCAGCCACGACGGTGCCGCACACGACGGCTGCTCAGAAGTCGTCCGGCGGCTCCGGCCACTCCTCCTCCGGGGCGTCGTCCGGGTACTCCGGGGCTCGGGCGTCCTGCGGGGCCGGTGCGGGCAGCGACGCCTGCGAGGGCACCGCATCAACCGGCCCGGAGGGCTCCGCACCCCCGGACAGCCCCGCGAGGACCTCAAGCACGCCCTCCCCGTACGTCGCCAGCTTCTTCTCGCCCAGGCCGCTGATGCCGCCCAGTTCCGCCAGGGACGAGGGTCGCAGTGTGGCGATCTCCCGGAGCGTGGCGTCGTGGAAGATCACGTACGCCGGGAGGCCGAGCTCCTTGGCCTGCGCGCCGCGCCACGCGCGCAGCGCCTCGAACACCGGCACCGCCTCCTGGGGCAGCTCGGCGACGGCCGCCGCTGTCTTCGCCTTGCGCTCCCCCTTCGCGGCCTTCGCCGCGGCGGGCCGCTTCGGCTCCTTGCGCAACCGCACCTCCCGCTCCCGGCCGAGGACTGAACCGCTCTCCTCGGTCAGGACCAGCGTCCCGTACTCCCCCTCGACCGCGAGCAGGCCCTGCGCCAGCAACTGCCGCACCACGCCGCGCCATTCGGCCTCCGCGAGCTCCTCGCCGATGCCGAAGACCGAGAGCTGGTCGTGGTCGAACTGGATGACCTTGGCGGTCTTCTTGCCGAGCAGGATGTCGATGATCTGGCCCGCGCCGAACTTCTGGCCGCGCTCGCGCTGGAGGCGCACGATCGTGGACAGGGCCTTCTGGGCCGCGACCGTGCCGTCCCAGGTCTCCGGCGGGGTGAGGCAGGTGTCGCAGTTGCCGCAGGACTGTCCGTCCGCGTCCTGGCCGAAGTACGTGAGGAGCTGGGCCCTGCGGCACTGGGCCGTCTCGCACAGCGCCAGCATCGAGTCCAGGTGCGCGGCCGCCCGGCGGCGGAACGCCTCGCCCCCCTCGCTGCTCTGGATCATCTTCCGCTGCTGGACCACGTCCTGCAGTCCGTACGCCATCCAGGCCGTGGAGGGCTGTCCGTCACGGCCCGCACGGCCCGTCTCCTGGTAGTAGCCCTCGACCGACTTCGGCAGGTCGAGGTGGGCGACGAACCGGACGTCCGGCTTGTCGATGCCCATGCCGAAGGCGATGGTGGCGCAGACGACCAGTCCCTCTTCCCGCAGGAAGCGGGACTGGTGGGCGGCGCGCGTCCCACCGTCCAGGCCCGCGTGGTACGGAACGGCCTCGATGCCGTTCCTGCAGAGGAACTCGGCGGTCTTCTCGACCGAATTGCGCGAGAGGCAGTAGACGATGCCCGCGTCGCCCGCGTGCTCCTCCTTGAGGAAGGACAGGAGCTGCTTCTTCGGCTCGGCCTTCGGCACGACGCGGTACTGGATGTTGGGCCGGTCGAAGCTCGCCACGAAGTGCTTCGCGTCCGGCATGCCGAGCCGCTCGGTGATCTCGCGGTGCGTGGCGTGTGTCGCGGTGGCCGTCAGGGCGATGCGGGGCACGTCCGGCCAGCGCTCGCCGAGCAGGGAGAGCGCCAGATAGTCCGGGCGGAAGTCGTGACCCCACTGCGCCACGCAGTGCGCCTCGTCGATCGCGAAGACGGAGATCTTGCCGCGGGAGAGCAGATCGAGCGTCCCGTCGAGGCGCAGCCGCTCCGGCGCCAGATACAGGACGTCGAGCTCCCCCGCGAGGAACTCGGCCTCCATCACACGCCGCTCGTCGAAGTCCTGCGTGGAGTTGATGAACCCGGCCCGCACGCCCAGGGCCCGCAGCGCGTCCACCTGGTCCTGCATGAGCGCGATGAGGGGGGAGACGACCACGCCCGTGCCGGGCCTGACCAGGGCGGGGATCTGATAGCAGAGCGACTTGCCGCCACCGGTGGGCATCAGTACGACGGAGTCACCGCCCGCGACCACATGCTCGATGATCGCTTCTTGCTCACCGCGGAACGCGTCGTACCCGAAGACGCGGTGCAGCGTCCGCAGTGCGTCGCTCTCCGCCACCGCGACCGGTGCGGTCACCTCGCTCATGCCATCGTTCCCATCCATCGCCCTGCCCCCGTACGTCGTGCTTCGACCACTGCCTCCACGATAGGGCTCCGCACCGACACCTCTGGAAGTTATCCACAGGCCGCCGCCCGGCACCCTTGTCGGACGGGGTGCCGGGCGGCGGCGAAGCGAAGGCGAGCAGAGCAGGTGGACTACCGGACGAAGACCCCCGCCTGGTTCGCCAGATCCAGGAAGTACTGCGGGGCCACGCCCAGGACCAGCGTCACCGCGACGCCCACCCCGATCGCCGTCATCGTCAGCGGCGAGGGCACGGCCACGGTCGGGCCGTCCGCCTTCGGCTCGCTGAAGAACATGAGCACGATCACGCGGATGTAGAAGAACGCCGCGATCGCGGACGAGATCACACCGACCACGACGAGCGCACCGGCGCCGCCCTCCGCCGCCGCCTTGAACACCGCGAACTTCCCGGAGAACCCGGAGGTCAGCGGAATACCGGCGAAGGCGAGCAGGAAGACCGCGAAGACGGCCGCGACGAGCGGCGAGCGCCGGCCGAGCCCCGCCCACTTGGACAGGTGCGTGGCCTCGCCGCCCGCGTCCCGCACCAGCGTGACCACCGCGAAAGCACCGATCGTCACGAAGGAGTAGGCCGCCAGGTAGAAGAGCACGGACGAGATGCCGTCCGGCGTCATGGCGATGACACCGGCGAGGATGAAGCCCGCGTGCGCGATCGAGGAGTACGCGAGCAGCCGCTTGATGTCGGTCTGGGTGATCGCGACGATCGCGCCGACCAGCATCGTGAGGATCACGACACCCCACATGACCGGCCGCCAGTCCCAGCGCAGCCCCGGCAGGACCACGTACAGGAGCCTGAGCAGCGCGCCGAAGGCGGCCACCTTCGTCGCCGCGGCCATGAAGCCGGTGACCGGGGTGGGCGCACCCTCGTACACATCGGGCGTCCACATGTGGAACGGCACCGCGCCGACCTTGAAGAGCAGTCCCATGACGATCATCGCGGCGCCGATCAGAAGCAGCGCGTCGTTGCCCATGGTGTCGGCGAGCGCCGGGTTGACGCTCTGGATGCTGCCGTCGACGACCTTCGCGATCGTGCCGTACGAAACCGAGCCCGCGTACCCGTAGAGGAGGGCGATCCCGAAGAGCAGGAACGCCGATGAGAACGAGCCGAGCAGGAAGTACTTGACGGCGGCTTCCTGCGACATCAGGCGCTTGCGGCGGGCGAGCGCGCAGAGCAGGTACAGCGGCAGCGAGAAGACCTCGAGGGCGATGAAGAGCGTCAGGAGGTCGTTCGCCGACGGGAAGACGAGCATTCCGCCGATCGCGAAGAGCGCGAGGGGGAACACCTCGGTGGTGGTGAACCCGGCCTTCGTCGCGGCCTTCTCGCCCTCGCTGCCCGGCGTCGCTCCGGCCTGCGCGGCGAAGGAGTCGACGCGATTGCCGTGCGCCACGGGGTCGAGCCGCCGCTCCGCGAAGGTGAAGATCGCGACGAGCCCCGCGAGGAGGATCGTGCCCTGCAGGAAGAGCGCGGGCCCGTCGACCGCGATCGCGCCCATGGCGGCGATATGCGCCTTCGTCGAGCCGTACCCGGTGGCCGCGAGTCCGACGACCGCGGCGAAGGCCGCGATGATGGCGACGACGGCCACGAACAGCTGGGCGTAGTAACGGGACTTGCGAGGCAGGAAGGCCTCGATGAGGATCCCGATGACCGCCGCACCGATGACGATCAGCGTCGGTGACAGCTGCGCGTACTCGATGGTGGGAGTGTCGATCTTGTCGATCTGATCCTGCGGCGCCGCAGCCGACGCCATTGTCCACAGGCTGTGGACGGCTGATGCGCTCACTTGGCCGCCTCCACGTCGGGCTTCGGGTCCTTCTGCTGTACGTCGGACATGGTGTGCTTGACCGCCGGGTTCACCAGGTCGGTGAGCGGCTTCGGGTAGACGCCGAGGCCGATCAGGAGCGCGATCAGCGGAGCGACGACCACGAGTTCACGCACTCGCAGGTCCGGCATGGCCGAGACCTCCGGCTTCACCGGGCCCGTCATCGTCCGCTGGTAGAGGACGAGGGTGTAGAGCGCGGCGAGCACGATGCCGATCGTGGCGATGATCCCGACCACCGGATAGCGCGCGAACGCGCCGACCAGGACCAGGAATTCACTCACGAACGGCGCGAGCCCCGGCAGCGAGAGCGTTGCGAGACCACCGATCAGGAAGGTGCCCGCGAGCACCGGCGCCACCTTCTGCACCCCTCCGTAGTCCGCGATGAGCCGCGAACCGCGCCGCGAGATCAGGAAGCCGGCCACCAGCATCAGCGCGGCCGTCGAGATCCCGTGGTTGACCATGTACAGCGTCGCGCCGGACTGCCCCTGGGAGGTCATCGCGAAGATGCCGAGAATGATGAACCCGAAGTGCGAGATCGACGCGTACGCCACAAGGCGCTTGATGTCGCGCTGGCCGACCGCGAGCAGAGCGCCGTAGATGATGCTGATCAGCGCGAGCACGAGGATGACCGGTGTCGCCCACTTGCTCGCCTCGGGGAAGAGCCCGAGGCAGAACCGCAGCATCGCGAAGGTGCCGACCTTGTCGACCACTGCCGTGATCAGCACGGCGACCGGGGCCGTGGACTCGCCCATCGCGTTCGGCAGCCAGGTGTGCAGCGGCCACAGCGGCGCCTTCACCGCGAAGGCGAAGAAGAAGCCGAGGAAGAGCCATCGCTCGGTGCTGGTCGCCATGTCCAGCGTGCCGTTGGCCCGCGCCTCGGCGATCTCCTGGAGCGAGAAGTTCCCCGCCACCACGTAGAGGCCGATCACCGCGGCCAGCATGATGAGCCCGCCGGCCAGGTTGTAGAGCAGGAACTTCACGGCCGCGTACGAGCGTTGCGCCGACGCCTTCTCGTCGCTGCCCGAGTGGGCGCGGTCCCCGAAGCCGCCGATGAGGAAGTACATCGGGATGAGCATGGCTTCGAAGAAGATGTAGAAGAGGAAGACGTCCGTGGCGGCGAAGGAGATGATCACCATCGCCTCGACGGCGAGGATCAGGGCGAAGAAGCCCTGAGTCGGGCGCCATCGCGAGGACTTCGTCTCCAGGGGATCGGCGTCGTGCCAGCCCGCCAGGATGATGAAGGGCATCAGGAGCGCGGTGAGCGCGATGAGGGCGACACCGATGCCGTCCACCCCGAGCTCGTACCGCACCCCGAACTCCGCGATCCAGGCGCGGGACTCGGTCAGTTGATAACGGGACCCGTCGGGGTCGAACCGCACGAGCACGGTCACGGCGAGCGCGAGCGTGGCGAGCGACACGAGCAGCGCGAGCCACTTGGCGGCGGTCCGCCGGGCGGCCGGGACGGCTGCCGTGGCGATCGCGCCGACCGCGGGCAGGGCCGCCGTCGCTGTCAGCAGAGGAAAGGACATCGGTATCAGACCGCCCTCATCAGCAGGGTCGCGGCGATGAGTACCGCAACGCCGCCGAACATCGAGACCGCGTAGGAGCGGGCATAGCCGTTCTGCATCTTGCGCAGCCGTCCGGAGAGCCCGCCGACCGAGGCCGCCGTGCCGTTGACGACTCCGTCGACCAGGGTGTGGTCGACGTACACCAGGGAGCGAGTGAGGTGCTCTCCGCCGCGGACCAGGACGACGTGGTTGAAGTCGTCCTGGAGGAGGTCGCGCCGGGCCGCCCGGGTGACCAGCGAACCGCGCGGGGCGGTGACCGGGACGGGACGGCGGCCGTACTGGACGTAGGCGAGGGCCACACCGATGACCAGGACGACCATGGTGGCGCCCGTGACCGTGGTGGCGCTCAGCGGCGAGTCACCGTGGTCGTGCTGGGTGACCGGCTCCAGCCAGTGCATGAAGCGGTCGCCGATGCTGAAGAAGCCACCCGCGAAGACCGACCCGAAGGCGAGCACGATCATCGGGATCGTCATGGACTTCGGCGACTCGTGCGGGTGCGGCTCGTTGCCCTCGGCATCGGGCTGCCAGCGCTTCTCACCGAAGAAGGTCATGATCATCACGCGCGTCATGTAGAACGCGGTGATCGCGGCGCCGAGCAGTGCGACCGAGCCGAGGATCCAGCCCTCCGTGCCGCCCTTGGCGAACGCCGCCTCGATGATCTTGTCCTTGGAGAAGAAGCCGGACAGACCGGGGAAGCCGATGATCGCCAGATAGCCGAGCCCGAAGGTCACGAAGGTGACCGGCATGTACTTCCTGAGGCCGCCGTACTTCCTCATGTCGACCTCGTCGTTCATGCCGTGCATGACCGAACCGGCGCCGAGGAAGAGCCCGGCCTTGAAGAAGCCGTGCGTCACCAGGTGCATGATCGCGAAGACGTAGCCGATGGGGCCGAGGCCCGCGGCCAGGATCATGTACCCGATCTGGGACATCGTCGACCCGGCGAGGGCCTTCTTGATGTCGTCCTTCGCGCAACCGACGATCGCACCGAAGAGGAGCGTGACCGCACCGACGACGGTGACGACGAGCTGCGCGTCCGGTGCGCCGTTGAAGATCGCGCCGGAGCGGACGATCAAGTACACGCCCGCGGTCACCATCGTCGCCGCGTGGATGAGGGCCGAGACCGGGGTCGGGCCCTCCATCGCGTCGCCGAGCCAGGACTGCAGCGGCACCTGGGCCGACTTGCCGCACGCCGCGAGCAGCAGCATCAGGCCGATGGCCGTCAGCTTGCCCTCCGACGTCTGGCCGGTGGCCTCAAGGACAGGTCCGAAGGCGAAGGTCCCGAAGGTGGTGAACATCAGCATGATGGCGATCGAGAGGCCCATGTCGCCGACCCTGTTGACCAGGAACGCCTTCTTCGCGGCGGTGGCCGCGCTGGGCTTGTGCTGCCAGAAGCCGATCAGGAGGTACGAGGCGAGGCCGACGCCCTCCCATCCGACGTACAGGAGGAGGTAGTTGTCGGCGAGGACCAGGATGAGCATCGCCGCGAGGAACAGGTTCAGATAGCCGAAGAAGCGGCGGCGCCGCTCGTCGTGCTCCATGTACCCGATGGAGTAGATGTGGATCAGGGTGCCCACACCGGTGATCAGCAGGACGAACGTCATCGACAGCTGGTCGAGCTGGAAGGCGACGTCCGCCTGGAAACCCTCCACGGGAATCCAACTGAACAGATGCTGGGAAAGGGAGCGCTCCTCGGCGCCCTTGCCCAGCATGTCGACGAAGAGCACCGCACCGACGACGAAGGACGCGGCCGCGAGCAGCGTGCCGAGCCAGTGGCCGACACGGTCCAACCACCGCCCGCCGCACAGCAGTACGGCCGCTCCGAGCAGAGGCGCTGCCACGAGCAGCGCGATCAGGTTCTCCACTTTTCAGCGACCCCTTACAGCTTCATCAGGCTGGCGTCGTCGACCGAGGCCGAGTGACGGGAGCGGAACAGCGACACGATGATCGCGAGGCCGACCACGACTTCCGCCGCGGCGACGACCATCGTGAAGAAGGCGATGATCTGGCCGTCGAGGTTGCCGTGCAGCCGCGAGAAGGCGACGAAGGCCAAGTTGCACGCGTTGAGCATCAGCTCGATACACATGAAGACCACGATCGCGTTCCGCCTGATCAGGACGCCGGTGGCGCCGATCGAGAACAACAGCGCCGCGAGATAAAGGTAGTTGACCGGATTCACTTCGACGCCTCCCCGCTCTTGGACGACCGCTCGAGACGGTCCTCGGAACGCTGTTCGAGGGCCCGCAGATCGTCCAGCGCCTCATTCGAGACGTCGCGGATCTGGCCGCGCTCACGCAGCGTCTTGTTGACCGTGAGCTCCGACGGGGTGCCGTCGGGGAGCAGGCCCGCGACGTCCACGGCGTTGTGCCGGGCGTAGACGCCGGGGGCGGGCAGCGGCGGCAGGTGGTTGGAGCGCACGCGCTCCTCGGACATCTCGCGCTGCGTCTTGGCGCGCTCCGTGCGCTCGCGGTGGGTGAGCACCATCGCGCCGACGGTGGCGGTGATGAGCAGTGCGCCGGTGATCTCGAAGGCGAAGACGTACTTCGTGAAGATGCTCTCGGCGAGGCCCTGCACGTTGCCGCCGGCGTTCGCCTTGCTGAGTCCGGCGAATTCGTTCACCGAGGCGTTCCCGATGCCCGCGAAGAGCAGGATGGCGAAGCCGAAGCCACAGAGACCGGCCAGCCAGCGCTGACCCTTGATGGTCTCCTTCAGGGAGTCGGCGGCGGTGACGCCGACGAGCATGACCACGAAGAGGAAGAGCATCATGATCGCGCCGGTGTAGACGACGACCTGGACGATGCCCAGGAAGTACGCCCCGTTGGCGAGGTAGAAGACCGCAAGGACGATCATGGTCCCGGCGAGACAGAGCGCGCTGTGCACGGCCTTCTTCATGAGGATCGTGCACAGGGCGCCGATCACGGCGACCGTGCCGAGCACCCAGAACTGGACGGCCTCACCGGTGGATGTGGTGTAGGCGGCGAGTTGGGTCATCGGTTGATCACCTCCCCCGACGCGGGCTCGTCGTCCCCGAAGGTGGAGGCGGCCTCTTGGGGCGTCTCGCCCTTGGAGAGGGCCACTTGAGGCACCGTGCCGGGCGCGGCCTCCGTCACCAGACCGCGGTAGTAGTCCTGCTCGTCCGTGCCCGGGAAGATCGAGTGCGGTGACTCGACCATGCCTTCCTCCAGGCCGGCGAGCAGCTGCTCCTTGGTGAAGATGAGCTTCTCGCGGCTGCTGTCGGCCAGCTCGAACTCGTTCGTCATCGTCAGCGCGCGCGTGGGGCACGCCTCGATGCACAGGCCGCACAGGATGCAGCGGGCGTAATTGATCTGGTAGACGCGGCCGTAACGCTCACCCGGGGAGTAGCGCTCCTCCTCGGTGTTGTCCGCGCCCTCCACATAGATCGCGTCCGCGGGGCAGGCCCAGGCGCAGAGCTCGCAGCCGATGCACTTCTCCAGGCCGTCCGGATGGCGATTGAGCTGGTGCCTGCCGTGGAAGCGGGGAGCGGTGGTCTTCTCCTGCTCCGGATACTGCTCGGTCAGCCGCTTCTTGAACATGGCCTTGAAGGTCACGCCGAAGCCCGCGACGGGGTTCTGGAACCCCTGCTTCGATTGGTTCGACTCGTGTGGTGCCTGGTGCGGCTCTTTCTTCGACTCAGCCATCGGACGCCTCCTTTCCGTCACTACGGGTTCCGTCACTTTGAGTATCCGGCCCACCACTGACAATCAACTCCCGCTCCTGGCGCGAGCGGCGACGGGGCACGGGCGGCAGGCTCTGTCCGGGCAGCGGCGGGACGGGGAATCCGCCCGCCATCGGGTCGAAGGCGACGGGTTCCTCGCTCTCGGATCGTGCTGCCGCTTCCTTCTCGCGCTTGTCGCGGAAGATGTCGACGACGACGGAGAGCAACAGGAGCGCGATCACTCCCCCGCCCACGTAGAGCGCGATCGAGGTGAAGTCGTAGTTCTCGTTCCGCATCGCCCTGACCGTGGCCACGAGCATCAGCCAGACGACCGAGACCGGGATCAGAACCTTCCAGCCGAGCTTCATCAGCTGGTCGTAGCGGACGCGTGGCAGCGTGCCGCGCAGCCAGATGAAGAAGAACAGCAACAGCTGGACCTTGATCACGAACCAGAGCATCGGCCACCAGCCGTGGTTCGCGCCCTCCCAGAAGGTGCTGACCGGATACGGGGCCCGCCAGCCGCCCAGGAACAGGGTGACCGAGACCGCCGAGACGGTGACCATGTTGACGTACTCGGCGAGCATGAACAGCGCGAACTTGATCGACGAGTACTCGGTGTTGAAGCCGCCGACGAGGTCGCCCTCGGACTCCGGCATGTCGAACGGAGCGCGGTTGGTCTCACCGATCATCGTCACGATGTAGATCAGGAACGAGACGGGAAGCAGCAGTACGTACCAGCGGTCCGCCTGCGCCTCCACGATCGCCGAGGTCGACATCGACCCGGAGTAGAGGAACACCGAGGCGAACGCGGCGCCCATCGCGATCTCGTACGAGATCATCTGCGCGCAGGAGCGCAGTCCGCCCAGGAGCGGATAGGTCGAACCGGAGCTCCAGCCCGCCAGCACGATGCCGTAGATGCCGACCGAGGCGACCGCGAGGATGTAGAGCATCGCGATCGGCAGGTCGGTGAGCTGCATCGTCGTGCGCTGGCCGAAGATCGAGATTTCGTTGCCCGCGGGCCCGAAGGGGATCACCGCGATCGCCATGAAAGCCGGGATGGCCGCGACGATCGGCGCGAGGATGTACACCACCTTGTCCGCGCGCTTGACGATCAGGTCTTCCTTGAGCATCAGCTTGATGCCGTCCGCGAGGGACTGCAGCATGCCCCAGGGGCCGTGCCGGTTCGGGCCGATGCGTAGCTGCATCCAGGCGACGACCTTGCGCTCCCACACGATGGAGAAGAGCACCGTCACCATCAGGAACGCGAAGCAGAAGACCGCCTTGACGGCGACCAGCCACCACGGGTCACGGCCGAACATGGACAGGTCTTCCGCCGCAAGCGGCACCACGGTGTGCATCACGACGTCACCTCCGGGGCCTGTGAGGGCTCCGGCAGGAGCGCCGGGCCGATGCGGACGAGATCGCCGGGGCGCGCGCCGGTGTCGGAAGTGACGCCTCCCCCGGTCGAGTTCAGCGGCAGCCACACCACACGGTCGGGCATCTCGGTGACCAGGAGCGGCAGTTCGGTCGCCCCTGCGGAGCCGGTGACGGCCAGGACGTCGCCGTCCTTGACGCCCGCCTCGGCCGCGGTGGCCGCCGAGAGCCGGGCGACCGCGGCGTGCCGCGTACCGGCAAGCGCTTCGTCGCCCTCCTGGAGGCGGCCCCGGTCGAGCAGCAGCCGGTGCCCAGCGAGAACGGCCTCTCCGGAGGAGGGCCTCGGCGGCTGGGCGGCTGTCTCCAGGGGCTCGGTGGCGTGCGGTCCTTCCCAGCCGCCGAGCCGGTCGAGCTCGCGCCGGGCCGATGCCAGGTCGGGAAGACCCAGGTGTACGTCCCCGGCGTCGGCCAGCATGTGCAGCACACGCGCGTCCGTCGGGGCCAGCGTGCGCGTCATGTGGTCGGGCTTGAGTGCGGCGTCGAACATCCGTGCCCTGCCCTCCCAGTTGAGGAAGGTGCCGGGCTTCTCCGCGACCGCGGCCACGGGAAGTACGACGTCGGCGTGGTCGGTGACCTCACTGGGCCGCAGCTCCAGGGAGACCAGGAACCCGACCTCGGAGAGTGCTTCACGCGCGCGTGCCGGGTCCGGAAGGTCGGCGACCTCCACGCCCGCCACCAGGAGGGCGCCCAGTTCGCCGGTCGCCGCCGCCTCGATGATCTGGCCGGTGTCGCGGCCGTGGCGGTGCGGGAGTTCGGCCACGCGCCAGGCGGCCGCGACCTCGTCCCGTGCGCGCGGGTCGGTGGAAGGACGCCCGCCGGGAAGCAGCGAAGGCAGCGCGCCCGCCTCAAGGGCGCCGCGCTCCCCCGCCCGGCGGGGAATCCACACCAGCCGCGCACCGGTCGCGGACGCGGCCCGTACGGCGGCGGTGAGCCCGCCCGCCACAGCGGCGAGACGCTCGCCGACCACGATCACCGCTCCCGGGGCGCGCAGCGACTCGGCCGCCGTGGCGCCCTCGCCGTCCAGGCCGACTCCGCCGGCCAGGGCGTCGAGCCACTCCGTCTCGGTGCCGGGAGCCGCGGGCAGCAGCGTGCCGCCCGCCTTCTCCAGGCCGCGCGTCTGATGCGTCGCGAGGGAGAACGTCCGCTGGCCGTGCTTGCGCCAGGCCTTGCGCAGGCGCAGGAAGACCCCGGGCGCCTCCTCCTCGGACTCGAGCCCGACGAGCAGGACGGCGGGTGCCTTCTCCACTTCCGCGTACGTGACTCCGGTGCCGTCGAGATCCCGGCCACGGCCCGCCACGCGGGCGGCGAGGAAGTCGGCCTCCTCGGCGCTGTGCACGCGCGCGCGGAAGTCGATGTCGTTCGTGTCGAGCGCCACGCGCGCGTACTTGCTGTACGCGTAGGCGTCCTCCACGGTGAGGCGCCCGCCGGTCAGCACGCCGGCCCGGCCGCGCGCGGCGGCGAGCCCGGTGGCCGCGGCTTCGAGAGCCTCGGGCCAGCTGGCCGTCTCCAGCTCACCGGTCTCGGAGTTGCGCACCAGCGGCGTGGTGAGCCGGTCCGGCTTCTGCGCGTAACGGAAGCCGAAGCGCCCCTTGTCGCAGAGCCACTCCTCGTTGACCTCGGGGTCGTCCGCGGCGAGCCGCCGCATGACCTTGCCGCGCCGGTGGTCGGTACGGGTCGCGCAGCCGCCCGCGCAGTGCTCGCAGACCGACGGCGACGACACGAGGTCGAAGGGCCGGGAGCGGAAGCGATACGCCGCCGAGGTCAGCGCGCCGACCGGACAGATCTGGATGGTGTTCCCCGAGAAGTACGACTCGAAGGGATCACCCTCGCCCGTACCGACCTGCTGGAGCGCGCCGCGCTCCAGCAGCTCGATCATCGGGTCGCCCGCGATCTGGTTGGAGAAACGGGTGCAGCGAGCGCAGAGCACGCACCGCTCGCGGTCGAGAAGGACCTGCGTCGAAATCGGCACCGGCTTCTCGAAAGTCCGCTTCTTGCCCTCGAAGCGGGTGTCCGGGTCGCCGACCTGCATCGCCTGGTTCTGCAGCGGGCACTCGCCGCCCTTGTCGCAGACCGGGCAGTCCAGCGGGTGGTTGATGAGGAGCAGCTCCATCACACCGCGCTGCGCCTTCTCGGCGACCGGCGAGGACAGCTGCGACTTCACGACCATGCCGTCGGTGCAGGTGATGGTGCAGGACGCCATCGGCTTGCGCTGGCCCTCCACCTCGACGATGCACTGGCGGCAGGCGCCCGCCGGGTCGAGCAGCGGGTGGTCGCAGAAGCGCGGGATCTCGATGCCGAGGAGCTCGGCGGCCCGGATGACCAGCGTCCCCTTCGGGACGCTGATCTCGATGCCGTCGATCGTCAGCGACACGAGGTCCTCCGGCGGAACCGCCGCCTCGCCGCCCCCGGAGGGAGCGCTGTTCGTGGTCACTGTCATGCGTTCACCTCCGAATGTGCGGCGGGCCTGTCGGCCCAGAGAGTCGACTTGGCCGGGTCGAAGGGGCAGCCCTTGCCGGTGATGTGCTCCTCGTACTCCTCGCGGAAGTACTTGAGCGAGGAGAAGATCGGCGACGCGGCGCCGTCACCGAGGGCGCAGAAGGACTTGCCGTTGATGTTGTCGGCGATGTCGTTCAGCTTGTCGAGGTCGGACATGACGCCCTTGCCCGCCTCGATGTCGCGGAGCAACTGCACCAGCCAGTACGTTCCTTCGCGGCAGGGCGTGCACTTGCCGCAGGACTCGTGGGCGTAGAACTCGGTCCAGCGCGTGACCGCCCGCACGACGCAGGTCGTCTCGTCGAAGCACTGGAGCGCCTTCGTGCCGAGCATCGACCCGGCGGCGCCCACGCCCTCGTAGTCCAGGGGGACGTCGAGGTGCTCGTCGGTGAACATCGGCGTCGAGGAACCGCCCGGCGTCCAGAACTTGAGCCGGTGGCCCGCCCTGATCCCGCCGCTCATGTCGAGCAGCTGGCGCAGGGTGATGCCGAGGGGGGCCTCGTACTGGCCGGGGCTCGTGACGTGGCCGCTCAGCGAATAGAGCGTGAAGCCGGGGGACTTCTCGCTCCCCATCGATTTGAACCAGTCTTTTCCGCGATTCAGGATCGCGGGAACCGACGCGATGGATTCGACGTTGTTGACGACAGTGGGGCATGCGTAGAGGCCCGCGACGGCCGGGAAAGGGGGACGCAGTCGCGGCTGGCCACGGCGGCCTTCGAGCGAGTCGAGCAGCGCGGTCTCCTCACCACAGATGTACGCGCCCGCGCCCGCGTGCACGGTGAGTTCGAGATCGAGTCCGCTGCCCAGGATGTTCTCGCCCAGGAATCCCGCCTCTTTCGCCTCACGCACGGCCTCGTGCAACCGCCTGAGCACGGGGACGACTTCACCGCGCAGGTAGATGAAGGCATGCGAAGAACGGATCGCGTAACACGCGATCACGATCCCCTCGATGAGGGAATGCGGGTTCGCGAAGAGGAGCGGGATGTCCTTGCAGGTCCCCGGCTCCGATTCGTCGGCGTTGACAACTAGATAGTGCGGCTTTCCATCTCCCTGCGGAATGAACTGCCATTTCATTCCGGTGGGGAATCCCGCGCCGCCCCTGCCCCGCAGACCGGAGTCCTTCACGTACGCGATGAGGTCGTCCGGCGCCATGGCCAGGGCCTTGCGCAGGCCTTCGTACCCCTCGTGCCGTCGGTAGGTGTCGAGCGTCCAGGACTTCTCCACGTCCCAGAACGCCGAAAGCACCGGCGCGAGCAGTTTCTCGGGGCTCGTCTCGTTGTCGATCTCGGCTGCCAAGGTCATCACTCCCCCTCCTCGGCGGTCGGTCCGGCCGGGTGGGCCGGGTCGGATGCCGAGGTCTCCTGCGGTGCGTCGTGCGAGCTGAGGTGCTCGGCGGGCGCCTCGTCCTGCGGGCCGCCCGTGCGCGGGTGGACCACACGCGGCTGGGGCAACTCACCCTTGGCCAGGCGCAGTCCGATCAGCGAGGCCGGACCCGCGCCGCCGCTCGCCTCGACGGCGCCGGCCCGCTCGTCCGGGAAGCCCGCCAGGATCCGGGCCGTCTCCTTGTACGTGCACAAGGGGGCGCCGCGGGTCGGCTCGACCTGCACGCCCGCGCGCAGGTCGTCGACGAGCCGCTTGGCGGTCTCGGGAGTCTGGTTGTCGAAGAACTCCCAGTTGACCATCACGACGGGAGCGAAGTCACAGGCCGCGTTGCACTCGATGTGCTCCAGCGTGACCTTGCCGTCCTCTGTGGTCCCCTCGTTGCCGACGCCCAGGTGCTCCTGCAGCGACTCGAAGATCGCGTCGCCGCCCATGACGGCGCACAGCGTGTTCGTGCAGACGCCGACCTGGTAGTCACCGGAGGGCTTGCGCCGGTACATCGTGTAGAAGGTCGCGACCGCGGTGACCTCGGCGGTGGTCAGGCCGAGCACCTCCGCGCAGAAGGCCATGCCCGTGCGCGTGACGTGGCCCTCCTCGGACTGCACCAGGTGCAGCAGCGGGAGCAGCGCGGACCGGGAGTCCGGGTAGCGGGAGATGACCTCCTTGGCGTCCGCGTCGAGCCTGGCCCGTACGTCGGCCGGGAAGTCGGGGGCGGGGAGTTGGGGCATGCCCAGGCTGACGCCCGCACCCTGCTGGGAAGGAGTGGTGGTCACCGGTCGACGCCTCCCATCACGGGGTCGATGGAGGCGACGGCGACGATGACGTCGGCGACCTGGCCGCCCTCGCACATCGCCGCCATGGCCTGCAGGTTGGTGAAGGACGGGTCACGGAAGTGGACCCGGTAGGGGCGGGTGCCGCCGTCGGAGACGACATGCACGCCGAGCTCGCCCTTGGGCGACTCGACCGCGGTGTACGCCTGTCCGGCCGGGACCCTGAAGCCCTCGGTCACCAGCTTGAAGTGGTGGATCAGGGACTCCATGGAGGTGCCCATGATCTTCTTGATGTGGTCGAGCGAGTTGCCCAACCCGTCCGGGCCGAGCGCCAGCTGCGCGGGCCAGGCGATCTTCTTGTCGCCGACCATGACCGGACCCGGCTCGAGGCGGTCCAGGCACTGCTCGACGATGCGCAGCGACTGGCGCATCTCCTCGAGGCGGATCAGGAAGCGCCCGTAGGAGTCGCAGGTGTCGGCGGTCGGCACGTCGAACTCGTAGTTCTCGTAGCCGCAGTAGGGATCCGACTTGCGCAGGTCGTGCGGCAGGCCCGCCGAGCGCAGGACCGGGCCCGTGGCGCCGAGGGCCATGCAGCCCGCGAGGTCGAGGTAGCCGACGTCCTGCATGCGGGCCTTGAAGATGGGGTTCCCGGTGGCGAGCTTGTCGTACTCGCCGAGGTTCTTCCGCATCTTCTTCACGAACTCGCGCATCTGGTCCACCGCGCCCGGCGGCAGGTCCTGGGCGAGCCCGCCGGGCCGGACGTACGCGTGGTTCATGCGCAGGCCGGTGATCAACTCGAAGATGTCGAGAACGAGTTCACGATCTCGGAAGCCGTAGATCATGATCGTCGTCGCGCCCAGCTCCATGCCGCCGGTGGCGATGCACACCAGGTGCGAGGAGAGCCGGTTGAGCTCCATCAGGAGCACGCGGATGATCGAGGCGCGGTCCGGGATCTGGTCCTCGATGCCGAGGAGCTTCTCGACCCCGAGGCAGTACGCCGTCTCGTTGAAGAACGGCGTGAGGTAGTCCATGCGCGTGACGAACGTCGTGCCCTGCGTCCACGTGCGGTACTCGAGGTTCTTCTCGATGCCCGTGTGCAGATAGCCGATGCCGCAGCGGGCCTCGGAGACAGTCTCGCCCTCGATCTCCAGGATGAGCCGGAGCACACCATGGGTGGAGGGGTGCTGCGGACCCATGTTGACGATGATGCGCTCGTCGTCGGACCGGGCCGCGGACTGGACGACCTCGTCCCAGTCGCCGCCGGTGACTGTATATACAGTCCCCTCGGTCGTTTCGCGCGCGGATGCATGTGACGTGCTCATCAGCTGTACGACCTCCGCTGGTCCGGAGCCGGGATCTGGGCGCCCTTGTACTCGACGGCGATGCCGCCGAGGGGGTAGTCCTTGCGCTGCGGGAAGCCCTGCCAGTCGTCCGGCATCATGATCCGCGTCAGCGCCGGGTGACCGTCGAAGATCAGGCCGAAGAAGTCGTACGCCTCGCGCTCGTGCCAGTCGTTCGTCGGATAGACCGCGACCAGCGAGGGGACGTGCGGATCGGCGTCAGGGGCACTGACTTCGAGCCGAATCAGGCGGTTGTGGGTGATCGAGCGCAGGTGGTAGACGGCGTGCAGCTCGCGGCCCTTGTCCTCGAGGAAGTGCACCCCCGAGACGCCCGTACAGAGCTCGAAGCGCAGGGCCGGGTCGTCGCGCAGGGTCTGGGCGACCCGGACGAGGTGCTCGCGCGCGACGTGGAAGGTGAGCTCGTCGCGGTCGACGACCGTCTTCTCGATCGCGTTCTCCGGGAGGAGCCCCTGCTCTTCCAGGGCGCCTTCCAGCTCGTCCGCCACTTCGTCGAACCAGCCGCCGTAGGGGCGCGCGGTGGCGCCCGGCAGGGTGACCGTCCGCACCAGGCCGCCGTAACCGGACGTGTCGCCGCCGTTGTTGGCGCCGAACATGCCCTTGCGTACGCCGATGACCTTGCCGGCCTCGTCACGGGGGGCCGGGACGCCGTTTCCGTTCAGGTGCTCTTCATGCGCGTCGCTCACCGCAGCAGCCCCTTCATCTCGATGGTGGGGAGCGCCTTGAGGGCCGCCTCCTCCGCCTCGCGGGCCGCTTCCTCCGCGTTGACCCCGAGCTTGGAGCCCTGGATCTTCTGGTGGAGCTTGAGGATGGCGTCCATCAGCATCTCGGGCCGTGGCGGACAGCCGGGCAAATAGATGTCAACAGGGACGATGTGGTCCACACCCTGCACAATCGCGTAATTGTTGAACATACCGCCCGATGAAGCGCAAACCCCCATGGAAATGACCCACTTGGGGTTGGGCATCTGGTCATAGACCTGCCGCAGGACCGGCGCCATCTTCTGGCTCACGCGTCCGGCCACGATCATCAGATCGGCCTGGCGCGGCGAACCGCGGAAGACCTCCATGCCGAAGCGAGCCAGGTCATAGCGCCCGGCTCCCGTCGTCATCATCTCGATGGCGCAGCACGCGAGGCCGAAGGTCGCGGGGAAGACGGATGACTTGCGCACCCAGCCCGCGGCCTGTTCGACGGTGGTCAGCAGAAATCCGCTCGGCAGTTTCTCTTCGAGTCCCATGCTCTTTGCCCCTCAGACCCTTAGTCCCATTCCAGGCCGCCACGCCGCCATACGTACGCGTAGGCGACGAAGACGGTGAGCACGAAGAGCAGCATCTCCACGAGCCCGAAAATCCCCAGCGCGTCGAAGGTGACGGCCCAGGGGTAAAGGAAGACGATCTCGATGTCGAAGACGATGAAGAGCATCGCCGTCAGGTAGTACTTGATCGGGAATCGCCCGCCGCCGGCCGGAGTCGGCGTCGGCTCGATACCGCACTCATACGCCTCTAGCTTGGCTCGGTTGTACCGCTTTGGACCGATAAGCGTGGCCATGACCACGGAGAAGATCGCAAAGCCTGCCCCGAGGGCTCCCAGCACGAGGATGGGCGCATAGGCATTCACGCTCCTCGCTCCTCTCAGTCGGCACTGACTGTTGGCGGTTGCATTGGACTGCGCCCCGCCCCCACGAAGATCGCGCACATGTGAAGCAGGTCACAAGCCCAACTGCCCCGCATCTTATGCCCGCCGGTCTGTGATCTGCGACACGGGGTGCGACAACGGCTTTGTGATCTCCACCACCTGACGAAGGATCATGAAGTCGGATGAGCGGTGATCTTCATACGCGAAGCGCCTGAGTGATCACCAGAGGTGACATCTCAGCGAGTCACCCCTGGTCGGGAGGGGGTCGCCCTATCAAGCGATGGCCGCCGCAGGCAAATTGGCGCTGGACACGACGGCTTGATAGTGGCGGCGCGTTCACACTTTGGCGGGAGCGGTGTGGACGTAAGTGGACGGCCGGGCACGCGTGCACGGATTCACTAGCGGGTGGAGAGGGGTCGACGCGAGGGCGGCGCGGGGTCGGCGCAGGATCGATGCGGGGTCGGCGCGGGGGTCACTGTGGGGTCGGTGCGGGGGCCGCTGCGGGGTCGGTGCGCGCGATGCGCGGGCGGCGGTCGATACGCGAGGGCCGCATGGTCGGTACGCACTCGGGTACGCGAACGACGTACGACCGGGGTGCGTGGACGGCGCGACGGCGCACGACCGGGGTACGCGAATGGAGTGGCGTCAGTGACGTCATCACGAGAGCCACCCCAAGAGCCGCCACAAGAGCCGCGACGAGAGACGAAGAGATGTCACCACAAGAGGGGATCGGCACCGGGCCCACACCGCCCCGGCACCGGCCGACCGCCGATCCATCGTCGATTCGGCGTCGATCCGTCACCGGTCCCCCACATCGGCAACACCCCTGAATTCTTCGGGACATCTCAGAAAGGTCTCGGCCGGATCTCAGGGAGATCCCCTAGGGCCACACCTGTGACCTGCGCCACACGGCACCCTGCGGTGAATAAACCGGGCTTGGCCAACCGACTCAACCGGTGGTAGTCCATGGGCAATTCGGACGTATCGCAGAAAGCCCATGATCACAGGCGTGATCACCACTGTCCGCATTGCCCGTTACGGCGTCAATAAGAAGTGACACGCCCGGGATTCGAGGCCGCCAGGGGCAACTGTGGCGCAGCCCACGTTTCTTGATGGGAACCCTGACTCCCTGATAGCGGTTGTTCTCATGTCCCACACCGCTCACATACCCAGCCACCGGAAGCCCCGTCGTAGCGCCTCGAAGATGGCCCTGCGCGCCGGAGTTGCCGGTGGCGTCCTCAGCACCCTGGCAGTGGCCGCGGCAGCTGGCACGGCGACCGCAGCCGAGCCGGTGACCGAGACCATCGAAATGCCGACGCTCACCACGGACCTCTCCACGCAGATCGCGCAGTCCGCGGATGCCACCCAGCAGACCGCCGACAGCTACGAGCTCCGCGCCGAGCAGGACGCGGCCGCCGTGAAGGCCGCCAAGCAGGCCAAGGAAGACCAGGCCACCGCCAAGAAGAAGGCGGAGGCCAAGGCGAAGGCCGAGGCCGCCGCCAAGAAGAAGGCGGAGGAGGAGCGCGCCTCGCGTTCCGCCGAGCGCACGACGCTCAGCGCGTCGGGCTCCGGCTCGAGCACCGCCGCCGCCGATGTGGCCCCGGCCAGCGGCAACGTCGGCTCGGTCATCAGCTTCCTCAAGGCCCAGCTCGGTGACGCGTACGTCATGGGTGCTTCAGGACCCAACGCCTGGGACTGCTCCAGCCTCGTCCAGGCCGCGTTCAAGCAGGCGGGTGTGGACCTCCCGCGCGTCTCGCAGGACCAGTCGGTCGCCGGTACACCGGTTTCGCTCTCCAACGTCCAGGTGGGCGACATCCTTTACTGGGGTGGCGCGGGCTCCGCGTACCACGTGGGTGTGTACATCGGTAACGGTCAGTACCTCGACGCCGCCAACCCCGGCAAGGGCGTTGTCATCCAGGACCTGTCGGGCTACCCCGCCGACGGTGCCGTGCGCGTCCTCTGAGGCCCCTCACAGCCACGTAGAAGGGCCGGGAAACCCGATGGGGTTTCCCGGCCCTTCTACGTGCGCCTCAGCCCTTCCTGAGCTTCGGCCCTTCCTGAGCTTCCGCCCTTCCTGCGCCTCAGCCCTTCGGCGAAAGCTCACCCATCTCGGACCAGCTGCTGCCCGGAATCTCGGTGTGGATGATTTCCGGGGTCGACGCGATCAACTCGGACATCGTCTCCATACCGGCCTTGAAGTGGTCGGAGCCGACGTGCGCGGCGCCCGCCTCCTGCGAGGCGAAGCCCTCCAGGAGGACGAACTGGTTCGGGTCGTCCACGCTGCGGGACCAGTCGTAGAAGAGGTTGCCTTCCTCCGCGCGCGTGGCACGGGTGAACTCGGCGGTGCGCTCCAGCCAGCTGTCGCTGTACTCGGGGCGGACGGTGAACTTGACGGCGATGAAGATCATGCGACCAGCGTCCTGCCGTCCACCCCGTGAGGGCAAATCGGATACGCCCTGTTTTCTGAGAGCCGAAGTTTTCCGGGAGCCGAACCGGGCTGCCCGGCTGCGGGGCTACGGGGCTACCGGGCAGCCCGGCTCTCGGGCTACGGGGCTACCGGCGCCTCACGCCTTCGGCGCCACCTTGCTCAGCCCGTTGATGATGCGGTCCATCGCGTCGCCGCCCGTCGGGTCGGTGAGGTTGGCCAGCATCTTCAGCGTGAAGCGCATCAGCATCGGGTGGGTCAGGCCGCGCTGCGTGGCCATCTTCATGACCTTCGGGTTGCCGATGAGCTTCACGAAGGCACGGCCCAGCGTGTAGTAGCCGCCGTACGTGTCCTTGAGGATCTTCGGGTAGTTGTGCAGCGCCAGTTCGCGCTGGCCGGGGGTCGAGCGGGCGTGCGCCTGGACGATGACGTCCGCCGCGATCTGCCCGGACTCCATGGCGTACGCGATGCCCTCGCCGTTGAAGGGGTTCACCATGCCGCCCGCGTCACCGACCAGGAGCAGGCCCTTGGTGTAGTGCGGCTGGCGGTTGAAGGCCATCGGCAGGGCCGCGCCGCGGATCGGCATCGTCATGTTGTCCGGGGTGTAGCCCCAGTCCTCCGGCATCGAGGCGCACCAGGCCTTCAACACCTCGCGCCAGTCGAGCTCCTTGTAGGCCGCGGAGGAGTCGAGGATGCCGAGCCCGACGTTCGACGTGCCGTCACCCATGCCGAAGATCCAGCCGTAGCCGGGCAGCAGCCGGTCCTGGGCGCCGCGGCGGTCCCACAGCTCGAGCCAGGACTCCAGGTAGTCGTCGTCGTGGCGCGGCGACGTGAAGTACGTACGGACGGCGACGCCCATCGGGCGGTCCTCGCGGCGGTGCAGACCCATCGCGAGGGAGAGCCGCGTCGAGTTGCCGTCGGCGGCGACCACAAGCGGGGCGTGGAACGTAACCGGCGTCTTCTCCTCGCCCATCTTGGCGTGCACGCCGGTGATGCGGCCCGTGCGGTCGTCGATGATCGGGGCGCCGACATTGCAGCGCTCGTACACGCGGGCGCCCGCCTTCTGCGCCTGGCGCGCGAGCTGCTCGTCGAAGTCGTCGCGCTTACGGACCAGGCCGTAGTTCGGGTAGGCGGCGAGATCCGGCCAATCGAGCTGGAGCCGTACGCCGCCCCCGATGATGCGCAGGCCCTTGTTCCGCAGCCAGCCCGCCTCTTCGGAGATGTCGATGCCCATGGACACCAGCTGTTTGGTGGCGCGCGGCGTCAGACCGTCGCCGCAGACCTTCTCCCTCGGGAACGCGGTCTTCTCCAGAAGGAGTACGTCGAGTCCGGCCTTCGCCAGGTAATAGGCGGTCGTGGAACCGGCTGGCCCGGCCCCGACGACGATCACATCAGCGGTGTGTTCGGTGAGGGGCTGGGGCTCGGTCACGGCGGGTTCTCCCCAAAGCTCGAAATCTGTGTGCCGACGGGCACGGGTTATGGGCAGTCTATGCAGCGGTACCGATCAGCCAGCCGAAGGGCCACCCGTGACAAAGCAGGCGACAGAGCAGGCGACAGCGCAAGCGACTGAGCAAGCGACAGAGCAGGCACCGCCGATCAGGCCGACCAGACCGACCAGGCCCCTGCCTGCCGTACAGCTGCGCGTCCCGACCCACGAGGACGCTCTGGTCTGGCACCGCCTCTTCGACGACCCGGACGTCATGAAGTTCCTGGGCGGCCGCTCCGCCGAACTCTCCATGTACGAGGAGCTGACCGCCCGGCAGCGCAGACACGACGCCGAACTCGGCTACTGCCTCTGGACGTTGCTCGACGCGGACGGCGAGCCGATCGGCTTCGCCGGAGCACAGCCCTGGCCGCGCGACTGGGGGCCCACGGGAGAGATCGAGATCGGCTGGCGTCTGGGCCGCGCCGCCTGGGGGAAGGGGTACGCGACCGCCGCCGCGCGGGCGGCCGTGGAACGGGTACGCGCGGCGGGCGTACGGGACGTGGTGGCCGTGGTCGACGCCCACAACGAACGGTCGGCGGCGGTGACGCGGCGGCTCGGCATGGAACAGGCAGAGACCTACACATCGCCGGTGTCGAACCGTCAGGTGCACGGCTTTCGGCTCACGCTGTAACGGGCGGACGGGGCTTCGTAACGGGCGGACGGGGCTTCGGCAGGGCGTCGGCGGGGGTGACGGACCGCTTCCGGCCGACGCCCGGCGGGTCTACCCTTCCGGTACCGCTGGGGGGTGACATCTGTGCCGAAGGCGCCCAGGACGGACGACGTGCGCGTGCCGCGGTTGACGGGACTCATGGCCGTGGACGCGCGCGATTCGGCGGAGAAGCACGGCGTACTGCTCACGGCGCCCGACCGCCCCGACTTCCACCTGGTCGTCGTCGAGTACGTGGTCCGGCAGTACCCCCTCCCCGGCATGTGGATCCCGCGCGATGCCGTCGTCACCGTCTGGTTCGACCTCGGCCCCGACGAGGGCGACGGCGGCGCGGGGGTGCGCGAACCACGCCACCCCGGACCGCCGGACGGCGGCCTGCGCCGCGAGCTCGACGAGCCGGGGCCCGAGGTCGGCGCCGTCTGGTGAACGCGCCGGTGCTCAGCCGTTGAGCCGCCAGTGCTCCAGCGCGATCCGGTGGACCTTCGCGCCCTCGCTCGTGGGCCAGAAGTCCGCGCGCCAGGACAGCTGGATGGCGTACTCGGTGCCGTTGTCCGCGACGTAACTCTGGTCGAGGGCGTGGATCTCGCGGCCCGCCGTGTCGGTGAAGGTGTACTCCCAGATCGCGCCGCTACGTCCCTCGAAGGTGTTCGGCTCCAGGCGGATCCGCTGGTAGTCCGACTTCTTCGGGTCCTTCTTGGCGTCCTTCTCGATGGTCGTGAAGTTCTCGTACGAGGTGTACGGCGCGTACGGCACCACGCCGACCAGGAACTCCTCCCGGCCGGTCGAACCCGCGTACACGATCTGCCCGGGACGCTCCTCGCCCTGCCGGGTCCAGCCGTCCGGCACGGCGAACTCGAAGCCGCTCACGTCGGACACCAGGTCGGAGCCCGCGGGCACTCTGGGGGTGTCGTCCACGGTGTCCCGGCTCGCGCTCGGCTCCTCCGTGGGCGTGAACGTGGGCGATGCGGTGGGCGACGCGGTGGGCGACGCGTTCGGTGCCGGCGGCTCGGTCCGGTCCTCGGTCCGGCTGATGGCGGGCTTGTCGTCCTTGCCTCCGGCCTTGTCCGCCTTGCCGTCGTCGTTGTTCTGCCAGAGCAGGACACCGGCCGCGATACCGCTGCCGATGATGAAGGCGCCGACGAGGGTGCCGACCCAGAGGGCGGTGCGGCGGGACTCGGGTGGTGTGGTGGGGGGCTGCTGGAAGGAATGCGGGGCGTAGGCGAAGGCGGGGGTTCCGGTCGGGACGTACGTGGGCTGGTCGTGCGTGGGCAGGTCGTGCGTGGGCTGGTCGTACGTGGGCAGGTCGTGGGCGCTCTGAGGTGTGGGGGCAACCGGGTTCGCCGGAGCGTCCGTCGTGACGGGGCCCACGGCGCCGACGGCGGCCGCGGCCTCGGGAGCCGTGCCCACGGGACCGCCCGGCATCGGCGGGCCCGAAGGAACCGGCCCCGCGACGAGCCCCGTCCGCTGCCCCGCCATCTGCAGCAGGAACGGCGCGATGAGCGCCGCGACGACGACCCAGAGCAGCCCGAAGAGCAGCGCGTCCGGCACGCTCACGCCCGCCTCGAAGGTGCCGTTGCCCGAGCCGCCCGAACTGCCGCCTCCGCCGAACTCCGCCGAGGCGCTTCCGGTGGCGTCGACACTGACCCCGCCGACCCCGGCGAGAAGCAGGAAGAGCCCGAAGAAGACACCGGCGGCGAGCAGTTGCTCTCCCCGGTGCGCGGAACGGCGGGCGGCGAGGACGCCGAGGACCAGCGCGCAGACGAGCCCGAGCGTCAACGCCCCCGCGATCGCCCACGCGTTGGTGACGTCCCCCAGCTCGGAGAGCCCGAAGGACTCGCTCTCGTAGCCACCCCCGTACGACGAACTGCTCCCCTGCACCGAGGCGTCGAGCGGCGCGCCCCACCCGAGGCCGAGGGCGGCGACGCCCAGGTTCGGCAGCAGGAGAAGGGCGATGACCAGCGGGGACACATTGGCGTCGTCGAGGTCGGCGACGCGTTCGAGGTCGTCGATCTGGGCGAGGCTGATGAACGCGACGACCGAGCAGAGCGCAAGCACGACGGCGAGCGCGCGCAGCGCGGTGCCGGTGGCACGGAACGTCGCCTGCCACACCGGCCGTCGGGCGAGCCAGTGGGCCAGGTCGTGGCGGTGCAGTACGCCCCCGGAGACGGCCAGTCCGAGTACGAACGCACCGAGCGCGGCGAGCACGGGCGACGAGGAAAGCTCGACGCCGTCGATCTCGGGCTGCGCGAAGAGGCTGAGCACGAGGGTGCCCGTGGTCACCAACAGGGTGACGCGCACGGCTGCTTCGAGCCCCGGCGTGCCCCCGCCCTGGTTTCCGGCGCGCACGAGAAGGCGGTTGCGCAGGATGTGTACGCCGATGAAGAGGGCCCCGATCCACAGCGCGGTGGCGGTGAGCGGAATGAGGTGCAGCGCGGCGCTGCCGTCGAAGGCGGTGCCCACATCGGGGCTGTCACCGCCGAAGACCGACGACGACTGCTGCCGCTCGCTCCCGGAGACCTCGAAGCCGCCGCCCACGGCCTGGAGCAGAGTCGCGAGAGCGATCCGCATCCGATCGCCGAACCCGACGACGACGTCACCGCCACCACTTCCCTCGCCCTGCCCGTAGGAGGGAATGGCCATCGCGACCGCCGCGACGAGCACCAACCCCACGGGCCACAGGGCGGCTTGAGCGGCCCCGGCCCAGTCGCCCCGAAACGCCCGTCCGAAGAAGGCGCCGAGGGGAGAGGGCGCGGAGGGCGGCCCGGGAACGTATGCGGGCGGGGATGGAGACGGAGGCGGGGATACGGGGGCGGCAGCGGGAAGTGCGGGCGCGGGAAGGGAAGTTGCGGTGAACCCGGGCCCGGCGGGCGTCTGCTTGGCAGGCGTCTGCCCGGCAGGCGTCTCCCTGGCGGGCGCGTCCGGCTCAGGTTCAGTCGCAGCGGCGTCCTGCTCACCGGTGTCCCCTACAGCGGTCGGAGCGCCGAGCTCCGCCGCGGGCAAATCCGCGGGCCCCGCGTCCACGGACGTGCCACGCGGGCGCTCTCGCCCGCACTTCATACAGAAGCGGGCCTCTTCAGGGGTGGATGCCCCGCAGTGAGGACAGTTCGACGCCATAGGGACGCTCCGTCATTGGGGAGATGACCAGAAAGACCGACCCATGCCGAGCGACCCAGCAGCGGCTGATGCGAAAGAGCGGACTCGCATCGACGCCGTCGCGTCGGCGGAGTCGTATCACAACGGACACATCTTGCCCTGCGGCTGGTTCCCGTCAACTCGGTTCACAGCGGAATATTTCGCGCGCTTGTGCTCCGGGCGTCCCGCGGCAGGTCTACGCCTTGAATCCCCGGTGCAGCGCCACGACCCCACCGGTCAGATTCCGCCACGCCACCTTCGACCAGCCCGCGTCCTGCAACAGCGCGGCCAGCGTCGGCTGGTCCGGCCAGGAGCGGATGGACTCCGCGAGATAGACGTACGCGTCGGGGTTGGAGGAGACCGTGCGCGCGACCGGCGGCAGCGCCCGCATCAGGTACTCCTCGTAGACCGTGCGGAACGGCGCCCATGTCGCGTGCGAGAACTCGCAGATGACGACCCGGCCGCCGGGCTTCGTCACGCGGTACATCTCCCGCAGCGCCTGGTCCGTCTCCTGGACGTTGCGCAGCCCGAAGGAGATCGTGACGGCGTCGAACGTGTCGTCCTTGAACGGCAGCTTCGTCGCGTCCCCGGCCGTGAACGGCATCCAGGGGTGACGTGCCTTGCCGACCCGCAGCATGCCGAGCGAGAAGTCGCAGGGCACCACGTACGCGCCGGCCTGCGCGAAGGGCTGCGACGAGGTGGCGGTCCCGGCGGCGAGGTCGAGGACCTTCTGCGCGGGCCGCGCGTCGACGGCCTTGGCGACGGCCTTGCGCCACAGCCGGGCCTGCCCGAGCGACATCACGTCGTTCGTGATGTCGTACCGTTCCGCCACGTCGTCGAACATCGAGGCGACTTCGTGCGGCTGCTTGTCCAGAGATGCGCGGGTCACCCGGCCCATTGTGTCAGGCCGGTCTTCTGTCTTGGCGGCGGCCCGCTTCGCCTGCGGCGGGCTTTCTCGCCTGCGGCGGGCCTTCTCGCCTGCGGCGGGCCTTCTCGCCTGCGGCGGGCCTTCTCGCCTGCGGCGGGCCTTCTCGCCTGCGGCGGGCCTTCTCGCCTGCGGCGGGCTCTTCGCCGGAGCGTCTGCCTGGCGGGGCCGTCTGGCGGGTGCGGGTCTGTTGTGGTTGCTCGCGCAGTTCCCCGCGCCCCTGAGGGCGCCCCTGACAGGGCTGCCCTCAGCGCGCCCTGTACACCAATCGTCCCTCCACCACCGTCGCCACGCACGTCTGTGCCCCACGCCGCACCAGCTCCGCGCGGTCGGGCACGTCGAAGATCGCGAAGCGGGCCGGGCCGCCCTCCGCCAGGCGCGGCAGGAGGACGAGTGGGGTCGGCGACAGGGACACGGGGCCCGTGAGCCGGGGTGGGCGCCGGCCGACCGCGAGGCCCGCCCTGCGGACGGTGTCGAGGACGGGCCGGGCGTGCAGTTCGCCCGCGACGGCCACCGTGCCGTGTGCGAAGAGCCGCTGCACGCCCCGCCGGGCGCTGGCTCCGAGCCGGGACGGATCGACGCGGAAGAGGGTCCGCGCACGCTCCCCGCCGATGGGCTCGGTACCGAGCCGGTCGGCCTCACGCGGGTCGGGATGGTAGGTGGCTTCGAGGAGTTCGGGGCCGTACGGGTTGAGCAGGCCCGGCGTGAGGATGCCGGGCCAGCGCCGGACGCGCGCGGACGGGTGTGCGGCGGCCAGCTCCTCGTACGGGCCGACGGCGGCGAGGCTCGCCCCGTCGACCATGATCGCCGTTTCCGGTGTCCCTTCGGCGACGTGAAGTGTGCGCAAAACAGCCTCAGTTACTGGCGAGGAGCTTGAGCTCGGGGTGGGCCGTGCCGCCCTCGATCGCCGTGGAGGAGATGTGCGAGGCGACGCGGTCGTCGGTCGGGTCGTTCGCCGGGTCGTCGTGCACGACGAGGTGCTCGTACGTCGTGGCGCGCTGGGCCGGGACGCGGTCCGCGGTGCGGATCATGTCGATCATGTCGCGCAGGTTGTTGCGGTGCTTGGCGCCGGCGGAGGAGACGACGTTCTCCTCCAGCATCACGGAGCCGAGGTCGTCCGCCCCGTAGTGCAGGGTGAGCTGGCCGGCCTCCTTGCCGGTGGTCAGCCAGGAACCCTGGATGTGGGCCACGTTGTCGAGGAAGATCCGCGAGATCGCGATCATGCGGATGTACTCGAAGATGGTGGCCTGGGTCCGGCCCTTGAGGTGGTTGTTCTCAGGCTGGTACGTGTACGGGATGAAGGCCCGGAAGCCACCGGTCTTGTCCTGCGTGTCGCGGATCATCCGCAGGTGCTCGATGCGCTCGGCGTTGGTCTCGCCCGTGCCCATGAGCATCGTGGACGTCGACTCGACGCCGAGATTGTGGGCGATCTCCATGATCTCCAGCCAGCGCTCGCCGCTCTCCTTGAGCGGGGCGATGGCCTTGCGCGGGCGGGCCGGGAGCAGCTCGGCACCGGCACCGGCGAAGGAGTCGAGCCCGGCGGCGTGGATCCGCTGGATCGCCTCTTCGGCGGAGACCTTCGAGATGCGGGCCATGTGCTCGACCTCGGAGGCGCCGAGGGAGTGGATGACCAGCTGCGGGAAGTTCTTCTTGATCGCGGAGAAGTGCTCTTCGTAGTACTCGACACCGAAGTCCGGGTGGTGCCCGCCCTGGAACATGACCTGCGTGCCACCGAGCTCGACGGTCTCGGCGCAGCGCCGCAGGATGTCGTCGAGGTCGCGCGTCCAGCCCTTCTTGGTGTCCTTCGGGGCCGCGTAGAAGGCGCAGAACTTGCAGGCCGTCACACACACGTTGGTGTAGTTGATGTTCCGCTCGATGATGTACGTCGCGATGTGCTCGGTCCCGGCGTAACGGCGGCGGCGGATGGCGTCCGCGGCGGCGCCGAGCGCGTGCAGCGGGGCATCGCGGTAGAGGTCGAGCGCCTCTTCCTCAGTGATCCGCCCACCTGCGGCGGCACGGTCGAGCACGGACTGAAGGTCGGCCTTCTCGGTCACCGGGGCGTCCCTTTCGTAAGGGTTCTGGACGGACTGAATCAGCGTACGCCAGGGGGTCCGCCCACCCGACGTCAGGCGGCGTACGCCCGGATCGGCACGTCAGGCGGCGTACGCCCCGATGAGCAGCCCCAAGAACGCCCCGCCGATCAGGAAGGGCCCGAACGGGATCGCCGTCTTGCGCCCGGCGCGGCGGGCGACGACGAGCCACCCCCCGTACAGGGCGGCGAGCAGGAACCCGGCGAAGGTGCCGAGCAGTACCGCGCCCCACCCGTACCAGCCCAGGACGGCACCCAGGCTCAGCGCCAGCTTCACGTCGCCGAAGCCCATGCCGTTCGGGCTGATGAGGAAGAGCACGAAGTACGCGCCGCCGAGCCCGAGCCCCCCGTACAGCGCGTGCACCAGGGAACCGGCGTGCTCGGGAAGCAGCGCGGCGCCCCCGAGGAGGACGAGCGCGGCGACGGCGAGCGGCAGGGTGAGTACGTCGGGCAGCCGGTGCACACCGAAGTCCACGACGGCGAGCAGCACGCCGAAGGGCGCGAGCAGCAGCCAGACGGCGAGCTCGGGCCGCGGGCCCGTCGCGGCGGCGAGGGCGGCGCAGACGAAGGCGGTGGCGAGGGAGACGGTGAGGGTGCGCGGCCCGATGTGCGTCCCGTCCGCACACCGCGGGAGCCCGACCCAGCCGCCGACGGGATGCCCGTCGGGGCAGCTGTCCCGCCACGCCTCGTCGGGCGGCACGGAGAGCCGGTAGACGGCACGGGGCACGAGGAGCCCGGCGAGGGCGCCCCAGAGGGCGCCGCCGACGACGACGTACAGGAGCGGGTCCAACGTTCACCCTCTAGACGCGGAGATACGGAGAGATGGACGGGGGGGAGGGAGAGATCCGCCGCGAAGCGGCGGCCTGGAAACCGCCCCACCCCCGCAGCGGCGGCACTACCCGACGGCGGAAAGCCCACTGCGCCAGGCAGGAAGCAGCTCGTCGAGGAGAGCCTCGGTCCGAGGCGGCACGCCCCTCGCCCCGCTCCGGGCGACGAGGTCAGCGGCAACCTGCTGGAGCCGCGCCGGATCGCCCACGGCGTGGGTCGCCCGCAGCAGCTCGTTCCAGAGCCGCTCGTCCCCCGGCGCGGAGTTCAGCGAGGCGTTCAGCGCCTCGATGGCCTTCTCCGAGCGCCCCTTCTCCAGGTGGAACTCGGACAGGGCGAGGCCGATGTCGGCGACGAGCAGCGGCAGCTGCGCGTCGATGATCTCGTGCGTGAGCCACGCGTACCGCCCCTGCGGCCGGTCCGAGAGCAGCGGCCCGCGTACGAGCACCAGGGCGTCGGTGAGCATCCGCCCCCGCACGGCCCGGCTGTTGGCCCCGCGCCCTTGGGTCGCCTCGTGGTAGAGCGAGCGCAGGACGTCCAGGTCGGACACGACGGACTTGGCGAGCGTGAGCCGCCCGCTCCGGTCGGCCCGCAGCCGGGCCTCCCCGTCCGGCTCGGTGCCGAGCCAGTCCCGCAGCCGGTCGACGAGCGCGTCGCGTACGTCCTCGGTGACACCGCGCGGCCACAGCGCGGAGGCGAGCACCCGCGGGTGCACACCCTCGCGGTGCAGCAGGAGCAGCGCGAGCGCCTCGTGCATCAGCGGGCTGCGCTCGCCGTCCGGAGTGTCGAGGCCGATGATCTCGTACGTACCGACGAGGCGCGCGTACACCGCGGGCCGCCCCTGCTCGGTGACGTCGACGAGGAACGGCGGGGTGGCGGCGCCACGACCCGAACCGGTGCGTCCCTCGCCCTCGCCCGCGCCCGCGCCCGGGTCGGCGTCGACGAAGAGCTCCACGACGGCCCTCTGCTGGGCCTCGGGCAGCGCCTGCGCCTCCAGTTCGAGCCCGAGCAGCGGGGCGAGCAGCTTGCCGTCGGGGGTGATCTCCATCTCCCAGGCGGCGCCCGGCAGGTCCCCGGACTCCGTGCCGACGAGGTATCCGATGCCCAGCCGGCTCGCGTCGGAGGCCAGTTCGGCGAGCTTCACGGCGTCTTCCCCGGTGGGCTCGGCGGCGAGCAGCACCAGGTGCGGCGCCCAGCGGGTGTGCTGGGCAGGCCCCGTACGACCAGTAAGTACTGAGTCGTGCCCGGCGGCCCCCAGGGCTCCGCGCCGCTGCCGCGTCTCGGCCTCCATCGTCTCGATCAGCGCCTCGATGTCGTCGAGGTGCCGCAGCCGGTTGGGCGCGAGCGGCGTCAGGTCCTGCCCGAAGCCGACGAGGGTGATGGTCATGCGGTCGGACCACCCGTTGGTGGCGAGCTCGGCGGCGACGGAGGCGAAGACGGCGGCGCGGTCGGCCTCACGCCCGCTCAGCGAGACGACACCAGGTACGGCTTCGAGGTTGAGGAGCAGCCGCGAGTCGTCGAGCGTTCCCAGACTCACGAGCCCCGGGTAGGGAGCGGCGGTATCCATGTCCTCGTACCGCTCGGCGTCGGTCCGTGCCAGCATCCAGAACGTCTGGTCCTGCCCCAACTGCCAGGGGGCGGGCGGCCGTCCGGCGGGCTGGGCGAGCTGGAGGTGCAGATCGCCGTTGCTGAGCCAGGCGGCGTAGACGGTCGGCAGAGCGCGCGATTCCTCGGCGAGGGAGGCGGCAAGCCCCCGCAACGACAGATCGAGAAGCCGTACGCCCTCGGGGTCGGCCCCGACGAGCAGCGCGTCCTGCACATCGGCGGCGCCACCGGTCGGCGTGGGCGGCTCCATGCCGCGGCGTCCACCGACGGCGCCCATGGCGGACTGCCACAGCGCGTGGCGCCGACGGCGTCCGAGCGCGCCGAGGAGCCCGGCGGCGAGAAGGGGCGCGCCGATGAGGGCCTCGGGCAACCCGAAGGAGAACCCTTCGGACTCGCTCCCGCTGCTGGCGACGGGCGCTTCCTGCTGCCCGTGCCCGGCACCCTCGGAGGGCCGCTGCTCGGGGATGGAGATGTGGGCGGTGTCACGGTCGACGGACCCACCGCCACCCTGCTCCTTGGCCCCGCCGCCCTGTTCCTGGGCGTGCCCCCCGGACTTCGCGTAGTCGGAGATCTGCTCCTTCACGTCCTGCGAGACCTTGGGCGCCTCGTCGGGCATCTCGACGAGCTCGCCACCGTGCGCGTCCGCGGGCATCTCCATGATCCAGCCCGGCCGAATGAGGCTGGCCTCGGAGAGCTTGGATCCGTCGGGCTGCTCACGGTCCTTGTTGAGCTGGTAGATCTCCTTGTAGCGGCGACCGTCTCCCAGGTGCCGCTCGGCGATCTCCCACATCGAATCGTGGTGACGCCCTTCGGGCGGCTGGATCCGGTAGTACTTGGTGTCCCCGTCCTTGGCGTTGCTGCCACCGGCGTGGGCGGCTGCCTGCTCGGCCTGCTCGGCGACGGCACTGGCGGCGCTCCCGGCCTGCTCCTGCCCGAAGAGACCACCGGGCGTCTGCTGGGCGGAAGCGGCGGAGGCGGGCTTCTGATTCCCCTCCAGCGACTGCCCGAACTGCGAGAGCCCCGGCGCGAAGCTGGCGGCGGTGGCGCCCACCAGGAGCAGGGCGGCGACGAGTTGACGGGCGAGGAGCTGGCTTCCGCCGGCGCCGGGAATGCGGCCCGGCATACCGACACCCGAGAGCGCGGCCTTGACCTCCACCAGCACACAGGCGGTGAACTGGGCCCAGGCGAGCCAGACGACAACAGTCAGTACGTTGATGAACGTCCCGACCGTGATCTCCTGCTGCAACCAGTCAAGGGAGGGCGCACCGCCCGGAAGCGGCCACCCCACGGCGACGGCGAGGGCGCCGGGTACGCCGAAGACCAGCGCGGCCAGCGCGACAAAGGCGAGGAACGCCTTGAAGAAGTCCCCGAACGAACGTCGACGCCGGGGCAGCGGCTGCGGCGTCCGGTTCCGTGGAGCCGACGGGCCGCCTGTCGAACTTGAAGAGGTGCGCGCCATGGCGGGTGTCCTGTTGTCCTCTGAGAGGGAGCGGATAGAGATACAGCGGTTTCAGCCGTATCAACGGTTTCAGTCGTATCAGCGGTTTCAGCCGTATCAACGGTTTCAGCCGTATCAACGGTCTGTCTGTGCTGTGGGCTGAGCGTACTGAGGCGATGGTACGGAAGGGGCCGAAGGTCAGACAGAGGCAACGGCCCCCAAGGGCGGTGAGAGGACTTCCCCGGGTGACCGTTAACGCCCGAGTTGCACGGTAAGCGCAGCTCTTCCTGCGCGGTTCCAGCCCGATTCCGCCCCCCGATTGCCCGCCCCGGACCGCCATTCCCGGGCATTCACCCCCGCGAGTCACAGTTCCGGCACGGAATCGCTGCGCCCGCGTAGCACTTGAGACCCGTCCGCTGCTGTTCGCTTCCGTCACCGCACAGAACGCGAGAACCTTCACAAGGCCCACCAGTACTGATAACCCACGCCTGGTAGCGTCATTCAGCTTCATTCTCGCCTGCACACATACGCAACTCTGCCGAACTCTGCCGAACTCTGGGGGACTGCAATCGTGGCCCGTCGCACTATGCCCATCGTCGCCACGCTGGTGGCGAGCGCGACCCTGCTGTTGACCGCGTGCGGGAGCGGCGGGAGTGATGACTCCTCGGACAAGATCGAGGGGGCGGGCCAGGGGTCGAGCAAGCCGTCCCCCACTGCGTCGGAGTCCTCGGACGTCGACCGCCCCAAGATCACGCTCCCCAAGTCCTTCAAGGCCGACTTCCAGGGCTGGACGGACAGCGACCCGAAGATCCAGTCGATCCTGAACGACGGCAAGGAACGGCTCCGTGGAACGTACGCCGCGATCGGTGACGCCGACCCCAAGGCCGATTACCTGGCCTTCTACAGCACCCGGTCCGCCCTCACCAGCGGCGAGGAGTGGGTCAAAGGCTACAAGGGGCTGACGATCACCGGCGAGGTCACGGCATCCAACCCCGAGGCGAAGATCCGCGAGAAGGGCCGGGCGACTCTCTTCTACTGCGTGGACGAGAGCAAGGGCTTCAGCAAGGACCTCAAGACCGGCAAGAAGGAGGGGACGCCCGCTGGCGAGTCCCCCAAGGTCCAGTACCGCACAGCCCTTGAGAAGGGTGATAACGGCGTCTGGATGACCACCTCGGTAGAGTCCGCCCCTGGGGGATGCTGATCATGCGCTCCAATCGCAGCACCATAGGCACCGCTGTCGTCCGCGTGATCGCCCCCTTGGCGATCGTCTCCGCTCTCGTCCCGTCGTCCGCACTGGCGTTGGGCGGGCCGACCCATGAAGGCGGCGGCACCGCGGACGACAAAGGCAACCTCGGGGCCGGTGTCACGCACTCCGAGATCAGGATTACGTACAAGAGCGGCGGCGACGGCGGCGGCAAGAAGGGGAATCTGGCGCCGATCGACCCCAACTGGAAGCCTCCGGCCTGCTGGTACGAGCCCGTCTACACGCCCGAGCAGCTCAAGAAGGCCGCAGAGGCGGGAGATGTCGACCACGTCGGCATCCACGAGATCTGGTCGGACGCGATCTTCATCGATCACTACGACAAGGGCGAGGCCGACGACAACTTCGACGATGAGAACAGCCACGCCGAGGGCTACAAGAACTACAACATCGGCAAGGACGGCTACTTCTGGCGCGGTGTCGCTCCGGACGACAGCGATCCGGACTCATGGGACTGCGGCCGCCTCATGTTCTGGCAGGACGCGGGAACGGTCCCCGACATCCCGCACGCCCCGACGCCGAAGATGCTCGCCGAGTACGCCTACGACAAGGTGAAGGTCCCCGACACCGAGGTGGAGCTCAAGCCGGAGGCCAAGTCGACGGTGAACATTCCCACTTGGGTGTGGCTGGACAAGGGCACCTTCAAGGACGTCAAGGTCCGCGCGGAGCTGCCGAACACGGGCCTCTGGGCGGAGACAACCGCAAAGCCGAAGAGCCTGCACCTGGAACCGGGCACGGGCGACGCGGAGACCTTCCCCGCATCCGGCGAGTGCGAGATCAACGACGACGGCAGCATCGGCACGCCCTACACCAAGGGCAAGTCGAAGCAGGACCCGCCGTGCGGCATCAAGTACCTCCGAGCAACCGACGGAAAGCCGTACCAGCTGAAGGCGTCGATCACCTGGGAGATCTCGTGGCAAGGCTCCCAGAACACCGGAGCCGACCTGCCCGACGGCACCTTCGAGACAACCCAGGACATGGACGTCCAGGAAATCCAGTCGATCAACCGCTGACCCAGGAGCTCCACCTTGGGCGCCCCCCCTCACCCAGCGCCATTCACCATGGGCCGTCTTCACGCGCCACGACGACCCATGGCTGAACATCGAGACTTCCAAGCTCCAGGAACAGGGCTGACGCGTAATCCGCCTGGACGGCGGGAAGTTGCAGGAGCGCCGGTATGGCTGGCACGGCCACACGCCGCAGTAGTCCACAGGCCCACCCCGGGCATCACCGGACAGGTCATACTCGACTGAGCACGCAGCGACCCAGAACACCAAGAGGGGGAGACGAAGGCATGGGTGGTAAAGGCAAGAGCGACCTCGCACTCCCGCTCAGCGATCTTGAGGACTACGGAAGCCGGTTGCGGTCCGTCAAGGATCGGATGAACCGGACGAAGAAGATCTTCGAGTCCTACAAGGACGACATCGGCGACGGGGGCGTGTACGACGCGCTCGACGACTTCGAGTCCAACTGGGAGGACGGCCGCGAGGACATCACCCAGCAGCTTGACGCGCTGGCCGACATGTCCGACGCGGTCGTACGCGAGTTCAAGAAGCTGGACGACAAGCTCGCGAAGGACGTCTCCGAGGGTGTGAAGGAGAAGGGCGGCAAGGGGAAGAGCAAGGGCGAGGGCGACTAGCCACTCACCCGCCCGCCACCAGCCGACCAGCCGCGCTCGTCTCCGGAGGAACCCGCGCCGCCACCAGCCGCCCGGCCGCGTTCGTCTCCGGAGGAGCCCGCACGGCGACGCCCGCCCCAACACCCGGTGAACACCGCCCACCCCCGAGCGGCGGCCCAGTGAACTCTCCCTGAGACAGCGCGCGTTGACTCGGAACCTCACCCCTCCCCTCGTAATTTGGCCACACCCGCACAACTGGGTTCGGACAACGGGGGTCGGTTCGGTGATGAGTGGTCTTTCCTGGGAGTCGATGGTCGCCGCCCTCGGGCTCGCGATACCCGTCGGCGCCGCCCTGTGGGAGTTCGGTTTCGCCGGGCGCAAACGGCTCGGCTACCGCGTGCAGATGGACACCACCGCGAAGAACGCGGACACCCACCCGCACGCCGGAGTCCTCCGGCAGATGCAGCAGAACGGCACCTCGCTCGCCGACCCCTCCTTCGTCCTGCTCCGCATCCAGAACAGCGGCTGGACCCACATCGACGCCACCGACTACGTCGTACGCGACGACGACCAGGTCGGCATCCGGATCAACTTCCCCGGCCGCCGCGTCGACGGCATGGTCGTCACCGAGCTCAGCCACGACTACCTGCGCCCGTGCTTCGACGACGCCGCAGGGCTGCGCATGGACGACGGCCACATCGAACTGCCCCGCGTCCCCCTCAACCGCGGCACCCACTACAAGGTCCTCGCCGTCCTGGAACGCGACCCGGACTTCCCGGTCGGCGCGGCCTTCCCCGACCCTGTCGTCGTCGCGGGCATAAAGGGCGGCGTACGCGGCGGGCGGATCAAGAAGACCGAGAGCCACACCTTCGCCTCGAAGCCCGTCATGGTCTTCATCGCGCTCCTGGTACTCATCGCCGCCACCCAGTCCTTCACCTCGTTCACCAGGGACGACGCCCCCACCCAGGCCGCACCGGTGGACTGCGCCGAGGGCACGCTGACACTCTCCGGCTCCACCGCCTTCAAGAGCGCCGTCACCGACGCGGCGAAGCGGTACGTCAAGAAGTGCACGGGCGCCCGCATCCCCGTCACGGACGACACGTTCAAGGGCAGTGTCGCGGGCCTCGACACACTGGAAGCGGCGGGCAAGAAGAGAACCGAGGCGGCCAAGACTGCGGACGCGGGGCCCGGTCTGCCCGATCGTCTCGCCTTCACGGACGGCGCAAAGGGCGACGGCCGCCCCCAACTCCTCCCCCGCCCCGTCGCGCTGTCCCTCTTCACCCTCGCCGTCAACAAAGACGCCGGTGTCCAGGACCTCTCCCTCAAGCAGCTACGTCAGATCTACTCCGGCGACATCACTAACTGGCGTCAGGTGAACGGAAACAACGTCCCCATCCACCTCGTGAGCCGCCACCCCGGCTCCGGCACCCGTTCCACGCTCGTCCACCAAGTCCTCGACGATAAAGAGCTCCTCGAAGTCACCTCGGGGGACTGCGCGGGCATGGACCGCAGCAAGCCGGGCCGCTGCGAGGTCGGCGACACCGGCATCCTGCTGGACAACGTGGCCTCGATCCCGGGAGCCCTCGGTCACAGCGAGGCGGGCGCCGCGCTCACCCACGAAGGCCTCCAGCAGGTACGTATCGCCGGTTACCCGGCCACGGTGGAGGGCGCCGACGCGGGCGCGTACCCCTACTGGCAGACGGAGTTCGCCTACACCTACGGCGAACCGCCCGCCGACTCCGTGGCCGCGGGCTTCCTCCGCTACCTCACGGAAGGCGCGGGCAAGGACAGCCTCCCGGTCCACGGCCACCGCCCCTGCTCGGAACTGGAGAAGCCGCTGCTCTGCCGTCCGGTCGGTCAGTAGCGCTCCGTCGGTGCCGCACGCTCTGCGCCGGGAACGTCTGGCGTCAGCCCGCGGCGCCACTAGGGCCTGCCCGGTGGTCGTGCCGGACAGGCCCCTCGCTCCTCACCTCCTAGCCCCTGGTCCCCGGCCCCCGGCCCCGAAGAGGGATCAGCGCTTGAGCGTGAAGGTGAAGTCGCCGGTGAGCTTGCCGCTCAGCCGGACCGCCGATACGAGTTTCCCTTCCTTGATCAGTCTCTCGACCTCGGCCCGCGACAGACCGCAGCCTTCAGCGATGAGTCGCACCGGCCGGACGGGGATCCGCGCCGCGAAGCGGACCGAGATGTCGATCACCTCGCGGTCCAGGTGATCCGATCCGCCGGTGTCGAGACGCCAGGCGTCGTCCCAGTCGAGGGCTACGCGATCACGGCGCCGCACGACCGGATCCTGGAGCAACTCGGCTGCCAGAGCGGGGTCGTTGTCGTGCATCCGGTTCAGCAGCTCAGGCCGTACGGAGCGCACGTTCATCCGCTCGAAGACCGTGAGCTTGGCGGTCTCCCCGCACCCGGTGCAGAGCACGAGGAGCCAGGCGTCGATGAGTTTGTGATGGGCGTTGACGCGAAATTTGCCGTTTGCCCGGAAGCGCTCGGAGGCGCAGGTGTGGCAACGGCGGCGAACGAGTGGCAGGCGCATGGGCATGACAACCCAGCTATTGAGCACAGAAGTACACCGGTTCCAGTGAGAAATCCGCAGTAAAAAGGAGCGCGGCGCACAGGTGCGACGCGCGACAGATCAGCGCTCAGGAGGTCTCACACGGTGTACAACGGGACGTCCTTGCCTAGACGACGTGGCTCGGCAGCACGGTAGCGGCGCACAGCGGCGCCGCTCCACCGGTTTTACAGCGCCCTACCGGTTTCGCAGCGCCCCACCGGCTTTACACCGGTTCCAATGGGCTCCCCACCGACTTTTGCAGCGCCCTACCGCGGCTCTACAGCGCCCCACCGCCGCCGCTCTCACTCGCCAACGTCCGCCGACGGCGACGCCTCGAGCGCTTCGGCGGCACGGGTGAGCCAGACATGAATCTCCCGCCACTGCTCCGGCGAGTCGAGTCGGGCGCGCAGGGTGTCCTCGATGCCTTCGATCTCGCTGGACGCCTTGGCGAGCGTGGCGGTGCCGTGTTCGGTGAGCGACAGGGTGCGGTGGCGGCCGGTCATGTCGGCACGGTGGACGAGTCGGGCGCGTACGAGGGCGTCGATGACGCGCAGCATGGTGGGCGCGGTGACGAAGGCCCGCCCCGCCAGTTCCGCGTTGCTCATGCCGGGGCTCCTGGTCAGCAGGTTCAACGCCGTGTACTGGGGCCCGGTGAGCCCGTGCGCGGCCAACCTGGTGTCCATCTCGCGACGCATGGCCTGCTGCAGGCGCTTGACGGCGAATCCGAGCGAGGCGGAGGGATCAAAGTGCGCATCCATGATCTGCATGCTACGTTGACCAACCATTAGCCCCCTAATCGTTGCCGCCTTGATCGTTCTGGAGGACTCCCCATGAGCACGACCAACCCCACCGGCCTGGACTTCGTATCTCTTCAGGTCAGCGACATCGACCGTTCCTACGCGTTCTACTGCGACACGCTGGGCCTTCCCGCCGCGCCGTCCAGCCCGCCCGGCGTGCAGCTCATCACCACCCAGCCGGTCTCCATGGCACTGCGCACCGACGTCACCCCGCAGCCGGGAACCGCCGGACACGGCGTGACGCTCTGGATCCGCGTGGACGACGTCGACACTCTCCACAAGACGGTGACGGCGAGCGGCGCGAAGGCGGAGGGGGAACCGGTGGACGGCCCCTTCGGGCGCATGTTCACCGTTGCCGACCCCGACGGCTACCGCCTCACCCTGCACAACGCCGGATGACAGAGGCGCATCACGCCCGGTCGACGGTGCGCGGCAGGCACGACCTGCGCCAGGCCCGGAACTTCCTAAAGCGTGGCCCCTGGAGAGCCGGGCCCCCCTTGAGGGAGCACTGCGGTTCGCCTATCGCGCACCGCCCGACCGGACCTCAGCCGACCTCGTTCTCCGCGATCGCGCTGCCCCGCACCGTCACGTCGCCGCCGTAGAACAGACCGGTGAAGACCGGGCTGTAGGTCAGCTGGACCTCGACCTCGACCTGATTCGCGTTCGCCGTCACGCAGTGCGTCGCCGCGACGTCGGCGCCGTTCATGTCCGTCGAGCGGGCGTAGGCCTGGGCTCGCGCGCCGCAGTTCTCGTAGTTGATGGGCGCGCCCTTGACACCTTCGTAGATGCCCTCGCGGTCGACGTCCTGCGCCGCGTAACGCGCTGCCTGCTCGGCGATGTCAGCTGCCCGCTCCCGCTTGGAGATGGACAGGCCGCCGTCGATGACGAAGGCCGAGAGCGAGAGGAAGACGAGCGCGAAGATGATGACGGCGCCCGCGCCCGAGCCACGGTCGTCGAGGCGTGCGCGGCGGACGGCGACCCAGTCCCGTACGACGGGAACGATGCTCACACCGACCTCCGGTACGGGTCGAGCGAGGAGCTGAAGCTGGCCGTCAGTGTGGTCGGCACATCGAGACCGAGCATGTCCAAGCCCCTCACCTTGCAGCTCACTTCGACCGTGAAGAACGGGTCGACCTCGGCGCTGAAGCCCGCGCTCGTCTTGCGGACGTCGACCGGTCCGGAGCAGACGTCGGCGAGGTCCGCCTCCGCTGCCGCCTTCGCCTCGGCCATCGCCGTGCCCTGGTCCTTCTGGATCGAGCCCGCGCGCGCCGCGTCCCGTGCCGCTCCGTCGACGGCTCCTCGGCCGTCGACGAGCTGGCCGAAGGCCACCAGGACCAGGATGAAGAGGATCATCACGGGAGCGAGAATGACCACCTCGATGGTCGACAGGCCCCGATCGTCCGCCCTGAGGTCGTCCGCCCGCAGGTCGTCCGCCCGCAGGTCGTCCGCCCGGGGGTCGTCCGCCCGGGGGTCGAGCGCCCCGAGGCCCTGCGCCCCGAGGTCGAGCGCGCGGCGCCGACGCATGGCACGTGCCCGTGCCCGTACGTTCCTCATCAGCCGCCCTCACCCTCCTCGACGAACCGCTCCACCGGGCCGGAGGACTGTGCGTGCACCGTCAGGTCGAGGCCGGGGAAGACCGAGGGTACGTTCGCGGTGATCTCCACCCCGACCGTGTTCGCCTTCGGCTGGATCGTCTTCACGTCGGGGCCGAGCACCAACTGCGGCCCCAGCTGCTGGATGTAGGCGTCGACCACGTCGCGCGAGTTGCCCCGCCAGCCGCCCGGGTTCTCGTCGGCCGTCGCACGGGCCTTGCGCGCGCCCGCCTGGGCCGCCGCCTGGGCGACGTGGTCCGCGAAGAAGTACAGCGCGAACTGCACCGTCGCGAAGATCATGAAGAAGAGGACCGGAGTGAGCAGCACGAACTCGATCGCGGTCATGCCGGATTCACCGCGGGTGGAGGCTGCCTCCACCCTGCGGCGTACCCATCGCTTCACGCACCCGCGCACTCGTCCCCGCCTTCGTTCCCCGGTAACCGATTGATCAGCAGGTCTTGCCGGCGTCCGCACCCTCGATGCAGTCGCCGACCTTGTCGGCGCCGCCCTTGAGCGCGGTGTTGATGATCGCGGCCACCACGCCGACGATCGCCACGACGACCGCCGAGATGATGACCCACTCGACCGCGGACGCACCACGGTCGAGCTCGCCGGAGCGGGCACGCTGCACGCGGCCCTGCAGGAAGGTGATCACGAGGTCCAGACCGGGGTTGCCGGTACTGAAGTTCCGTCCGTTCATGGTGAGTTGTCCTTTCAGGAGTGGGGGGAGGGTCCCGGGCCGCCGCCGTCCGCCGGCCCGTCCATCGCCGTGGCGGTCGCTAGACCTGGAACACGCGCATGGCCGCCGGGAAGATGAGGAAGACCAGGAAGCCGGCGCAGAGAAGGAGCTGGGCGACGAGCATCGACTGGGACTTCTCGCCCGCGCTGCCCTCGATCTCGGCCATCTCGCGGTGCCGCATCGTCTCCGCGCGGGAGGCGAGCGACTCGCGCACCTTCGCGCCGTCGTCCGCCACCAGGGCGAGCGAGGCCGACAGGTCCTTGAGCTCTTCGATGCCCAGTTCCTCGCCCAGGGTGCCAAGGGCCTGCCACTGGCTGATGCCGGTGATCCGGGCGTCGGCCAGAGCGTTCCGGATACGTTGCGTCGCCCACCCGTCCGAGATCTCCGCCGCCGCCATCAGGGCCTCGGGAAGACCCCGGCCGCCCGCCAGGCTCATCGACACCAGGTCCAGATAGGCGCCGATGACGCGGCGCAGGTCGCGTCGCTTCTCAGCGGCGTCGCGGCGCACCTCGAGGTCGGGCAGGAAGAAGAACAGTGCGCCGAACATGAGGGCCAGCCAGACCGGGATGATCGGGCTGCTGCCGACCCCCAGCGTCCAGATGACGGCGAACAGGAACGGTCCGAAGAAGACGCCAGCGGCCGCGAGCAGTGTCTTCGTCGCCAGGAACTTCTCCCAGCTGCGATCGAGCACCGCGAGGTCGGCGCGCAGCGAACGCTGTTCCCAGCCCTGCTGCAAGTAGAAGTCGGCGACCCGCGTGCCGACGCGGGCGCGAGCCGAACCGAGCCGGCCCTTGTCGCCCTTGGTGTCTTCGGAGGAGGCGCGGTGCGACTCGTACGCCGCACCCCGCGCCCGCATCGCGTCGATCCGCGCGACCGTGGCGACGGCACTCCGCTTGGAGGGCATCAGGGCACGGATGAGGGCGTAGATGCCCAGGCCCATGATGGCGCCGATCACTATCGGCATCGTCAGGCTCATCGACGTACCCCCTCAGGATTCGAATAGCCCGGCTGACCAGGCTGACCCGGACCCGAACCCGGCTGCGGATGGCCGGGCTGGCCGTACGGACCCGCCGGGCCCGTCAGCGGCGCCTGCTCACCCGAACCGGCAGCCGCGCCACCCGCGGCACCCGGACCCCGCGGACGCACGAACTGCACGCCAGGCTCGTCCCTGACCAGGAAGCGGTCCGGGGTCTCGACCGTCGAGAGCTTGCGCAGCCACCAGAAGCCGAGTGCGAACAGGCCGCAGACGCAGGCGAGTACGAGCTGCCCGACCGCCGTGCCGTAGGGCGAGACGAAGTCGCGGTTGAAGATGGAGAGGCCGAGTACGAACGCGATCGACACCGCGACCACGATCTGCACCGAACGCCGCGTCGACGCCCGCTGCGACATCACGCGCTGGCGCATGTCGACCTCTTCGCGGGCCGACTTGGCGAGCGCGCCGAGCACCTGCCGCAGACCAGGACCACGCAGCTTCGCGTTCAGGATCAGCGCGGCCACGATGATGTCGGCCGACGCGTCGTCGATCTCGTCGGCAAGGACCTGAAGGGCGTCGGGAAGCGGCGTACGCGCACGCAGCCGGTCCACCAGGGCGTCCAGGTGCGGGCGCAGGACCGGCGCCGCGGCGCGTGCCGAAGCGGGGATCGCCTGCTCAAGGCCGACCGCGCCCGCGATGGTGTCGCGCAGGGACTCCGTCCAGGCGGCGAGGGCCTCGACGCGCTTCATCTGCGCGCGCTCCTCCTTCGCGCCGCCGAACAGCTTGTCCCAGAAGAAGATGAGGATGCCGGACGCGATGCCCGCGACCGCCCATCGCGTCAGAAGCAGCACCACCAGGCCTACGCCGATGGCGAGCGAGCCGCGCTGGCCCGCGAACCGGATGAGTTCGCTCATCCGCTCGCTGGCCCGCTGCTTCTCGTGCTCGGGCTTCACCGGCAGACCGCGCACCGCGATCGCGAGGACCGCGAGGCCACCGCCTACCGCGATGCCGCAGCCCAGTGCGTACAGGACGGGCAGCGAGAAGAGGCCGCCCATCGAGCCGAGTGAGTTCATGTCGTGCTCACCCCCATTGCCCGGCGGGGCGGTAGCCGAAGACGGCCAGGTCGTCCATGCAGGCGATCGGCGCGTGCGCGACGACCTGCCCGTTCGAGGCCTCCGCGAAGACCTCACTGGACAGGACGCGCCCGTCGACGCCGTTGACCTCGCGGACCGAGGTCACCATGCGCTGGAGCTTGCCGCCGGTCTGGTAGTTGTTGCGCCGCTGGATGAAGACGACGAAGTTGACGGCTCCGGCCACGAGCATCTGGCTCGCCTCGATGGGCAGCCGCTCGGTGGCCTGGAGTGCGTACGTCGAGATGCGGTTGAAGACCTCACTCGAACTGTTGGCGTGGATCGTGGAGAGCGAGCCGTCGTTGCCCTGCGACATCGCGTTGAGCATGGTCACGATCTCGTCGCCGAGGACCTCACCGACGATGACGCGGGAGGGGTTCATACGGAGCGAACGGCGCACGAGCTCCGCCATCGAAATGGTGCCCTGCCCCTCGGAGTTGGGCAGCCGCTCCTCGAACGCCACCACATTGGGGTGCAGATCGGCGTACTGGTCGAGGCCGAGCTCCAGGGCTCGCTCGACGGTCACCAGACGCTCGTGCGGCGGGATCTCGTTGGCGAGCGCGCGAAGCAGCGTCGTCTTCCCGGCGTTCGTCGCTCCGGCGATCATGATGTTCTTACGGGCCCGCACCGCGCACGCCATGAAGTGCGCGACCTCGGGCGTCACCGTGCCGTTGCCCACCAGGTCCGACATGAAGACCTTGCCCATGCGGGCACGTCGGATGGAGAGCGCGGGGCGCCGCGTGACGTCCATGACGGCCGACAGACGCGAGCCGTCGGGGAGCCGGAGGTCGAGCTGCGGGTTGGCGGAGTCGAACGGACGCGAGGAGAGACCGGAGTAGGCGCCGAGGATCTGGATGAGCTCGATGAGCTCTTCGTCGGTCTCTGCAACCGGGTCAGCCTTGGCCTCACGCCCGTCGGCGTATCCGACGAAGACCTGGTCGTACCCGTTGATGTCGATGTTCTCGACCTCGGGGTCGTCGAGCAGCGGCTGGAGCCGTCCGACGCCGAAGAGCGCGGCGTGCACGGCGGCCGCGTACTTCTCCTCGGTGTCCGCGTCCAGCGGGGTGCGCCCGGCGTTGATCTCTATCCGGGCGTACTCCTCCAGTATCTGGGCGATGACGGCGCGGGCGTACTGCCGCTCGTCCTCGCCCGACATGGGGGTGACGCCGGAGACCTGGTCCAGGCGGCGCTGCTCGGCGATGCGGTCACCGGCGTCCTGCCGGAACCGCTTCACGAGCTGGTGATCGACGGGAACGCTCATCGGCCTGCCCCGTGCGCGCCGGCTCCGTGCGCACCGGCTCCGTGCGCGCCCGCGTTCGGGTTGGCCCAGGCGGCGCCGTACTGCTGGTACAGGTCGACGGTGACCTTGCGGGCCGAGCGGATCAGCATCGACTTGTCGAGACGGCCACGCTTGCGGCCCGCCAACTGCTCGGCGCCCGCCGGGTCCTCGGCGAGCGTGCCGACGACGCGGGCGCCGGTCTGTGCGGCCACCAGCATGTCGTTGACCTGGTGGACGAGCTTGGCGGACGTCGAGGGGTCGGCGATCAGGAGTACGCCGATGAGCGGAGTCGCGAGCGATGCCGCCCCACGCGATCCGCCGTGCAGCTTGGCGGCGAGGGCGGCGGCACGGTCGCGTACGCGCGCGATGGCCTCGGGCTCGGTCCGCGAGACGAGCAGCACGAGGGCCGCCTGCGGGAAGAGCTCGACGGCCGGGGTGTCCCCACTGATACGACCGCAGTCGGCGATGACGTCGGCGGGCGCGTGCGGGGAGTCGGCGAGCTGCGAGAAGGCACGACCGAGGGTCGGCCAGAGCCCCGCGAGCCCGGCGGCCTGTTCGGCCACACCAAGACCCACGAGGACTTCGAGCCCACCGGCCAACGGCTGGGTGTGGTCCCAGAGTTGATCGGGCACGAGGCCGCGACGCGCGGTGGCCGCGATGCTGAGCATCCCGGTGTTGGGGTTGAGCGGTCCGCCGTGCGCGGCGGCGCTGCGGTAGACCAGGTCGCCGCCTGCGGGGTCGGTCTCCGCGACCAGCACGCGCCGCGGCCAGACGGCTGCGAGCGCGACGGCGGCGGTGGTGACTCCGGGAGACCCCTTGTCAGCGGCGAGAGCAATGAGCGCCATGTCTCTTCTACTCGCCTCTAGTTGCTGTTGGGAGACACTTGGACGAGAGCTACGGCGCCCGCGGACGCGGCCCTGGCGACGGCGGCCGCGTCGGCGCTGTCCACCTGGAGCGTGACGCCGAGGGCGCCGGTGCTCACGGTGGCGTCGCTCTTGCTGGCGACGGTGCTGACGCGGGCGGCCGAGACGATGGGCGAGTCACCCGCGCTCGATCCGGCGGAACCGCCGCTCTCCTTGGACCCCGAGGACGCGGAGTCGCCGACCTGGAAGACGTCCACGGTGTCGCCGGACTTCAGACCGTCCGCGGGGTACTGCCCCTCCTTGAGGGCAACACCCACGGCGGACTTGCCGGCGGGCAGGCCGCCCTTGCTGGAGAACATCTCGCCGACGACCACGGCACCCTTGGGGATGGTGTTGGTGGCCGTGAGCTTCTTCAGGTTCCCGAGCTGCGACCACTTGACGTAGTTGATGCTCGCGTCGTCGGCGACCATGACGGAGGTGACATTGTCCTTGGTCACCGCCCCGCCCGCCGAGATCTCCTCCGTCACCTTCACGACCTCCACACGCTCTCCCGCGCGCAGCACGAGGACGGTGGCGCCGAGCGCGCCGACAAGGATGAGCAGAACGGCCAGGGCGGCGAGTGCCGGTTTGCGCTCGCGAGGCGGCGCGGGAAGGCGCTCACCGACCGCTGGCTGAACCGGCGCGGCGGAACGGCTGTTGCCCGCCCCCGTACGCTCTTGGATCTTCACGCAACTGCTCCCCGCACGCCCAAGAAGATTCGGTCATTTTCAGACACTCGCGACTCTCTTCGCCCGCCTCGGGCGGGCTATTCAGCCCCAGGCACAGTGTCAAGTCATCGCACCGTATCAGCAGCACATAAGCCCCTCAAGGCGCGTTAAGACTGCTGCGGCCCGCACCCCTCATCGTTACCCACGCGCAATCCTTACTCCATGGTTCCCACGCATTCCCGCATCTCGGAAGGAGAAGGATGATGTGCGTTCGCGAATACTTACCGTTTGCGCAACGGGCGCTGTGGGGCGCGGTGATGAGGAACACCAACTGATCGGTGGCTGATGGACAGCTGATCCATCAGCCGCACGGATGACGCGGGGAGGGGCGGGAGTGGTTCCCGGTTGGGCGGAGTTCGGCCAAGTGTGGCTGGGTGCCTCTGTCTGCTCCTCGGACATCGGGCACGGTCCGACGTCAGCACACTCCGGCGCCCCGTCCTTGACGCCAACTCCGGCGCACCTCGTCCTCGACCTACACCTCGACGTACACGAGGAAGCGCTGCACGCTCACGGCCAGGACTTCGACGGCTGACGTGAGGTGGTAGGCCTGGCCCTCAACTCGCTCCGGTGGGGGCCGATACACGGTGTGAACGAAGAGCCCGCCGCCCATGTCCGGCAGGGTGAGGCGGTGCAGGCGTCGACAGAGGCGAGCGAGGTCACCGGAGACGGCTGAACACTCCGTCGTACTCAAGGGCGCCGCCCGCTTCTCCCTGGTGCACGACGATCGCGAAGCCGTCGGCCAGGCGGCACGGTGAACACCGGCCAGGCCGCCCTGTCGCGCAGCAGCTCCAGCGCGGCATCAGCAGCGTCGACGCCGAACACGTCCACGGGGAGACCGTCGCTGAGATCAGCGAGATGAGCAGCCCAGAACCCCGGTTCGTCCATCAGCGGCAGTCCGTCCACGACGGGGGCCGATGCGTACCAATGCCATGCCATCACCATGCCGGGATTTCTACTGGAGGGCTCCATTCCGGCATTCGAGGAGCGCCATTCGTCCGTGCTACGACCGAAGTGGGGCACTTTGTGCGGCCATTTGCCTCACGAGACATTCACTACTCGGCAAAGTGAAACCTGGCGAAGGCATTGACCAATTCAGTACCTTCAGATGGCTTGAAGAACTGTCGCCCCACCGGGAGTCACACGTGAACCGCAGTCGCACCCTGCCCGTCGCCGTCGTCTCGCTGACGGCTGCCGCTGCTCTGCTTCTGACCGGGTGCGGGGGTGGGGACGACAAGGACTCGGGCAAGGACAAGATCGCTGGCGCTGATGAGGGCGGCAAGAAGAGTTCGTCGCCGAGTGCAGAGAAGAGCGAGTCACCGGTGATCGACCGCCCCGCGATGAAGCTTCCCTCGGACGTTGACCTCGTCTTCGAGGAGAGCAGCCTTCCGGACGCCGACCAGGCATCGGCCGCGAAGGATGCGCAGAACTTCGTGACGGCGATCCGGTACGGAATCGTGAAGCAGGATCCGGAAGACGCCGCGTACAAGTTCTACTCGGAATACCAGGGGCCGGCGTTCAAATACGCGAAAGACCTGATCAAGAAGAACGTCGACGCCGGTTACACGGTCACGGGTGAGCAGAACTTCAGCGGCACCAAAGTTGAAGTGGTGAAGAGCAAGAAGTCGGCTGTCGTCACTTTCTGCAGCGACGCCACCAAGTTCTTCAGCAAGGAAGTCAAGACGGAGAAGGTGCATCGCACCAAGCCGAGCGTCCAGGATTTCGCCTCTTGGGAGATCCTCATGACCGCCTCCGACAGCAACAAGGGTCTGTGGAGGGCCAAGCAGGCTCAGGTGCGCGACGGGGTTGAGGAGTGCAGGTCATGATAGTGCGGAAGCCGCTGCTTCTACTGACTGCCAGCATCTCGCTGGTACTTGCGGCCGGAAGCCCGGCCTTGGCAGGTACGGAGTTCGGCGACGGGAACGTGTCCGGGAAGAAGGACGGCAACACCGTGGCCGCCGTAGCCCAGATCCGCTACACCTCCACCGGCAACAAGACCGGTGGCGGCCGCGTGGCCTCCGTCGACACCAACTGGACGCCGCCCGCCTGCTGGTACGCGCCGGAGTGGAAGGCCACCGAGTTCCAGGAGTACCGCCAGCGCCTGTACTTCGGCGCGCGGCACGACCCTGACGCGCCGCGCGATGTTCTGGGTGACATGTCGGATCAGAACCAGGCGTACGCCAAGGACGGGTACAACATCGACAAGGAGAAGGACGGCATGTGGTGGGGGCCTCAGCAGAACCCCAACGCCTCCATGGCCGACCAGTTCAAGTGCGACAGGGAGCCGTTCTGGGTCGAGAACGGTGAGACCCCGGACGTGCCGCAGGCCATCGACCCGGAGACACTCGCGGGCCTCGCGTACGAACGGATCCAGGTCCCCGGCACCAAGGTCAGCCTCGCCCCTGACGGCCCCTCCAAGGTGAATCTCCCCACCTGGGCCTGGCTCGACAAGGGTGACTTCAAGCCCGTGTCCGTCACCGCATCGCTCGACGTACCCGGCCTGCACATCGAGGCCACCACGACCGCGAAGCCCACCGCGCTCAGCATCAAGCCGGGCACCGAGGACGCCGTGCGCATCCCCGCGTCCGGCAAGTGCGAGCTCAACGACGACGGTTCGATCGGTGAGCCGTACGCCAAGGGCAAGGCGAAGCAGACGCCGCCCTGTGGCGTCACCTATCAGCGCTCTTCCGGCAACGGCACCTTCAACCTCCAGGCCACAGCGACCTGGGAAATCGCCTGGACGGGCACGGGCGGCGCGGGCGGCGACCTCCCCGACGGCGAGTACGGCAACGACCAGCCGGTCACCGTCGAGGAGATCCAGTCCATCAACCGCTGACGTTCCGTCGCCGTGAGGGCGGGCATCGGCGCCGTCTCGTGCGCCGAACACCGTCTACCACTCGACCACTCGTCGCCGCGCCCAGAAGGCGCCCTCTGACAGCGCCTTTTTACCACTGCATGATCAAACAGATACGCGTCCTAGACTCGTTCCGGTTACGGTCGAGTCGGTATGCGTACGGTGGGACCACGGGGGCGGTCGGTAGTCATGGGTGACCTGGGCAAGGACTCGGAGTCGATAGCGAAGGCGGCGCCGCTGCTGCGAAGGGCTCCGCATCACATCGCTAAGCCGCTGCATGATTTCAAGGCGGAGTCGCATGACCTGTCGGCGCTGGGCGCGCTGGGGGCGTTGACGAGCGCGACGGATGATGTACGCGAGGGCATGGAGACGCTGTCCGAACTGGCCAAGGATCTTGTCGATGAGTGGCATGCCGAGGCGAAGCTGATGACGGATCTGTCCGAGGCGTTCGATGCGCTGGACGTGCTGATCGAGGCCGCCCTGCGCGCCGAGAAGCAGGGCTGAGCCCGGTGGTCGACCTCAACCCTCTGCACTACATCAACAAGTTCAACCACATGGCCGGCGACAACATGGCCAGCATGATGGAGTTCCTGGGGATCTCCGACCCGGCCGTGGACCCCGACGGCATCCGGGAGATCGCCAAGAAATGGCGTGGCCTGGCCAAGGCGGTCGATGCCTCGGTGAAGGAGGCCGAGCAGGCACTGCGGGACGTGACCTGGGAGGGCAAGACCGCCTCCGCGTTCAGCAAGCGGGCCAAGAAGACCCGTACGCAGGCGACCACGATGGCCGACTCGCTGCGCGACGGTGCGGACGCGCTGGACAAGTTCGCCGACGAGGCGCACGAGCTCCTTACCGAACTCAACGTGATCATCCTGGAGATCATCGAGGTCGAGCTGGCAGGCCTCGCCCTCTCCGTCCTGACCGGCGGCGCGTCCGCGGTGGTCGGCAGCCTGGCGGCGGGTGCCCGGTTCGCGAAGGCGATGGCGGTGATCGGCCGGATCGAACACGCCGGCACGGCGATGGCCCGCACCATCCGCGCGGTACTCGAAGTCATCCGCGGCCTCTCCCGGGCACTGAAGGCGCTCAAGGAGATCAAGACGATCGCGCGGATCGGGAAGATGGCCGGCTCCGGCGCCAAATACGCCGCCCTGGACACTCTGCTCAAAGACCCCGCCACCTTCAAGGACCCGGCCAAGCTGGCCGAGACCCTGGCGATGGGCGCCGCGCTCGGCGTGGGCCTGGGCGGCCTGGGCAAGCTGCTCGGCAAGGGCCTTGGCAAGCTCAAGCCCAAGGACCTGGCCAAGCTGCGCGGCGCGATGAAGCTCAACTGCGCCTCGTTCCAACGGCTTTCGATGCGCCCCGGCTTCGACAAACTCCCCGCATCGGTGCGCAACGCGCTCAAGAAGTTCGTGCGGGACCCGATAGACGTGGCCACCGGCGACATGGCCCTCACGCGTACGGACGTCCAGCTGCCGGGCGTACTGCCCCTGCTCCTGGAGCGCACGCACCTCTCCTCCTACCGCTTCGGAGGCTGGTTCGGAACCTCCTGGGCCTCGACGCTCGACCAGCGCGTGCAGGCCGACGACGAGGGATTCATATACGCGGCAGCAGACGGCGCCCGCCTCTGCTTCCCCATGCCGGACCCGGAGACGGGCGGCCCGGTCACCCCGGAGACACCCGGCTCACGCCTCACCCTGGCCTGGGACGAGGAGATGGACGGCGCCATCCGGGTCACGGACCCGGACACCGGCCTGACCCAGGTGTTCCACAGCCCGGTCCCGGCGGCCGACGGCGAAGCGGTCGACCTCCCGCTCCAATACATCCAGGACCGCAACGGCAACCGCATCACCATCGAGTACGACGAGGCCGACATCCCCGCGGCGGTGGTGCACTCGGGCGGCTACCACATAGCCCTGGACCGCGACGACTCCCGCTCCCGCATCACGGGCCTACGCCTGCTCGACCCCGCGCACCCGGCGGCACCCGGCACCACTCTGATCACCTTCGGCTACGACGAGACCGGCCGCCTCACCGAGGAGACCAACTCCTCGGGCCTGGCCATGCGCTACACCTACGACAACACGGGCCGCATCACCTCCTGGACCGACCGCAACGACACCACGTATTGGTACCGCTACGACGCCCAGGGCCGCGTCACCGAAACGGGCGGCACCGGCAACGCCCTGGCCTCCACCTTCACGTACGAGGACACCACACACACCACCCGAGTCACGGACTCCCTCGGCCACACCCGCGTATACGAACACAACGACTCGTACCGCTTGGTCCGCGAGACGAACCCGCTCGGTGAGATCACCACCCAGGAATGGGACGACGAGCACCAACTGACCGCGTTCATCAATCCGCTCGGGCACACCACTCGATATCGATACGACGAACATGGGCGAGTGGTGTCGGTGACCCGCCCGGACGGCCAGGACACGACCGCCACGTACAACGAACTCGCACTGCCCACGACGGTCACGGAAGGTGACCGGATCCTGTGGCAACGGGAGTACGACGAGCGCGGAAATCTCACCAGCGTCACGGACCCGGCCGGAGCCGTGAACCGATCCAGCTACAACGAGGCCGGTCATCTGACCACAACCACGGACGCGCTCGGCCACACGACGCGCGTGCGCTGTGACCCTGCCGGACTCCCCACCAGCGTCACTGATCCGCTGAGCGCGACGACGCGATACGAACGAGACGCGTTTGGGCGGCCTGTCGCGTTCACCGATCCGCTCGGCAACGTGACACGACTGAAGTGGACCGTTGAGGGAAGCCTCGCGCTTCGTTCCGCCCCTGACGGCAGCACCGAATCGTGGACCTACGACGGTGAAGGCAACTGCACCAGCCACACGGACACGCTGGGTGCGGTCTCCCGCTACGAGTACACCCACTTCGACCTGCTCGCCGCGCGCACGAACGCCGCCGGTGTCCGCCATGCGTTCACCCACGACAGCGAACTGCGGCTCGTTCAGGTCACGAACCCGCAGGGACTGACCTGGAATTACGAGTACGACCAGGCCGGGCGCCTGCAATCCGAAACGGACTTCGACGACCGTCGGCTCAGCTACCGCTACGACGTAGCCGACCGGCTCGTCTCCCGCACGAACGCACTCGGCCAGTCGACGTACTTCGCCCATGACGAGCTTGGGCAGATCGTGCGCCAGTCGGTTGAGGGTGTGAGCACCAGCTTCACTTACGACCCATCCGGACTGATGACACGAGCTGTCACTGCCCAGAATCAGGTCGACTTCCACCACGACTTCAACGGCCGCCTTCTCTCGGAATCGGTCAACGGCCGAACCACCTCCTACCGCTACGACGCCCTGGGCCGCCGCATCAGCCGCACCACACCGAGCGGCGCCACCAGCAGCTACGCGTACGACGCCGCAGGCAACCTCACCGGGCTGAACTCAGGTGGTCGCCAGGTCGACATCGAGTACGACCCGTCCGGTCAGGAGGTGACCAGGCGAGTCGGCGCCGCCATCGGCGTGGCGCACACCTTCGACGCCGTTGGCCGGCTGACCGGACAGTCGGTCACGGGGGCAAGCGGGCGTTCGATCCGTCGGCGCGCGTACGACTACCGTTCCGACGGCAACCTGGTTCGGCTCGACGACGATCTCGAAGGCACCCGTCACTTCGACCTGGACCCGACGGGTCGAGTCACCTCGGTGCGGGGGGCGGACTGGACCGAGAGCTACACGTACGACGCGGTGGGCAATCAGACGGCCGCCTCCCACCCTGGCTCTCACTCGGGCGTGGAGGCCGACGGCGCCCGTACATACGCGGGCACCCGCATCACCAAGGCCGGAACCGTCCGCTACGAGCATGACGCGCTGGGCCGTATAGTCCTGCGGCAGAAGACCCGTCTGTCCCGCAAACCGGACACCTGGCGGTACACCTGGGACGCCGAAGACCGGCTCGCCTCGGTCATCACACCCGACGGGACCAACTGGCGCTATCTCTACGACCCGCTGGGCCGGCGTATCGCCAAGCAACGGCTGGCTGCAGACGGTCTCTCCGTGGCCGAGCAGGTCGACTTCACCTGGGACGGCACAACACTCTGCGAGCAGACCACCACTGCCGACGAACTGCCGAGCCCCGTCACCCTCACCTGGGATCACCACGACCTGCACCCTGTCGCTCAGACCGAGCGCATCACTGCGGCCGACGCCTCTCAGGAGGAGATCGACTCCCGGTTCTTCGCGATCATCACCGACCTCGTCGGCAGCCCCACAGAACTCCTCGACGAAGACGGCGCCACCGTCTGGCGCGCCCGTTCCACGCTGTGGGGAAAGACCGCATGGGCGGCGAACAGCACGGCGTACATCCCCTTGAGATTTCCGGGGCAATACTACGACCCCGAAACTTCCCTGCACTACAACCACTTCCGCTACTACGACCCCGAGAACGCCCGCTACCTCACACCCGATCCCCTCGGCCTTGCTCCTGCAGACAATCCCAACAGCTACGTTGACAACCCGCAGACGTGGACAGACCCTCTCGGGCTCTCTCCATGTGTCAGAGGCAAGTGGGCGGACAAGGCTGACTTCTCGAGCCAGAAGGTGATGAGTAAGAAGTTCCACGCCCACGCGAAGGACTTCATGGACAATCCGGGAAACCTCAACGGAGCCAACCTCAAGGCCTTCGAAAAGTCCATGAAAGAGCATATGACGTCTCCGGAGGCAAAGATCTTCCGGTACAACTACCGTAAGCAAGGTCAGGCGGTGGGCTTCATCGATCCGCAATCGCTCAAGATGGTCATGCTCCGCGCTGACGGGAAGTTCTGGTCGGCCTTCCAACTCAACAAGAACCAGTTCTCGGACATTGTGCAGCGAGGATTCCTGTGGTGAACGAAGAGGAACAGCCGCAGATGGGCGGCGGCAAGGACGGGATACTGAACAGCCTTGTCTCCGGGCTGCGCTCTTTCAGGCAAGAGTGGCTCTCTGAGGGGAACAGGCGGGTAGTGCCGCTGCCGTCCCACTCCCGTATGGACGAGCACTTGGCACGCCGCATGAGCTCAGGAGCCGCACAGACCGGTCACGATCACCTCATCGCAGGTCTCTTGGGTGACACCGGCGTACAGCAGCCGGAGATCGAGATTCCTGCGTCCCAGGGGCGCATCCTCCAAGGACTCCCCTGGCGCGATGAGAACTTCGTGATCGCACTGCCGGACATCTCCGGCGCGCTCCTCGTGACAGACCAAGGCTATTCCTTGATCGCCGGAGGGGATGACTTCCTCAGGTACGGAGTCCCCGAGGGAGACGATCAAGCTGTCATTGATTTCAAGCGATATGCGAAGCGCGTCGGCCGCAGCCATCCAGCCACGCTCGCACTTTCGAAGAAGTTCTGGCCGACTGAGGTGGCATGGGCGTCGAAGAGCGACGTTGCCGCGGGAACCGCCACCGCGGAACAGGTGTCGCTCATGAAATCCTTCGTCGCCGACGAAATCAGCGCGGAGACCTTTGCCGTGTCATGGCTGGACGCCCGACGGCGTGCTCTGCGGCTGCACGAACGCCTGCGGGAGCCCTTCTCCCGGATCCTCGACCAGGTCTTCTATGCGCTTGACGACTACGTCATCGATCGTGGACTCCGAGATCCGGACGACATGACGGATGAACAACTGCAGGTGATCACCCGTGAGCGCCTCGCTGAGATCAACGCCCTTGAGAACGACTCGCGTTCATGAGCAGATTGCACCCTGACCCGTCAGGCGTGACTTCACGTGAGGATCTGTCAGTCTTCCTCTTGGAGTTGGCGCGGAACGTGGCGGCCGGTCGTTTCCCTATGGAACACGAGACGTCGATCGACTACGTACAGGCGGCTGGCTACTGGGTCCGCTCCATGGAAGGTTTCTTCGCCAATCGCGGCGAGGAGGCGCCGGATTGGAGCACGATCGCCGTGATCTTCTCTGCCGCGTTCGTCTACGAATGACCGCCGGTTCAATGGCTCGCCCCGCGACAAGGACCCGAAGGCGCCCAAGCCCCTCGACCGCAGTAGCTCGCTTGAGCAACTGGAGGGTCGGCGCTGGCCAGAGCGCCCCGCAGACGCGACCCCCATGGTCCAGAGCATGCACGAACTGCTACGCCGCCCCGTCGGAACGTTGGAGCCGCACGAGTTGGCCCGGCTGAGCGTCACCTCCTGAAGCAGGAAGGAAGCTCAAGTGACAAGCGAGAAGAGCGCCCTCGCAGGGACCGCGCCAGGCGCGGGTCGCCTGACGAGAGCGACGCGCTCCCACTTGCGCTCCCTGGCCGCCGGCACCATCACTCCCGAAGGGGCGTCGAAATGGGCGCTACGAATGATGGACGGCGATGCGCCGGAATTGCGTGAGCAACGGATCTGGACCGCACTCGACCGCCTCTCCGGTGCGGACCTACTCGTGGGGCCAGGGGAGTATCTGCACGGCCCGGAAGACTTCGGCGCCTGGGCCGAGGAATTCGACCACGCCAGGTAGACCGCACGCCTCGGCATTCGGAGCCCGGCGCCTCACCCGTCATGTCCCCTGTCGTGGTGCAGCCGAACCGATCTGATCTCTGCCTCGGGGGTAGAGCTCGTCCATGCTGTCGATGGGAAGGTAGCGGCGGGGGAAGGCGATCCACGGCGACCAGCTCGTATTCGTGCGCCGGGAGACGGGCGACGCGAGAACGGACGCGGTGCTGCGTGACAACGCCGAGTACTCACTCGCTGTCGACGAGGCGACCGGGAATCAGGATCCCAAGTCCAAGGCGGTGGCCTTCTACAGCAAGCCGCGGGCTACTTGGGGTCGGTCGACCGTATCGGCAATTCGACAACCCCTCGCCCCCCCACCGGGAGTTGCCCGCGAACTGCCGCCGTACGCTGCCCGTCGCCGTCGTCTCACTGACGGCTGCCACTGCCTCGCCGAGCTGCGTCGGGCGCGACCCGGTCTTGCCCTCCATGTGACGGAGACCGAGCCGGTGCACGGTCTCCGGGACCTGCGCACGGGGGAGATCGACCTGCTTCTGGCCTAGCGCTACGTTCCCGAAGGCCCGCCACCCTCGATAGCTGCCTCGCCGCGGCTGGGTCGCGGGGCATCCCGGCACCCCCGACCGGCGCCTGCTGTGCCGCTGGACCCACCGCATCGGCATCGACCCGGCGATCCGCTACGAGGCCGACGACTACGTCACCGCGCTCACCCTGATCGCGCAGGATCTGGCGGTCGGCCTGGTCCCCGCATCGGTGGTCGGCCGCCGGCACGACGCCGACCGGCCGGTCGTCCGCATTCCGGACCTGCCACAACCCCGAGGCCTCGACCGCCAGGCGCTCGCCGTGACGCGGCCGCGGTCGCACCATCCAATTGTCGACGAACTCGCCGAACTGCTGCGGGAGTCGATCGGGGCGTTGCGCAGGGCCAGGGAGACTTTCGCGGGGCAGGGGTAAGAAGCTTCCGGAGGGGCGCCGCCGAGGGCCGTCAGCCGATCGGGCCCCAGTCGCGCCGCGGTCGTGGTGGCTCGGATGCGGGGGCCGTCGGACCGCCTCCGGTGGTGCCTCGCCCCGGTGAGCGCACCAACGCCCACAGGCCCATCAGTCCGCCCACGACCGCCGGCATCCCCAGCAGCGCCCCGAACCCGAGCGTGAACCAGGCCCCGTCCTCGCCCCGGACCAGCTGACGCACCCCGGTGACGAGGAATGTCACGACCAGAACCGCCCAAGGCAGCACCCACGGCCAGGGATCGGGCGCCGGCACCGGCTCCTCGCGGCGCTCATCGCAGAAGGCGGCGTACCAATAGCGGACGCACCACCAGGCGACCGCGCACATCGACACCGCGCCCGCCCAGAGCCCGACCTTCGCGAGCGCGCCGTCCTCGCCGTTCACCGCAGCGGCCGTCAGCCCCACCCCCAACATGAACGTGAGGACGAACAGCATCGTGCCGACGGCCAGCCGGTGACGGCGGCTGCCGTCCAAGGCACGGGGTGAGATGTACATGTGGGTCACCCTAAGAGAGCCCGCCGCGCTCCCGTCAACGCCGCGTCAGTTCCGCATCAGACCGACATAAATCCCGAAGTGATCACCTCCCGAAACCCCCGCCCTCATAGTCCACTTGTCCCAGGAGTGACCTACACATCGACCATGCTGGAGCAGACCCAGCCCGACATCGGGAACATCTCCAACATCATGAAGAAGCCGTGCCGCGAGATGGAAGGGCGTGATGGGCCAGTTCCCCGTCGGCGACCCGCTGGACAGCTTCGTCCGCGTTGCCGAGGCGAAGGAGTTCGACATCACCTTCACCTACATCACCCTCGCCACGTACGCGCCCGGGAAGGCGCTGAAGGCCATGGCTGACATGACCAAGGCGGTCGGCGCCTGCAAGGGCGGCTTAACGGCGAAGGAGGACAAGGCCTCCAACGCGTACGTGTCCGTCCCCTCCGAGACCACCAGGACCGCACCCACGCCCGGTGCGGACGAGTCCCTGGCCTTCAGGGCCACGACCAAGTACCAGGGCGACACCCACAGCGTGCGCGCCCAGGCCACGCGCCACGGCGACACCATCGCCATCTACTTCGCCGTGGACGGCAACGCGTACATCCAGTCATGTGCCGGAAATGTCAAGATCTTTCCGGGGGTGGTCAAGTCGCAGGAAAAGAAGCTCAGTTGATGCCCCCGCGAGCAGCCGGGTCGCTCCACAGCGGCTCTCGGCGCGTCACGACACGATGACAGTTCACCGAAATAGGGCATCTTGCCCCGCTATCAACTCTGGTGGAACCAACAGCCCCACAGATAACGTCGGCGCTTTGGAGACCCCCTCGCCCCACCGGGAGCCGACCGTGAATCGCCGCACCATGCCCGTCACCGCCGCGCTCGCCGCGACCGCTGCCCTGCTTCTGACGGCCTGCGGCAGCGGAGACGACGGCAAGTCCAAGGACAAGGACAAGATCGCGGGCGCCGAGCAGGGCGACGCGAAGAAGTCCGCATCGCCTAGCGCACCGGCTGCGGACGGCGCCGACCGCCCGAAGGTGACACTGCCCAAGGACGACGTACTCGTCTTTGAGGGCGGCAAGACGGGTGACGCCAAGAAGGACGCCGTACTCGCGGACAATGCCGCGCGCCACCGCGCCATCGACGCCGCCATCATCAAGGGCGATCCGAGCTCCGAGGCCGTCCAGTTCTACTCGGAGGGTGACGGCGCGACCAGCGCGGTCACGTGGATCAAGTCGGTCGTGGACGACGGCTACTCCGTCACGGGAACGGTCCGGTTCTTCGACCGCACCGTGGCGTTCCGCGAGGACGGATCCGCACGGCTCACATACTGCAGCGACGAGAGCAAGTGGTTCGGCAAGGACCGAAAGACAGACAAGCCCGACAAGACTCCGGTGACGAAGAAGTCCTATGTCTTCTACGACGCCAGCCTGAAGCGCAGCGCAAAGGGCGTGTGGAAGACCACCGCCGTCTCATCGGAACGGGGAGCCAGTCAGTGCCAGCCGTGAGAAGGCCCTTGGCGGGGACCGCACTCGTACTTGCCGTCATGGGAGTATCGATCATTCCCAGCACCGCCTTTGCCGACGGACCCGGCGGCGGCTCCGAGGGCAATGTCGAGCAGTCCGGCGAGAAGAACGACGAAGAGATAGCCTCCGTCGTCCGGTTCGACCTCTCCCGCAACGGCACCGGCCCGTCCAGCGGCCCCATGACGGTGAAGTCGTCCGACTGGACCCCGCCCCCTTGCTGGTACGAGCCCAAGTACACGCCGGAGCAGCTCAAGGCGGACCACCAGAAGACGAAGAACCTCCCCCACGCCAGTGGGCTCGGCGAAGCGGTCGCCGCCTTCGAGAAGCATTACGTCGAAGGCCACCCCTACAAGAACTACAACATGGACAAGAAGGGCAAGGGCATGTTCTGGGACCGTGCCGCCCTTCCCTACGAAGAGGGCGGCGACATCTTCGCCTGCAAGAAGCCGCCCTTCTGGGTCGACAACGGCGAGCCCCCGAACGTCGAGAACGCGGTCACGCCCGAGGTCCTTGCCGAGCTCGCCTACGCGAGGATCAAGATCCCCGGTACCAAGGTCACACTCGCTCCCGAGAACGTCACGAAGGTCAACCTCCACACCTGGGCCTGGCTGGACAAGGCGAAGTTCAAGCCCGTCTCGGTGACCGCCTCCCTCAACGCCGGCGGCCAGAACATCGAGGCCACGACCACCGCCGAACCGCAGTCCCTCCGGATCGAGCCCGGCACGAAGGACGCGACGAGCCATCCCGCGTCCGGGGAGTGCGCCCTCAACGAGGACGGCAGCATCGGCTCCCCGTATGTCCAAGGCAACGCCAAGAAGATCCCGCCATGCGGCGTGACCTATCTCCGATCATCCGGCGACGGGACATACGCGCTCAAGGCCACCATTACGTGGAAGGTCACGTGGGAGGGCACCGGTGTCCCCGGGGGAACTCTCCCCGCGGGCACCTTCGGCACGACGCAGGACATCACAGTCGAGGAGATCCAGTCCATCAATCGCTGAACAGGCTGGACGGCGCGGCATTCACCAGCACGTCACCCGGCTCTGCCCCTTGCCCTTCTTCCGGGGGAAAGCTGGCAACGCGCCGTCGATCTCCCGGTAGGTGGGCCGACAACTGCAGGAGCCACCACGCCCTTCAGGCACTCCGCGACCTCACCATTGCCCGCCGTCGACGATCACTTCGGTAAGGCAGAACGGCCTGAATGCCACCCCCACTCACCCCACGGGGAACCTATGCAGGGCCTGACCTCAATCAATCATGAGCCCGCGTCGCCTTGCTGACGCAGGCTCACGGGCAGGGCAATTGCCACTGCGGCCCGAAGCCCTACAGCCCGCTACAAGCTCGTGTCACGAGCTCTCAGGAACTCGTTGGGTCCTCGGACAGGCGTACCGTGCTGAGAATCTTCATGATGGTGGCCTCCGGGACTTCCTCCTTGACGCCCGTGGCGCTGTAGAGGCTCCATGCGACGTACTCGCCCTCAGCGTTCTTGAAGCCGAACGTGATCGCCCTGCCGTCCGAGGAGCACTTGTTGGGGCGCGGCGCATTCTTGGACCGGGCCCACGCGATGCTGCCCTTGACGCCAGATTTGGTCGTGTAGGGCTTCGCCTTCTCATCGGTGATCAGGCTCTTCTTGTCCGGCTGCGTGTAGGCGCCGTAAACCCACCACCCGACCGTGTTCACCGCGACCTCATCGCTGTTCTTCGCGCCGTTCGCACCCTTGGTGCCCACGGCCGAGAGCGCCTTGTCCTCGCTCGAGCCGTCCTTGTCGTCGTCGGACGAGCACCACTTCGGCTTGTAGTACGCGGGCGCCGACATGGTGACGAGCGGGTCGCCGGTCTTGACGTCCTCGAACGCCACTGCGGAATTCGCAGCCCTGACGTCCCAGTCGGGGGGCACGTCAAAGGTGGTACCGCGCTTGGGGTTCACAACGGTCCGCCAACCCTTGACCGTTGGCTCGGGACCGTTGTCCGTGCCACGCGCGTCGTCACTTCCCTCCGCACCCTCCGCCGGAGAGTCATCGGGGCGGGGCTTCCCGGCCGAAGACTTCTCCGGGGCAGCGGACGTCTTCTCATCGCCCTTGTCTCCACCCAGGGCGAAGAACCCGGTGATCCCCGCAGCCACCACGACGGCAGTGGCCGCCACGATGGCGATCACCTTGGTCCTGTTCCCGCCACCCCCGGTCCCACCGCTACCACTGGGCTGCTGAGGCGTTCCCGGCATCATCGGTTGAGTGCCCCACTGCCCTGGCTGCTGATACGCGTCGGGCTGCTGGAACCCCGGTTGCTGGTACGGGTTCGGCGCTTGGTAACCCGGCTGCTGGTACGGGTTCCGGTCCTGCGGATTCTGCTCGCCCCCGGGCGGCTGCTGTCCTTGCCACATGGCGGGCAACACTAGAGCATTTACCTATTTGAGCCGGTGGCACGATCACGATCGGTGCCGGTGCCGGTGCTCCTTGGCCTGAGGTTAGGCCCTGACCCAGCGGCGTCTTCGCCAAGCCGAGGGGCAACATCAAGCTCAGCAAGTCCGTCTGTGCCCCGCTCGGGTACGCGATGAGCCAGTTCCCCTTCGGCGACTCACAGGACAGCTTCGCCCGCGTCGCAGAGGCGAAGGAGTTCGACGGCACCTTCACCTACATCACGCTCGCCGCTTACGCACCCGGTCAAGCGCAGGACGCCATGGCTGACATGACCAAGGCGGTCGGCGCCCGCACGGGCGGCTTCACGGTGAAGGGGGACAAGGCCGCCTCCAACGTGTCCGATTCGCGGTGGACGGCAATGCCTACCTCCAGTCACACGCCGGCGACACCAAGATCTTCCCCGCAGTGGTCAAGTCGCTGGAGACGAAGCTCAGTTGAGGCCGATGGGCCGCCTCAGCTGACCCAGACGTCCCCGCGGAACGCCCCTCATCGCAGGGCCCCGGCCCCTCTAAGCGGCCGAGGCCCTATGGCGGCCTTCTTCGCGTCACGACGCGATGACAGTTCCTCGAAATAGGGCACCTTGCTCCGTTATCGACCCTAGCGGAACCAACAGCCCCACAGTTAACGTCGGCCCTTTGGAGACCCCTCGCCCCACCGGGAGCCGACCGTGAACCGCCGCACCATGCCCGTCACCGCCGCGCTCGCCGCGACCGCAGCCCTGCTCCTGACGGCTTGCGGCAGCGGGGGCGACGACGCCAAGGACAACGACAAGATCGCCGGCGCCGAGCAGGGCGCAGAGAAGCCGAAGAAGTCGGCAAACCCGTCGGGAGCACCGGCGGAGGACAAGCCGGACGGCGTGGACGTGTCGCTGCCCAAGGACATGGACCTGGTCTTCGACTGGGACAAGCCGACGGACAAGAACGAAGCGGCTGCGATGGACGACGCAGCCAACTTCTTCCGTGCCATCTACCGAGGCGTCGACAAGCGCACGGCCAAGGAAGCCGCCGTGACCGTATACGCCACCGGTGAGGGACTCCACTACGCGAAGACCCAGATCGACGGCTGGATCGACGGCGGCTGGACCGCCACCGGCACCCTGCGCCACTACCAGGCGACCACCCGGTCCACTACGAACGGCAACTCAGTGGAAGTCGCGTTCTGTGCGGACGCAAGCAAGTTCTACGGCAAAGAGATCAAGACCAACAAGATCCTGAAGACCAAGAAGAGCATCGCGGACTTCGACTACTACAAGATGATCATGGTCAAGCACCCCACAGGCAGTGGCCTGTGGCAGGCGTCCAAGGTGTTCGTCGAGACGAAGGCGGAGAAGTGCCAGTGAACAGATCACGGCTTACGGTCCTCACCACCGCAGCCCTGACGCTCGCCCTCAGCGCCCTCGTCCTCACCGAAGTCGCCTATGCGGGGAAGCCGGTCGGTTCGGGTAAGGGCGGCTCCAAAGAAGAAGGCGGCACCGACAAAACCGGCATCTACGCCGCCGCAAAGGTCCAGTACTCCGGAGCCGTCGCCAAAGACGGCGCCAGCGGAAACGTATCCTCCGCCGACGTCAATTGGGACCCGCCGCCCTGCTGGTACGCCCCGTACCTCGGCGCCAAGGACTTCAAGAAGAAGAACACCGCAGATCTCAAGGAACAGATGAACACCCCCGGCCTGGGTTCGGGGGGAACCGCCCTGGGTGAGCTCAAGCGCCACTACGAGGACGACTACGGCTGGACGGACACCCCCGGCTACAAGGACTACAACGTCAAGAAGGACGGCGAGGGGATGTTCTGGGCTGCGGTCGAGAACCCCAACGAGCCGGACGCCCTCAAGCGCATGTCGTGCTCCGACATCCCCTTCTGGGTCGACAACGGCGAGCCCCCGCCGCCCCAGCACGAAGAGGCCATCACCCCGAAGATGCTCGCCGCCCTCGCCTACCAGCACATGGAGCTCCCGGGCACCAAGGTCACCCTTGCACCCGAGGCCAACACCAAGGTGAATCTGCCTACTTGGGCCTGGCTCGACAAGGCTGTTTTCGAGGACGTCAAGGCGACGGCGGAGATCAACGTGCCCGGGTTCAACCTCGAGGCGACCACGACCGCCACCCCCAAGTCCCTCACGCTCGACCCCGGCACCAGGGACGCCACCACCATCCCCGCCAATGGCGAATGCCCCATCGTCGACGGCAAGATCGGTGAGCCGTACGCCAAGGGCAAGTCCAAGGAGACCCCGCCCTGCGGCATCACGTACCGCCGCTCCTCCGGCGGCGACACGTTCCCGTTGAAGGCCTCCCTCACCTGGGAGATCAGCTGGCAGGGCACGGGCCAGGCGCAGGCGGTCGGCATGCCCGACGGCACCATCGAGGCGGTCCAGGACATCGCGGTCGAGGAAATCCAGTCCATCAACCGCTGAGGCTTCGGCTCGGGGCGCCACCCCGAGCCCCAGCCATCCAAGGCGGCAGCGCCGAGTGCGGCGGCGGCGAACGCCCCGGCACCGAGCAGTTCACCCGTGGCGCTCGCCTCACCGGGCGTCCTGGGGGCGAGTTCGTCCTCGGGGTCCTCGACGACTGTCAGGACCTGCCCGACGTCGTACTCGTCGGAGGTCGTTTGCAGCTCCGGCCCCGGCACCCGCGTAATGCGCAACGGCAGCCTCCCGCATGTTGCGCCGCATCTCGGCGGACTCCTCTTCCATCACGTGATGCCCGAAACGCTCGGCGAGGAGGGTGCGGGTTCGATCGGCCCGCTCCTTCAGTTGCTCAGGCGTGAGCGTACGAGCGGCGAGATCCTGCATCAGGGCACGGAGACCGGTCGCGCGCTTCAGCGACGGCGGCGAGCGACCGCCGAAGGCGCGGTGACCTAGGACCAGGGCGAAATCCACACGTGGACCGGAAGCCGTACCGATCCCCTCCCCCACACGTCGGCCTTTCCGTCGTACGCCTGCGCATACTGCGACACCACCCGATCGCACCGGCAAACACACCGCCGGACATCGCGGCCCCGGCAGCCACAAGGCAGCCGGGGTCCTCGACTGCCGCAGCCGTCGCGTCACGACACTATGACAGTCTGTCGGAATTATATGGATTGCCCCAATATCACCCCTGGTGAAGGCAGAAACCCCACAGATATCGTCGACCTGTTGGAGCCACCCTCGCTCCACCGGGAGCCGACTGACGCCGCCATGACCACATTCCTAAGGAGGACCGAGTGACCGTCGCCTTCTCCCTCGACACGGACAGCGGTGTCTGGGCACTCGTCGATGACGAACCGGCCAACAAGAAGCAGGTCAAGATGCTGGCCTTCGAGCTCGATTCGGCAGCCGAACTGATCCCTCAGACAGTTCCGGTGCACCAGATCTTTCTCTACGTTCCGGATCCCCGCCGAGAGCCGCCCAGGGCCCCGAGGTGATCGACTTCGACACCGAGCGCTTAGGGCGTGGCATGCGCTCGATCCGCCATTTCGTCGCGACCAAGGCCGGTGTCATGCGCTGCGCGGTGAACTACGCCTGGCGCATCGAGTCGCTCGGCGCACAGGGCTCAACCAACGCCCTGGTTGGTTCAATTCCACTGACGTACAGGCGCATTTCGAGAAACGAACCACAGCCGCTTGATCCCCTGCGAGCCATCGACCCCCTAGAACCCAGGAGAACCGAGGAATGCCGTCCGAGGAACTGCAGCGCGCAATAGGCCAACGCCTCGGCATCCACGCCGACGCCGCGGCGTGGTGCACGATCGACAAGATCCCACGGCCTCCCGCGGAGGTGATCCAGGCGGCTGGCGAGCCGCGGCTTCAGGCCGGGCGGCTGCGCCCGTTGGGGATGGTCGGTAAAGCGCTGGCAATAGTGTTCATGCCGGTCCTCGCAGTACTGCTCGTTCTCTCGAATGCGGTGGAGGCGATCGAGAGGCTCCTTGCCCCGCAGAACGAGAAGCAGCGGCTGCGGGCCGAGGCCGAGCGGCGCGATGCCATCATCGCCGAGCAACGGCTCGACCAAGTCTTCGACGGCGACTGGGATGCCGGCGCAGGGCAGTTCCTGCTGCGCTGGTACACCCACTCCGCTCATCATGAGCGCCTCATCCTGGCGACCGAGGACGGCATCGCCCTCGCGGCCCCTCCTCAACGCGTCAGCGTGGGCAGGGAGAAGCGTATGGAGATCGTGGCCCGCATCCCTGCCGGGGAAGCCGTCCTTGTCGATCCGTTCTCCGGCGAACCCATGACGGACGTACTACTTCTGCAATTCCGCGACGGTTCCTGGTTGCGGGTCGAATCGGAGGAGACCCCCAGCGACCTCCACCGCCATCTGCTCCGGCAGTCCCAAGCGTCACGACACGATGAGAGTACCCCGAAATGATCCGACTTGCCCCCCTCCATCACCCCTGGCGGAACCAACAACCCCACGGATAGCGTCGGCTCGGTCGGTACGGGCCAGGCGTAGGCGGCCGGTCTGCCCAACGGCACGATGGAGGCGGTCCAGGACAACACGGTCGAGGAAATTCAGTCCATCAACCGTTGAACATCGCAGACCGACGGAAGCGTTCAAGGCCCTGGTGGCGCCACCAGGGCCTAGAGACAGGGAGCAGAACTCACATGTCAGACGAGGAAGATCGTGACCCCGGGCCGTGGGAGTACAGGGCCCGCGAGGGAATCATCAGGAAGATGATTCCGGGGGACGTCATCGCCGCGGTGCCCGCCGCCCGGGAAGCCGCCGAGTCCGAGGGCCGCAGGCTGCAGTTCGACTTCCTCGACGACGAAGCGGTCTTGAAGATGCTGCGCCTTCGCTCTGTCGACGACGAACAGCTACTCAGCGCTGGAAAGAAGGCGGGCTACCCCACGGCCCTGATCTTCTGCGGGATCTTCCTCTACTGGGGCGCATACGCCCAGTACTGGGCAACCAGAACGCAGACGTTCTTCTACGCAGGAGCCGGACTCGTTGTCGCCGCCACCCTCGCGTTCTTCGTCGTCACGTTGACCCGGCAGTGGGGAAACCGCCCCCGCCAGAAGGTCCGGGCCAGGGCAGCCGCGTACCGGAAGATCGCGCACATCGCGGCCGAGAACGGCGGCGACGTCCCGACCTTCTACCCGCACTACGGGCCCTACCCCTTCGCCGCGAACTTCCATCCCGACGCCGCCGAACTCGACCTGCCCGAGCAGAGCAGATTCTGAAGGCCTCCATGCCGGCGTCGCCGGCGGTATCCAGCCTTCTGTCAGGGTTCGCCGGGGATCTCCCCCTGCCCATCCGGCCAGACTCCGCACTGGAGGGACCCACTGCCCTTCTTGCCCCAGCCGAAGCGCTGCTTCTCGGCCAGCACCGCCTGTACGCGGACAGCAGGGCCGAGCGGCAACTGGACGTCGGAGTCGTCCTCAGATCCAGGTGAACTCGCCGCTCAATGCCTCTGCTCTCGTTCCACCATCAGCTCACCTCATCGGCCCGGCAGGTGCGTCACATCACCCACCGCAGCGAGCCAGCCATGGCGTCGCACAGGTGCTCCATGGGGCCGGACATTCCCGTGACGGGGGCCGAGAAGGAGAGAACCAAGTAGCCAGCGCCGCCCGGCATATGGACATGAACGTCCAGGGACGTGGCGCCCAGTACGCGCACAGCCGTGCCTGCGGGAAGATCCACCACGGACACCTGCCGCCCCGACGCTCCGTCTTCGGACTCGCGCGCCGCCAGATACGTCGCGTACCTCTGCGGGTCCGCGGACGAATCGCCCAGTGGCATCAACGACACCAGCAGTGAGGCGGGCAAGCCGCCGTCCTGTGAGGTCGTCAGGAGGAAGAACTCCATGGCGCCACGCGCCAGGCCGGACTCCGCGGTGTTCCGCAGCGTGGTCCATACATTGCGCGTGAGATCCGCGGAGACCCCGCGGCCCTGCGCCTGCCGATCCACGAAGGTCTTCAGCTGGCCGCGCCACCGGTCTTGCGTGAGGTCGACGCGGAACCACTCGCGGGGGACCAGCAGACGGTAGTCCGTGGGGGTCGCCGCCTCGAGTGGTGAACCCGCCTCCTCCGGTGATTCGTTCATCGCATTCACCCCGGCATCACCAAGGGCAGTCCCTGCTCGTCGAAGAATCGGACGCTCTTCACGACACCGGCGAACATCGCGGAGAAGGTCTCCCACCCCTCGGCCGTCGGTGTTCCCAACTCCAGCACCATTACGGTCTGGTTGCTCAGCGGAATCTGGACCTGGATGAACGACGTCCAGATGGGCTCGTCCTCCCCCGACTCCGTGAGGCTGCCGTCCACGAAGGATTGCCGAGTGCCTATACAGGTCGCGGCGGGGCCACAGGGCAACTTCACCTCGTCCACCTGACCGATCTCCAGGTGCCGCATCGTCGATGCGATGAAGCCCACCGGCTTGGCCCCGGCTCGTTCGTCCAGGTCCACGAGGCTGACGTTCACCGTGGCCGTACAGCGGACGTCCTCGACCTCCGTCACCACGAAACCGGCGTACTGAACTCCCGCCTCGATGAACTCGTCGTAGTTCGCCGCGCACATGGAAGCCCATTCGAGTTGGACGTCCTCACTGGCACCCGGCAGTGCCTCTCGGGCCAACTCCATCAGCTTGCGGCAGAGTTCATCCAGGTCATCCGCCTCGAAGGGAAGCTCGAGGAACCCTTCAGGCATGACCCAGCGAACCTCTATGCCGTCGCTTCCCGTGAGGCTGGGCCGACTGTCTTCGATGGTGTCGGTAGTCAACTGTGGATTCTCCTCTCCGTCTCAAATGCCGCCAGGCACGACCTAGGCCGCCAACGCCGCGTTGAACGGCTTCGGCGAGGCACTGGGTGTGGGGGAAGGTTGAGGAGAGGGTTTAGGCGTTGGCGTGGCAGGGGCCGGCTCCTGGTATCCGGTCCTCTCGCCATTTTCCCCCTTGCGCATCCGGTTCAAGGCGCTCGCGAGGCCTGCCCCCTTGATGACCGCTGTGATGTTCTTGCCTTCGATGGGCCCCTTCTTGAGCAACGCGCGGCTCCCGTTAACGATCGTGACGCCCATGCCGTTCAGGAACTTGTCCCCGACACCCTCGAGAGCTGTGCCCCCCTTGAAGGTTCCAAGGCCCTTGAGCTTTGACAGGCCCTTGAGTCCCTTGAGCGCCGTAAACCCCCTGAGGGCGCCAAGTCCCGGCATCACGCCCAGTACGTCACCCCCCAGCTTCACCCAGCTGACCTTGCCCCCGCGCGCCGTCATGTCATACGCGTGGCCCGCAAGCGCGAGAGCGCTGGCAGCTACGGCAAGGCCCGCGAGGATGGGAACCAGAGCCTGAAGCGGCGGAACGAAAGCACAGATCACCGCGAGCACGGACAGGACGGCAGATATGTTCGAGAGCGCATCCGCCCAGTCCCCGAGCCAGTTCATGAAGCCGCCCGGATCCCGGACGTCATCGTGATGCACGACGTCCCTGATATGCCGAGCGGCTTTGTCCCCCGCATCGTCATAGATATCCCTGGCCTCCTTCACCAGTTTCCGGGAGCCGCCGATGCGAAGCAGCGCGTCGGCTTTCTTCTCCTTCCAGCGCTCGTAATCCTCCTTCTCGCCGGCGGGAACGTTGTGGGTGGGGTACTTCTCGTCGTACTTCTTCACCTCGCGCTCCGCCAGGTCAAAGTCACTCTTGGCTTCGCGATAGTCACCCAGCGCCTTGTCCGCCTTGCGCTGCGCCCTGCGCATTTCACCGGCGAACTCGTTCGACTCGCCTTCCCGCACGTGCTCACCGAGAGCCTTGGCGGCCTCGTCGTAGCGCTCGAAGGACTTCTTGAGCTTGTCCCCGGTGCCGCCTGCCATGTCGTGGAAGGCCCGGCCCGCGTCGCTGTCCCAACCGTCCACGGAGCCAAGGGCCTTGATGACGCGGGACTGCTCGTCGATCATCTTGGCCATCTTGCGCAGCTTGCGACCCAGCTCGGCCACTTCCTCGGGGTCTCCCGGGGTGGGATCGTCATGCCAGAGGGGTGGCCAGTCGCTGTCCGTCCTACTCACTTCTTGCCCTTGCCTTCCGCCTTGGCGCCACGGATCGCCTCGGCCAGCTTGTGGTCGATCTTCTCGTACTCCTTGGCGGCGACCGAGGTGAACTCGGCCAGCTTCTCAAGCTCCTTCATGAGCTTCTTCCTGGTCTTCTTCCAGGTGTCCCCGAAGTCCGAAAAGGCATCTTTCAGGGCGCCATGGCCCACGGCACTGCCGTATTCGTCGGCAGGGTTGCCGTTGCGCTCGAACTCGTTGTGGATCTTTCCCATATCTCGCGATGCCTGCTTGATAAGGGCGATATCCGCCTTCTGATGGTCCGCCACGGGACCCCCTCCCCGTTCGTTTCCCTGACCGTATCGCTCGTGCATCTGGAGACAATGGGGAGCAAATTGACCGCTCTCCACCCTCTTCACAGCACCCGGTACCGGATAGCCTAACGAAGCAGCAAGCCATTCTGCGACGCCCATGAGGAGTGCCTGACGTGACATCCACGGACGAGCAACGCGCAATCGCCGACCGGTTGGGCATTCAGGCCGAAGCCATGGAGTGGTGCACGATTGGCAAGATTCCCACGCCGCCCGCCGACGTGTTCCAGGCGGCCGGGTCCCCGCGGCTCCGGCCGGGGCGGATGCACCCCTTGGAGATGGTCTTCGAGGTGCTCGCCGCGCCGTTCAGGTTGATCGTTTGGTTGGCGACCCTCGTGACAGAAGCGAGGGAGGCGGTCCTGCGCAGTCTCGACTCCAAGAGTGAGAAGGAGCGGTTGCGGGGGAAGAGGGGCGAAGCCCAGCGGCATGAGGCCTTCATCGTCGAGCAGGGGCTCGACCGCGTCTTCGACGGGAACTGGCAGGCTGCGGCGGGGCAGTTTCTGCTGCACTGGTACACCCACTCCACCGACGACCAGCGCCTCGTGCTCATCGCCCCGGACGGCATCGTCCTCGCGGCACCACCTGTGCGTGCAGTCCTGGACCGGGAGAAGCACACGGAGGTCGTCGCCCGGCTCGGCGCCGAGGAGGCGAGCCTGGTCGACCCGTTCAACTGGGAGTTCGAGTCGCGGATGCTGCTCCTGCGCTTCCGCGACGGCTCGTGGCTGCGGATCGACACGGAGGACACCCACAGCGACCTCCACAGGTACTTGCTCCGCCAGCCCCTCCCCGACACTGTCCCCGATCCTCACTCCAACGACAACTGACGTCTTTCTCCCGACGGTTCAGTCCTCGCACCACCCCTACACCGGCATAGGCGTAGTAACCGTCCGCGTCTCCCCGTCCCCAAGGTGCAGCAAACCGCTGCCCGGAGTGATCGGCCCGCCGACCGTGCTGCGCGTCGTGCGAATGCCGATCAGGTCGCCCGCGGAACTGTCCTGCGGGGACAGCAGGATGCCGCGCCGCGCCTTCTTCGCGTCGACCTGCCAGCCGGAGAAGCCGCCGCAGATCTCTTCCTCGTCACCGGCGATGACGACAGCGAGGCCCTCCTCGCCGCCCCGCTGGACGATGCGCTTGAACACATCTTCCGCGTCACAGTCGTCCAGCGTCTCGGCGTCGTCGACGAGCACCACGATCGGCTCCTCGCGCGTCGCCGACGCCAGAACCTCCTTGAGGTCGTCCTCCTCGATGTCGTCCTCCGTGAACACCTTCAAGACGCCCTCGCGGCCTTCCAGTTCACGCAGGGGCGACTGCCGCGGAGCAGCGATCACCAGGCGCACGCCCTGACCCAGGTAGGAGCGGGCGAAGTTCATCAGGACGGTACTGCGGCCCGACTTGGCGGGGCCGCCGACGACAAAAACAGGCATTCCCTGCCCCAAATCGGTGCCCAATCCGGTCAGTTCGTCGCCGCCGACGCCCACCAGGCCCCACAGCGGGGAGGCCGGAAGCGAGGCGTCCCGAAGCCGCCACGCGTCGTCGAAGGAGATGCGGGACGGGAGCACGTCGACCCTGAACGGCCTGCGGGCGCGGGGGACTTCGGTGTCCCGCTCGGCCGCCGCCTCACCGATGACGGTGAGGGCCGCCGCCTGCCCCTGGCCCGTGACGTCTTCGCTCAGCAGCGCGAACTGGGTCTCGGTCGCGGTTCCGTTCTGGAAGGCACGGCCGGCGGCGATCTCGTCGGGCAGCTTGCGCGCGTTGATCTCCAGCATCGAGAAGTCTGCGCGGTCGGAGAGCCTCAGAGCGTACTTGTCCTCGGTGAGCGAGGAGATCCGTCCCGAGAGAATCTGCCTGTCACCCGTCATGATCAGGTGGATGCCGACGCTCGCGCCCTCCCGCATCATGGCCATGATCTCGTCCGTCAGCACACCGTGGTCGTACTCGCCGAGGCCGGGAAGCCAGCCCTCCCAGCGGTCGAGCAGGATCACCAGGTGCGGCATCCGATCGTCCTCCGGTACGGCGGCCCGCTGTTCCCCGATGTCCGCGAATCCCTTCTCCGCGAATGCGTCCTGCCGGCGGGTGAGTTCGCCGCTCAGTCTGTTGATGAGGCGGATGGCCCGCTCCGTCTGCGCGCGGCTGACGACCGCGCCACAGTGCGGCAGCCGGGACAGGGCGTTGAGCGCGCCGTTGCCGCAGTCGATGCCGTACAGATGCACGTCGGCGGTGGAGTGCGTGCGGGCCAGGGAGCCCGCGATGGTCCGCAGCACCTGGGAGCGCCCGCTGCGGGGCGCACCGCCGATGAGGAGGTGGCCGAAGGTGGCGAAGTCCACCGTCACCGGGATGCGCGCCTGCTCGGAGGGCAGATCCGCGATGCCGTACGGGGCCGGGGGAAGCGCCCCCGCACCCTGCGCCGCCGGGATCTCGTCGAGGAGCAGGGTGTCGCCGAGCGCGGGGAGCCAGGGGCTGTGCTGAGCCGGGATGCGCATGGCGTCGTTGGCCTCGCGTACGGCGTCGACCAGCACCTTGAGGTCGGTGATCTCCTCATCCTCGCGGGCCTCGCCCTTGGGCTTCACGAGCGCGGGCCTGCCGAGGTCCTGCCACTGCAGCAGGCTCGACCAGGGGGCGAGGGCCTGCGGGTCGGCGGCCCCGGGCCTGCGGCCACCGACACGGCCCGACTGGAAGGGGATCAGGGAGGCGTGTCCGAGACGGACGTACGCGCGTCCCGGCGTGCTCTTCGAGATGTGCCCGGCCTCGGGAGAGTCGATGACGTCGCTGGACTCGCCGCCGTCGGTCACGCGCAGCGCGATGCGCAGGTTGGTGTTGGCCCGGATCTCGGGCGAGACGACACCGCTGGGCCGCTGCGTGGCGAGCAGCAGGTGGATGCCGAGGGACCGGCCTCGCTGAGCGATGTTGACCAGGCCGGCGACGAAGTCCGGCAGGTCCCGGACCATCGACGCGAACTCATCGATGACGATGAGAAGTCGGGGCACCGGCGCGTGCGACGGGGCGCGACGCACGAGGTCTTGGTAGTCCTCGATGTCCTTGGCGTCAGCCGCGGCCAGGATGTGCTCGCGCCGCTTGAGTTCGGCGCCAAGCGACTCGAGGGCGCGCTCGACGAGGTGTGCGTCGAGGTCGGTGACCATGCCGACCGTGTGCGGCAGCTTCACACAGTCCTTGAACGCCGAGCCGCCCTTGTAGTCGATCAGCACGAAGGTCATGGCCTCCGGGGTGTTGGCCACCGCGAGCGCGGCCACGATGGTCTGCAGCAGCTCCGACTTACCGGAGCCGGTGGTGCCCGCAATCAAGCCGTGCGGTCCGTCCCGCCGCAGGTCGATGCCGAACGGGCCGTCGTACGACTCTCCGATGACCGCCATCGTCGACTGACCGCCCGTGCGCCAGCGCGCCGTGATCGCGTCGCCGGTCGGCGGCTCCAGCTGGAGGACGTCGAGCAGACGGCTGGACGCGGGCAGCGCCGAGTCCTCGGTCTCACCGCTGATGTCCCGCAGCGGGGAGAGGGAGCGGGCGAGCCGGGCGCACCAGGCGGGCGCGACGAAGTCCGGCCGCACGTCGCTGATGACCCTGGCGCCGGTCTGGTGGACGCGCAGCCGCAGGCCCAAGCTTTTATCCACGTCGGCCACAGCGGACCCGGCGTGATCCCAGGCGCTGAAAGAAGGGAATCCACCGGGCGGGGCCTCGGGCGCCGCACTCGCGGACCGCCTGCCCCTGAGCCGATCGGAGGCGGTCCTCGTACCCTTCCCTGCGCTCGTCTTCGCCGCGGTCTGAACGGGACGCGGCTCGGCGACGACGACGGCCTGGCACTCGCCGGGCAGGAACCGCTCCTCGGCATCGATGCAGAGCGAGAACATCGAGACCGTGGGACCTTCGCGGAGGAGCCGCACCACACCGGGCATCGACCGCAGCCGCCTCGATCCGTCCCACATGATGACGATGTCGGGGTCGCCGAACGAGGTGGCGTCTCGCTGGCCGCCTTCCTTCGCGGCCTTCTGGCGGGCGTCGAGGATCTGCGTCAGCTCACCGATGCGGGCGCCCACGGTCTCGGAGTCGACGCCGATCAGGACATGGGCGTGGTCGCCGCCGGGGCGGGAATGAGGCAGCCAGCGTACCCAGTCCCAGCTCTCCTGCGCCGAGTTCTCCGTGAGGACGTAGAACAGCACGTCCATCGGGCTGTGCAGCGTCGCGGTCTGGGCGACGGCCCAGCGCCCAAGGGCCCGTGCCGTGTCGTCGGGACCGGCGATGCCCACCACCCCGATGTCCCGCAGCGGCAGTGCCACCGGGACGTCCTCGATCTTCCAGGTGACCTGGCGCCGGTGTTCGTCCTGCTCCGGGTCATCGAGCACGACCTCGGACGGCAGTCGGCCGGTGCCGAGGCGCAGCAGCAGATGGTCGGCGTCGGCGCGCCTGCGCTCCCACAGCCGGCTCCGGGGGCCGGTGGCCAGAGCGAGCACGAGCGCGGGGTCCGGAACGGCCTCGATCCGGTCGAGACGCTCGGCGACGAGGGCTTCTCGCGCGTCCTGCTCGATGCGCGCCTTCTGCTCCTTGTACTCCTTCACCTGCTTCGCATGCGACTGCCGACCGTGCTTCTTGTCCATGAAGTAGTTGCCGAAGAGCATGATCGGACTCAGGGCGGCGATGATCAGGAACTGCCAGCGCCCGAAGACCCAGGCGGAGACGACGGCGCCGGCCAGCGGCATGAACGCCATGAGCCACGGCAGCGGTCGGGCCTCGAACTCCCGGGGCGACTGGGGCAGCCGGAACGTGGTCTGCCGCTCGGAGGGACGCAGTCGCGGCGGCCGGTTGTAGTCGAGCCCGGCGCCGTCGTCGGACCACTTGAGCGCGGCGTCGGGCGGCGTGTAACGGTGAAGTTCGAGCAGCGTGTTGCCGACGGCCAGTTGCCCGCCCACCGGCCATTCGTCACCGTCGAGCTCTTCACCGTCGAGAGTTACACCCTCTTTGTCCCCATGTATGGCGACCTGGCATATCCCGTTCACCTTGACCGACAACGCGACGGCTCGGTCCGCGAGTTCGGGGTCGTCGATGCGTACGTACGACGCCGCACCCCTGCCGATCTCGTAGCGCCCGACCCCGAGCCGGTGCACGGCCCCGGCGGCGGGGCCGCTCGCGACGCGCAGCTCGACCAGGCCGGCCGGCTCTCCGGGGAGGCATCCGGCGGGATCGTGCAGGCTGACGACGGCCCCCTCGCGCAATGGTGACCCGACCACCGTCGCATGGGGGTCGACGGCATACCCGTCGACGAAGACGGCAGGTGCGCCGTCGCTGGGCAGCCCGGCCCCACCGATTCCACCGCGCCCACTGCCGATGGCGATGACCTGCGCCTGCGGCCCTTCATCGACATACCCGACATGTCGGCCCAACTCGCGCGCGATGTCCCCGACAACTGATTCGGGGTCGACATCGAGCACCACATCGGAGCTCATGCCCCTCATGGGATCGACGACGGTCAGGGTCAGGCGCACGCTCGTCCTCCTCATCAGACCGAGGCCCGCCCCGGCCGGAGCACGGACCACTGCCCATGGTGTCAGCGAACCCTATCCGCCCCGCACTTCCCATCCGCAACCACCTTGTGCACGACCTCACAGAGCCCTCGCTCCCCCAGAGGGCTGTGCGCCCCCGCCCGTCCCCCCGTAAGCTTCTGTGCCACGCTGACGATCGGATCATCCGCATCAGCGAATACGGGAGCCACGGGGGTTGGCCCTGCGGCAAGTCGGAAAAGGGAGTGCCCGATGGCCAAGAAGGACACCGATCTCACATATGCCGAGATGGACAAAGAAGCCGGCAAGCTTCTGAAGGACATGGACGACTTCCACCGCGAACTCGACGCGATCGACAGCCGCATCGACCTCCTGGTGGAGAACGGCTACACCACCCAGAAGGGCTCGGCGGCCTTCGAGAAGTCCTTCAAGGAGTTCACCAAGGGCGCGAAGAAGGCTCTTGAGGGCCTCCAGGGCATGTCCGAGTTCATCACCAAGGCCCGCAAGGCCTACGAGGACCTGGACATCGAGCTCGCCAACGCGAACAAGTAACAAAGTGGCTTCCTGACGGCAGCCCAAAGGGATCGGCCCGGTTCAGAGAGACTTGAGCCGGGCCGTCCCATTTGCGCTGGACGGGCAGCGGGGAGCCGGTCACTGTTACGACGCCGATGTGACGCGGGAACGGGGAGGACCCTGATGGGCAGTTCGGCGAAGCCTGCGCGGCCCAAGGCCGCGGCCGCGGCTGCGCAGGGCAGCGGCTGGAAGAAGGCCGGGTTCGCCTGCCTGGTCCTCCTCATCGGGTTCGCGGTGGCTGCCGCCCTCGTCCTCGGTCCCTATGCCTGGGCCGGCGAGATGTGGCGCGACCTCGCGCCGAAGTGGCCGGGCGGGGGTTATGGCTTCGCGGTCACGGCCGGGCTGCTTCTGCCGGTCGCGGGCGCGCTGGTGGCGTTGCCGTTGCGGTACATCAACTGGAAGCAGGACAAGCCCCGCTCGGCGGGATGGACGGCCGCGGCCCTGCCCGGTATCGGCGCCTGCGTCCTAATTCTCTCCATCGCCATGCACACGATCCGCCCCAAACGAAGCCATCGGAGCGGGTACTGCAACGCGAGCGGCGAGTACTGCTGGGTCAGCCTGAACTATCCGTATGTGTGGGTGGTGGGGCTGGGGGCGACGATTCTGGGCGCTCTGGCGGGCGGTTGGCTGTACGGGGCATACCGGCGGCGGGCGGCCTCCGGCAGCGAATGAGCGGCGGGCGGTGCGGGGCCGACTGCGGGTTGTCAGTCCACGCGGGAGAGTTGGGCCTCTGGGTTGCCTGACTTTTTGTTTTCCGAGAGGTACAGCAGGGCGTCGCCCTTGGGGCGTAGGCGGACCGTGTGGCTGTTCTTCGTGCACTGGGCCGCGCTGTCCGCCTGGCCCTTGCCCTGCGCCACGATCTCCTTCCGCGACACCGACTTCAGGACCAGGTCCACCGCGCAGACGCCGCCCAGCTGGTCCGTCTGCGTCATGACCGCGAAGCGTTCGCCGACCTTGCCCTGCTCGACCTTGAGGCTGAACGTGCCCATCGGGATCGCGCCGTTGGCTGCTGTCGCCTGGCCTTCCCACGTGCCGAGGTAGGAGCTTGGGACCTTGCCGTCGCCCTGCTGGCCGCTTGCCGTCGCCTGTGGGGGCCGGGCCGTGTCGCTGCTCTTGTCGTTCTCTCCCGGGAGCAGCCCGAACACGAAGGCGGACCCGATGGTCGCCGCTGCGAGCGCGCCCGCGACGCCCAGGACCAGCGTGCAACTGACCTTGCGGCCCCGCTGCCCGTCGGCCCCACTCGGCGTGGACGTCGCGGCGACCGAGACGCTCACCCGGCCGGGCGGGTCCGGTGGCGGGGCTGACGACGGAGGTGAGGTCTGCGTGGGGACGTACGCGGCGGGCGCCGACGCGTACGAAGCGTCCGGTGGGCCGAAGGTCCCACTGCTCTGCGGCTCACGCCCCTCGGCCCGGCCGCCCGCAGGCCACCCCACCACCGAACCGCCGAACGGCACCGGCCCCGACGGCTGTTCCGCGCCCCCGACCCCGTCCGTCTCCAGGTCGAGGATCCGCACCGCGCTCCGGCTGACCCGCTCCACCAGCGGCCCCGGCAGCCACCCGGCCGCCACGAGCCCGTCCACACCCGAGGGCGCGAGCCGCCGCGCGACCTCCCGCGGAGTCGGGCGCGCAGCCGGGTCCTTGATCAGGCACTCCCGTGCCAAGTCGCGCAGATCGCCGTCCAGCGCGCCGAGTTCCGGCTCCTCGTGTACGACCTTGTAGAGCAGCGACGCGGAGGAATCACCCGGGAACGGGGATGCCCCCGTGGCCGCGTACACGAGGACGGCGCCCAGTGAGAAGACGTCCGCCGCCCCTGTGACCCCCCTGCCGAGGATCTGCTCCGGCGACATGTAGCCGGGCGAGCCGACGGAGACGCCGGTCGACGTGAGCGAGGCCGTGCCGTCCGTCGCGCGTGCGATGCCGAAGTCGATGAGGCGCGGGCCGTCCATCGTGAGCATCACGTTCGACGGCTTGACGTCACGGTGCACGAGTCCCAGGCCATGGACGTGCGTCAGCGCCTCGGCCAGGCCCGCCACCAGTACGCGTACGGAATGGGCGGGGAGAGGGGACAGGTCACGTACCGCCTCCGCGAGTGAAGGCCCCGCCGCGTAGCCCGTGGCCACCCACGGCACCGGCGCCTCCGGGTCCGCGTCGAGCACCGGCGCCGTCCAGTCGCCGCCCACCCGCCGCGCCGCGTCCACCTCGCGCCGGAAGCGGGCGCGGAACTCCTCGTCGAGCGCGAAGTGCGGATGGACGACTTTCACCGCGACCGTACGGCCGCCCGAGCTGCGCCCCAGATAGACCCGGCCCATGCCGCCCGAGCCCAGTCTGCCGAGCAGGCGGTAGGGGCCGACGGCGGTCGGTTCGCCGGGATCGAGCGGGTGCATGACGAAGGCCTCCCCCGGACGCGCCGCACGCCCGCGTCCACCCGGGCCGCGGGCACTGTCTCCAGATGCGGCTCAGAGTAGTCCGCGGCTCAAGGTAATCCGCGGCTCGGAGTGGTCCGCAGCTCGGAATGGTCCGTGCCTCGGAGTGGTCCGCGGCTCGGAATGGTCCGTGCCTCGGAGTGGTCCGCGGCTTAAGGCTGCTTACCCCACAACTCCACCCGCACATCCGCGGGGAAGCCCGTCGTCTCCCCCACCCGGCGCGCGAACTCCGTCACGCCCTCCAGCTGCGCGCTCCCGAACCGGAAGTCGAGCGTCGTGAAGTACTGCTCCAGGATCTGAGCGTCGAAGGCCTCCCAGCGCGCGGCCTGCTCGGAGACCTTGCCGACCTCCTCCAGGGAGAGGTCGCGCGAGGCCAGGAACGCCTTGTGCACCGCGTCCACGACGGCGGGCTCGCGCTCCGCGTAGTCGCGCCGGGCCGCCCAGACCGCGAAGACGAACGGCAGACCCGTCCATTCCTTCCACATCTGGCCCAGGTCGTACACGTCAAGGCCCAGGCGCGGCCCGTCGATCAGGTTGGCCCGCAGCGCCGCGTCCCCGATGAGCACGGCGGCGTCCGCCTCCTGCATCATCACGCCGAGGTCGGGCGGACACGTGTAGTAGTCGGGCTGTACGCCGTAGCGCTCGGCGAGCAGCAGCTGCGCCAGGCGCACGGAGGTGCGCGAGGTCGAGCCGAGCGCGACCCTGGCGCCGTCCAGCTGGTCGAGGGGGACCTGCGAGACGATCACGCAGGACATCACCGGGCCGTCGCAGCCGACCGCGAGATCGGGAAAAGCGACGAGATCGTCGGCGTTCCTGAGGAACTCGACGAGAGTGACGGGCGCGATATCGAGATCGCCCCGCACCAACTGCTCACTGAGCTTCTCCGGGGTGTCCTTCGTGAGCTCGAAGTCGAGCAGGGTTCCGGTCCGCGCGAGACCCCAGTACAGGGGCATGCAGTTCAGGAACTGAATGTGACCGACGCGCGGCCTGGGGGTGCGGTGATGACCGGGGAGCTGGTCTGAGCCCTCCCCGGTGATGGTGCCAACGGGAGAATTGTCCACATCGGGGAGGCTAGCCCCCTTGCGGTACGGTGCAGAAAGCGGGGCCCCGATCCCGCCCTTGTCAACCCCTCCGGACCTGGTCCGTCAACCCCTCCAGGGGGTCCGTCAAACATCCGGGTGACGTGATCTTGCCCCCTATTGCATTCAGCTGCCTGCGTGCTAAGCTCACCGCAAGTTGCAGTTTGGTTTCCCTTGCAGTACAGAGCCTGCGGAGCATGTAACCCGCAGGCTCTCGTCGTTTTCAGACTTATGCAGTTGTTTCAACAATCGCAGGTTCTGGAGCAGGGCAACCCTTTGGCCCAAGGAGGGCTTATGGCTACCGGAACCGTGAAGTGGTTCAACGCCGAAAAGGGCTTTGGATTCATCGCCCAGGAAGGCGGAGGCCCCGACGTCTTCGTCCACTACTCCGCGATCAACGCGAACGGCTTCCGCTCCCTTGAGGAGAACCAGGCCGTGAGCTTCGATGTCACGCAGGGCCCGAAGGGTCCGCAGGCGGAGAACGTCACCCCCCAGTAGTGGGGCGTCCCATGCGAATGGGATGTGTGAGAGTTCCGGTGACTTGATCCGGACACGGATAGCAGTACCCAAGGAGCCCTGTCCCCGCGCGCAAGCGCGGAGACAGGGCTCCTGCCTTTATGCGGGGCCCCGCGTTTGTGCGGGGCCCCGCGTTTGTGCAGGGCCCCGCGTTTGTGCAGGGCCCCGCCTTTACGCCGAGCTCAATGCCGCCCTGGCCTATGCCGAGCTCAATGCCGCCCTCGCCGACGTCACATCCTGTGGGTTCCAGCCCTCGCCCGGGACCGAGGCGAGCAGCAGGTTCGTATACGGGTCCTCCGGTGCCGTCAGTACCCGGTCCGTGGGCCCCTGTTCCACCACCTTGCCCCGGCGCATCACCAGGACCTCGTCGGTGATGTGCTGGACGACGGCCAGGTCGTGGCTGACGAAGACCAGAGCCACCCCGGTGTCCCGGCGGATCTCGCCGAGCAGCTGGAGGATCTGGGCCTGGATCGACACGTCCAGAGCCGCCACCGCCTCGTCCAGGACCAGGACTTGGGGATCCACCGCGAGCGCCCTCGCGATGGCCAGGCGCTGGCGCTGGCCGCCGGAGAGTTCGCGGGGGCGGGCGCCGGCCTCGCGTGAGCCGAGGCCCACCTGGTCCAGGAGCCCTGCCGCCAGCTTCTCGTCCCTGCCGTGCAGGTGCAGGGCCGTGCGCAGGCACTGGGACGAGGTGAGGCGGGGGTCCAGGGAGAGGTAGGGGTCCTGGAAGACCATCTGGATCTCCCTCGCCCTGGCCAGACGTGCGGTGCGCTTGCGGGGCGTACGGGCCTCGCGTGGGCGGTCTTTCACGGTCACCGTGCCGGAGTCCTGGCGGACCAGGCCCACCAGCATGCGGGCGACCGTCGTCTTGCCCGAGCCCGATTCGCCCACGATGCCCACGGAACCGCCGGGCCGGACGGTGAACGTCACGTTGTCGGCCGCCTGGTGGCGACCACCGCCGGGCAAGGGGTAGCTCTTGCTCAGGCCTTCTACCGCCAGCAGGTCGAGGGACGTGGACATCAGTGGCTCACCTCGGTCGTTTCCGTGCTCTGCGGTCGCAGATCGGGGTGCCCGCCCACGACCATGCACGCCGCTGTTCCGCCGTCGTCCAGCTTCAACCGCTCCGGCGTCCACGTCCGGCAGGACTCCTCCGCGTCCCCGCACCGCGACACGAACGGACAGCCCTCGAACGTGTCCGACAGGGACGGCGGGCGGCCCGGGATCGGGTGGAGGGTGTGGGTCGTGTCGCCCAGGGTGGGCGAGCAGGAGAGCAGGCCCCGCGTATAGGGGTGGGCCGGTGTCGCGAACAGGGCCTCGGCCGAGCGTTCCTCCACCACGCGGCCCGCGTACATGACGTACACGCGGTCGCAGTACGCCGCCGCGAGGTGCAGGTCGTGGGTGATGAAGAGGAGGCCGAGGTCCCGGGTGGAGCGCAGTTGGCGCAGGAGGGCCAGGATCTCCGCCTGCGTCGTGACGTCGAGCGCGCTGGTCGCCTCGTCCGCGAGCAACAGGCTCGGCTCCGCCGCGAGCGCGCCCGCGATGACCACGCGTTGCAGCATGCCGCCCGAGAGCTCGTGCGGCCGTTGGCGTACGCGGTGTTCGGGGTCGGAAAGGCCCACGGCGTCCAGGAGTTCCACGGCACGCTCGCGCGTCGCGCCCCTCTCGACCAGGAAGTCGCCGATGCGGCGCACCGGGTTGAGGGCGGCGCGGGGGTCCTGGTGGACCATGGCCACCGTCCGCGCGCGGTGCGTGCGCAGGGCCTCGCCCGTGAGGGTCAGGACTTCGGCGCCGTTCACGCGGACGGAGCCCGATGTCCTGGCCCCGGCCGGGAGGAGGCCGAGCGCCGCCTTCGCCGTGGTCGACTTCCCCGATCCCGACTCGCCCACCAGGCCCACGACTTCGCCGGGCCGCACGGTGAGGGACACCGACTGGAGGAGCGGCCGGGCCGCGCCCGGTACCCGCAGAGTGAGGTCTTCGATGTCGAGCAGCATGGGTCACTGCCTCCCTAGCCGGTCGGCGGCCCAGACCCCGACCACGTTGAAGGACACGACGACCAGCGCGATGGCCGTGCCGGGGACGAGTGCCGGGAGCAACGCGCCCTGGACCACGGCCGCCTGGCCCTCCTGCACCATCAGGCCCCAGTCGGATGAGGGCGGTTGGGCGCCGAAGCCGAGGTACGACAGCGTCGCGAGGGACATCAGCGCCTCCCCGAACAACACCACCAGGTAGCCCAGGATCGCTCGGCCCAGGTTCGGCACCAGGTGCGCGACGCAGATCCGCGCGCCGCCCATTCCCTGCACCCGGTAGGCGTCGACGTACGGCTTGCGCGATTCCGAAAGGGCCAGCGAGCGTACGTACTTGGCGATCGTCGGCGTGAAGGCGAGGCCGAGTGCCAGTACCGACGTCGTCATTCCCGCGCCGAAGACCGCGATGATCAGGACGGTGAACAGCAGGCCGGGGAACGCGTACATCACGTCCGTGATCCGCGAGACCAGCGCGTCCACCCATCCCCCGCGCCATGCCGCGAGCACCCCGAGCGTGACGCCGAGGACGGCCGCGACGGCGAGGAGCAGGACCGGCGCGATCAGGCTCGTACGGGTTCCGTACAGGGCGCGCGAGAGCAGGTCCTGGCCTGACGAGTCCGTGCCCAGGAGGTGCTCGCCGGACGTCCCGACCAGTGATGCCGAGAGGTCGATGGCGTCGGGGGCGTAGGGCGCGAGGAGCGGTGCGAGAACCGCTGCCAGTACGACGAGGCCGAGCAGGCCCGCGGCCACCAGCACCCCGATGGGGCGTCGACGACGGCGTACGGCCAAGGGCGCGAGCGCCACGGCGGAAGCACCGGAAGCAGCAGAAGTAGCGGTAGAAGGGGTAGAAGCCATCAGGAACGTGCCTCCTTCACTCGCGGGTCGAGCAGCGGGTGCACCACGTCCACCAGGGTCGTCACCACGATGTAGCCGGTGACCATGAGCAGCAGGACCGCCTGCGCCACCGGGAAGTCGTGCGTATTGATCGCGCCCACGAGGAGCGAACCGATCCCGCTGATGCCGAACGCCGTCTCCACGACCACCGTGCCCGCCAGCATTCCCGCCATGACGAGTCCGCACATCGTGATGATCGGCCCGAGCGCGTTGCGCAGGACGTGCCGTCGGATGATGTCCCGTTCCGGGACGCCCGAGGCGCGCGCCGCCTCCACGTGGTCGGACGCGGCGGCGTCCGCCATCGCCTGCCGGGTGACCCGGCTGATGATGGCGAGGGCGCCGAGCGCCAACGACAGTGCGGGCAGGGTCAGATGGTGCAGCGTGCCCCCGAAGCCCTCCCCCGAGCCCGAGACCGGGAACCACCCCAGCTGCACCCCGAACAGGGAGACCAGCGCGATCGCCGCCACGAACGAAGGCACCGAGGCCGCGAGCGTCGTGCCCCCGACCACCGCCGAGTCCACCCACGTGGACCGCTTGACCGCGGCCAGGATTCCGGCGCCGACTCCGAGGACGACGAACAGCACGGTCGCGTACGCGACAAGTTGGAGTGTCGTCGGGAAGCGGGCCGTCACCAGGTCGGCCACCTGGTCGCTGTATTTGAAGGAGCGTCCCAGGTCGAAGTGGACGCAGTCCCACAGCCAACGGCCGTACTGGACCACCAGCGGCTCGTCCAGGTGGTACTGGGAGCGCACCTGGGCGAGGCGCTCCGGTGTCAGTTTGTCCCGGCCGCCCGCGAGGAACACCGCCGGGTCACCGGGCGCCGCGTACACGGCGGCGAAGATGACGAACGAGGCGGCGAAGAGGGTGGCGACAAGTCCGGCGAGACGCCGGGAGATCCGAGCGAGCATGGTCCGTCTCACCTAGCCCTTCTTCGTCTTGAGGCCCAGTTCGGCCGCCCACGGGTAGTAGAGGTAGGCCTGGGAAGCGGGCGGGCCCGTCAGCTTTCCGCTGATGACCAGGGCCGAGGGGACCTGCGCGACCGGGATCCACACCCCCGCGTCCACGAACCGCTTCTGTACGTCGATGGCGAGCTCGGCCCGCTTCGCGTCGTCCAGGGTGCTCAGCGCCTTCCGGACCAACTTGTCGTACGTCGCGTCCTTGAAGCCGACCCAGTTGTTGGAGGAGTCGGAGAGGCCGTTGTCGTAGAAGCCCATGGGGTCCGCCTTGGAGATGTACCAGTCCCCGACCAGCACATCGATGTCGGCCCGCGCGGCCGGATCGCTGTAGAACTCCTCGAACTGGGCGGTGGGAACCGTCTTGATCTGCCCCTTGAGCCCGATCCGCTGGAGCGCGGAACGCACGGCGTTCGCGACGACCGTCCGCCCCTGGCTGCTGTCCGTGCCGATCACGATGGGATCGGCCGGCGCGCCCGCCTCCTTCACGAGCTCCTTGGCCTTCGCCAGGTCGTCGGCGGTCGGGGTGTCGGGCGCGGACGCGGACAACTCCTCCTGCGCCGCCTCGAATTCATCCTTCTCGTACCCCCAGGCGCCCGAGCCGACCGGTGTGGCCCACGGCTGGATGAGCCCGCCGTATCCCGACTTGGCGATGCCCGTCCGGTCGATCGCGAGGGACAGTGCCCGCCGGATCTGCGGGTCCTTCAGGCCGCCGCGGGCCGTCGGGATGAGCACGAGCGACGCCGTGGACGGGCCGTAGTGCTCGTCGAGCCCCTTGCTGGTGCGCAGGGCGGAGGCGGTGTTCGGGGATTCCGCGTACGTTCCGTCGGCCGCGCCCGTCTTCAGGGCGTTGACCAGCGCGCTGTCCGATGCCCAGCGGAAGACGACCTGCCGGGTCAGCGGCTTCTTGCCCCAGTAGCCGTCGTACGCCTCGATGGTGATCGAGTCGCCGGACTTCCAGCCCGTCAGCTCGTACGGGCCGCTGCACGCGTCGCCCTGGCCGGGCGTTCCGAAGTCCTCTCCGGAACCGGTCACCCGCTTCTTGTTCCAGACGATGCCCGCGTCACCGGCGAGCGCCTTGGTGAAGAGCGCGTCGGGCGACTTGAAGCGGACGGTGATCTCGCGGTCGCCGGTCTTCTTCATGGACTTGACGTTGCCGAACTCGTCGGCCTGCTCCATGTCCGGATCGGCGTGCCGCTTCAGGGACCACAGCACGTCGTCGGCGGTCAGCTTCGACCCGTCGTGGAAGGTGACGCCGTCCCGGACGGTCAGGACGAGGGTCTTGTCGTCGGGCGCGTGGGCCTTCTCGGCGAGGAAGGGCTTCGTCGTCATGTCGGGCTGGAGCTGGTAGAGCCGCTCGCAGACGTTCGTGAGGACGACGCGGCCCGCGCTCGATCCCTGGGTGTCGAGGTCGAGCGAGTCCGGCTCGTCCTCAAGAAGCCAGTTCGCCTTGTCCAGGGCGCCCTTGGCGGGGGCGGTCGTCGCGCTCAGCTTCAGCTTCGCGGCGTCGGCGGGCTTTCCGCCGGTGGCGGCAGTGTCGGCGCCGCTGCATCCGGCGACGGCGGTGAGGAGCGTGGCTGCGACGATCCCGGTGACCGCCGCCCGGCGCCGTCGGCCCCTCGCAGTACAGGTCATGTCGGCCCTCTTGGTCCTCTCGGCCTTCTCGGCCTTCTCGGCCTTCTCGACCCTCTCGACCCTCTCGGTCCTCTCGGTCCTCGTCATCTGTTGTCTCCGTACGGGCCGTCGTAGAGGTTCCAGGGCATGTGCTGGTAGTCGCGGTCGCAGGGGGTGCCCGCGGTGACGTGGTAATCGCCGCTGGTCAGATCCACGCAGGAGGAGACGAGCGTGGCCCAGTGCTTGACCTCGGGCTGTCGCGGGTCGGGGTGGGTGCAGAGCGACTCGGGGTGGCCGAGGTGGTCGGACATGGCCTGCTTGATGAGCTTGCGCGACTCGTCGGCGCCGGTGGAGGAGCGCAGGGCCTTCAGTCCCTGCTCGGCGCGCGGGACGCGGACGAGCGAGTCCGACGACATGGGGCGGTAGTTGGCGGCGATCGCGGCCGGGATGCCCGCCTGGTAGTGGTTGCCGTGCACGAGGAGCCCGTCGGTGGGGTACATCCAGCCGTGCCCGGCGGGTGTCGTCTCCAGGTCGACGGCGAAGCCCTCGCGGCAGGTCAGCAGGGCGTTGGAGGCGATGTGCGCGCGGGTGCGGCAGAGCACGTCCAGGGCGTCGGTGATGGCGTGCTGGTCCAGGACACTGCGGCGTACGACGGTCTGCGGGAGGCCGATCGCGTCGTTGAAGCGCCCGCCCAGGCCGTTCGCGTTGAGCGCGATGCCCGCTGAGTTGGCGCCCTGGCGTCCGACCTGGCCCGCCTCGACCTGCATGATCAGGGTCGGGTGCGGGGGCTGGACGATGCGCAGCATGACGACGGTGTCGGCGACCCCGGCCCGCCAGTCCCAGTTCTGCCCGGCCCAGACGTGGCCGTCGCCGCTGGCCTCTCCGTAGGCGGCGAAGGAGGTGCAGCCGTCGGCGGCCTCCTCCTTCGTCTCTTCCCCCTTCGTCTCCTCCTCCTTCCTCTCCTCCCCCTTCATCTGCGTGGCCTTCTCGGCCTCCATGGTGGCGAACGAGCGGTCGTAGATGACCTCGCCGCGGGCGTTGAGGGCCAGCACGTCGAGCAGGTCGACCCCGGCGCCCTCCGCGATGCCGCGCATCTCGTCGACGAGGTGGGGGGCGTAGTCGCGGACGGGCTCCAGCCAGCGGGCGGCGCGCGTGGTGACCTGGTCCCAGGTCAGGCCGGACGACTGGCCGAACGCCTCCTCGTAATAGGCGAGGGCGGCGTGCAGTTGGGGGCGGACGGCTTCGCCGTACTGGCGGCCGCGCTCGACGGGCGTGCCGGATATCTCGACGAGCGGAAGGGAGCGTTCGGGGGCTGCGGGGGCGTCGGGGGCGGTGCGGGGTGCCATTCTTCTCCTCGCGACGGAGAGCTTCCGGTGACCGTGTTGTAACGTTGATTACGGGAAGCTCTCCTTCTGGAATGCGTTGCCCAGGAGAGTAACGGCCATCACACGAGAGTCAATAGCTGTAATGGAAATTTCAGAGGATGGTACGGGGGCCGAGCCTTCCGGCGGGACCGGGCCCTCCGGCAGGGTCGAGCCCTCCAGCGGGGCGGGGCCCTCCGGAGGGGCAGGGCCCTCCGGAGGGGCGGGGCTCGCGCGGCTGCGGGCCACGGTGCGTGATCAGTGGGAGTCTCTGTCGACGTCCGAGCGGGCCGTCGCCCAGTACGTGGTCAGCGCCCCCGCCGAGTCGCTGCTCTTCGCCAGCGCCCAGGAGCTGGGCACGGCGAGCGGCACCAGCAACGCGACGGTGGTCCGCGCCATGCAGCGCCTCGGTTACGCGGGCCTGCCCGCGCTCAAGCGGGAGCTGGCGTCGGACTTCACGTCGGCGGTGCCGCCCGAGGTACGGCTCCAGCAGCGCATCGCGCACGTGGGCCGGGACCTGGACGACATCTGGGGCGACGTCTTCGACGAGGCCCAGGAGCGCATCGAGCACGCGCGGCGCCTGACGCCGGGCGAGGCGCTGCGGGACGCGGTGGGCTTCCTCGCGGAGGCTCCCGAGATCCACTGCTACGGCATCGCGGCATCCGAACTGGCCGCGCGCCACTTGGCGTTGGCCCTGGGCAGGATCGGCCGCCGGGCCCGCTACTTCGGGGACACCGGTTTCGCCCTCGCCGACCATCTGCTCGCCGTGCGGCAGGGCGACGCGGTGGTGATCTTCCAGCCGGGGCGCGCGCTGGCCGAACTGACGGTCCTGATCGAGCGGGCGCGGGCGGTGGGGGCGCGGGTCGTCCTCGTCACGGACGAACTGGCGGAGTTGTACGGGTCACGGGTGGACGCGGTCCTGACAGCACCGCACACGCCGACCGGCATCACGACGGAGGCGCTGACCGCGCTGGTGGTGGCGGACGCGCTGCTGCTCGCGCTCGCGACGCTCGACGAGGGCCGGGCGGTGGAGACGTCACACCAACTCACCGCACTGCGGGAGCAGTTGCTGTCGCCGAGGGGGCGGAAGGGGTAGCGCGCGAAGGGGCGCGGGGGACTACGCGACAAGCCACGACGCACCGGCGGACGCGTGGCGTATCCCGGCGCGTCCCGGCTCTTCCGGCGCGGCGCCTAGCTGCGCCACCCAGCCGTGCCGCCCAGCCGTGCCGCCTAGCCGTGCTGCCTAGCTGTGCTGCATCACCAGCACGAAGGTCGTGCCCGGCACCAGCGCCTCGTACAGGTGCGCGACGTCGCCGCGGTACGACATGTAGTCACCGGCGGACAGCTCCACCGTCTCGTCGCGCGGACCGGCGACCAGTCGGCCCGTGGAGACGACCAGGTGCTCCATCGACCCCGGGATGTGCGGTTCGGACTCCCGCACCGAGCCGGGCTCCAACGCGCCGTGGTAGATGTCGCGCCGGACGCCGGAAGGTCCGGCGGAGAGCAACGTCCCCGCGTACGAGGCCTGTTCGGCGTGCATGGTCGGCCCCTCCCCCGCGCGGATCACCGTCACGGCGGGCGCGGGCGACTCCACGAGCACGCTGAACGGCACCCCGAGCGCCACGGCGAGGGCCCACAGCGTCTCGATCCCGGGATTACCGGTGGCCGCCTCCAACTGCGAGAGCGTCGACTTCGCGATCCCGGCCCGCTTGGCAAGCTCGGAGAGCGAGATCCCCGCCTTGGCCCGCTCACGCCGCAGGGCGGCGGCGACCCATTCGCGGGGGAGGCGGGAGGGGGCCGTGCGGGGGGCCGGGGACGCCGGGGCTGCCGGGGCGGAAGCGGGCGGGGCGCTGGTTGCGCCGGAGGGCGCGGGGCCCGCACCGCCGGTCGCGCCGGAAGACGCTACGGCGCCCGCATCAGGTTGCGCGCCCGCGCCGGACCCAAGGGCCGCGACTGCGGCCGACGCCGCGCTGGACACAGAAGAGCCACCACCACCGGACGAACCGGAGACCACCGGAACACCACCCACCGAATCGCCACCACCCGTCACGCCGAGGCCCACCACAGCACCCGCACCAGGCCGCGCGCCCGCGTCGGATCCAGGAGCCGCCACTGGGGCCGACGCCGCGCTGGACACGGAAGGGCCACCGCCACCGGACGCACCGGAGGCCGCCGAATCACCACCGCCCGTCGCACCGAGGCCCGACACAGCACCCGCACCAGGCCGCGCGCCCGCCGCCTCGTCGACGCCCGCGCCCGATCCCTCGTCCGCCCTGCCCCGCACCATGTCCCGTACTCCCTCGCCTCTCACCGGCCGTTCGCTATAGCGGACCACTCGTTCGGCTTGACGAACGTGGTCCACTCCACCCATCCTACGACGTATGCGTTCGTCAGACCGAACAGAAAGCACGCCAGAGCGAACGAACAACGGATTCGTGCGCCCCTCCCACCTTCCCCGTGGTGTCCTGCGCGACATCGCCCTCGTCTGGGTCGCCGACGCCGTCGTCGGTGTCTCCTTCGGCGCGATCGGCGTCGCGGGCGGACTGCCGGTCTGGGTGCCGGTTCTGATGTCCCTGCTCGTGTACGCGGGCTCCGCCCAGTTCAGCGCGATCGGCATCCTCGCCGCAGGCGGCGGCCCGGTGGCCGCGGCGGCGACCGGGCTGCTGCTCAACTCCCGCACAGCCGCATTCAGCCTGGCCGTCGCCGACAGCCTGGGCCGGCCCTGGGCCGCGCGACTCCTGGGCGCGCATCTGATCACCGACGAGACGGCGGCCTTCGTCCTCGCGCAGCCCGACCAGAAGCAGCGCAAGGCCGCGTTCTGGATAGCCGGGCTCGGCCTGTTCGCCGTATGGAACGTCAGCGTCCTCGGCGGCGCGCTCGCCGGTTCCGCCCTCGGTGACACCGACCGCTTCGGGCTCGACGCCGCGTTCCCCGCCGTGCTCCTCGCCCTGGTGCTGCCCGCCCTGCGCGCCGACAGCGCGACGCGGCGGGCCGCTGCCGCCGGTGCCGTGATCGCCGTCGTCGCCGCCCCCGTACTCCCTGCTGGAGTGCCCGTGCTTCTTGCCCTGCTCGGCCTGCTCGCCGCCCGGCGCGGACCGGGCCGCCCCGTCTCCCGGAGGAGCGACTCGTGAACGCCTACCTCGCCTGCATCCTCGCCCTCGCCGCAGGAACGTACGCCTTCCGCCTCGCCGGACCCCTCCTGCACGGGCGCGTCGAACTGCCCGCCCGCGTGCAGGAGTTGCTGACCGTCGGCGCCACCGTCCTCCTGGTCGCCCTGCTCGCCACCGGCGCGCTCACCGAGGGGCACGGTTTCGCCGGATGGGCGCGGCCCCTCGGTGTTCTGGCCGGTGGGGTGCTCGCCTGGCGGAAGGCGCCCTTCGCCGTGGTCGTGGTCGGCGCGGCGGCGACCACGGCGCTGTTGCGTCTTGCGGGAGTCGCGTAGGCCCCGCAAGCCGCAACTCCCACCTTCGCGCCTTCAGGCTCGGCGTCAGGAGTCCGCGCCGCGCGCCGCGCGCGCCATCGCTCACACCGCCGTCCGCTCCACGGGAATCCACAGCTCCGCGTCAGCGCGCGTCCCGTCGTCCGAGAGCCGGGTCCGCAGGATCTCGGGCCCCGGCCTACTCTGGTACGGGTTCGACGGGAACCACTGCGTGAACACGTCCCGCCACATGTACTGCAACGTCTGCGGGAACGGCCCCGCGCTCTCGAAGACGGCCCAAGCCCCGGCAGAGACGCTCAGCACGTCCATGTCCTCGGGCGCCTCTGCGCCGCTCACCACACCGTGCCAGTAGTCGAGTTCGGTCCCCTCGGCACGGCTCTCGTCCAGGTTGTCGCTCACCGAGATGATCCCCTCCGGCTCCTGGTCCGACAGGCCCTCGATACGCCGCAGCGTCTCCTGCCCGATCCCCCGGATGAACTCGGCGATGCCCGGATTCACGCCTTCATGCACGAGCGGGACCCGCGCCTTCCTGCCGACGATCTGGAACTCGTCCTTGTCCACGACCTTGTACCGCATGCTGCTGTTCCCTTCGACGATGAGGCGGAAGGACATCCGTGGCTGGGACTGGAGACTCGCGCCGTTCCGCCTGGCCTCACCGGGACCGACCCCGTGCATGCCTCGGAACGCCCGGGCGAACGCCTCGCCCGACGAGTAGCCGTAGCGCACGGCGACTTCGAGCAGCGTCCGCTCCCCGCCCAGCACCTCGGCACCCGCGACGGTCAGCCGCCTGCGCCGGATGTACTCCGACAGCGGCATCCCCGCCAGCGCGGAGAACAGCCGCCGGAAGTGGTACTCCGACGTCATGGCCGTCCGCGCCAGGCCGCCCACGTCGATCTCCTGATCGAGGTGGGTCTCGATGCGCTCCATGGCCTGGTTCAACCGCTCCAGCACCCGGTTCTCCTTCCCTTTCGCTCACTCACGTTAGGAAGGACCCACCCTGCCGGACCCGACATCCTGTGCCCGGTCCGGTCGGGCTCCATCTGTGGTTCTGTCTACGGCCCTGTCTGCGGCCCTGTCTGCGGCTCTATCCGCCCTTGGGCAGCAGTCCCGCCGCCACCCGTGCCGCGTCCGCGTACGCGGCGACGTCCGCAGGGCGCGGTGCCGGACGGAAGGTGTCCGGGACGTCCGACTCCTCCTCCGCCGCGCAGGCCGCGCACATGCCGTGGGCGTCGACCAGAGGGTCCTCCTCGCCCGTGGTCTCGCAGAACAGGCAGACCGTCACGCGGCGCAGCACGGTCTCGCGGCCGGTGGTGCCGCTGCTCTCGGGGGGCATCTTGTCCTCCAGTCGTCGTTTCGCGATGCCGCCGGGATTGTGGAGCGTCTCCGGAAGACCGGCGGTCAGCGCGTGGGTCAGGTGGGTCACGCTCGCCCCGCGCGCGAGCCAGGCCGCGGCGAGGGGTTCGAGTCGGGCGCAGTCCGCCGCCGAGAGCGTCAGGCGGGGTTCGGTACGGCCGAGTCCGGCGAGTGCGCGGTACGCGGTGGAGCGCGGCGGCGACACGTCGTCGGCCGGTGACCCGCCCTCCCCACCGCCGCCACCGCCACCGCCACTACCGCCACTACCGCCACTACCGCCACAGCGATCGTCCAGCATCACCCCGCGCACGCTGCGGCAGAACTCCCGCCACCAGGCGGCCGTACGCACCGTGCGCGACCAGTAGGTGCGGGTCACCCAGCGGCGCGCACCGTCCTCGCGGACGACCTGCTCTTTGATGCGGCGCAGGTGTCCGGCGTGGGCCAGGCTCTTCAGCGCACTGCGGACAGCGGCCTGGCCGTACCCGGCGATGTGCTTGGCGAGCGTCTTGTGGTCCATCGCTGCGCCCTCGGGCAGGCGGTCGATGAACCCGGCGATCGACGCTTCACGCTTGGGCAGACGTTCGAAGTCGGCCCGCTGGACACTCTCTTGGCCGGGCGCCAGGCGTTTCCCGTACCCCGGACCGGCCATGGGGTGTGCGGGTGCGGGCAGGGTGGAGCTAGGGTCTGAGCAAGCCATGTTGGATCGTTTCTTTGGTTGGCGATCTGGCTGGTCAGACCCCGGGCCCGGTGTTCGTAGCACCGTCCGGGGTCGTTTGACGTTTGTTGTCGCGAACCTAGAGCACATCGACGCTCGGTCGCAACCCGATCACAAATTGTCATCTCCCCTGGTGCATCGGGCAGTTGGGCCGTCGAAAGCAGGGCGGGAGGGTGGGTTCAAGTCTTCCTGCCATTCCTTGCAAAAAAGAGCTCGGGGCTCGGAGCTCGGAGCTCGGCCCAGACCGTCTTGCCGATCCCCCGCTCCGTGACGCCCCACGTCGCGCCGGTCGCCTCGATGAGCCGAAGCCCCCGGCCCGTCTCCGCCTCGGCATCCGGCGGGCGCAACTCCGGTACGCGGTCGCCCCGCGCGTCCGACACCTCGATACGCAGCGTGCGCGCCGACTCCGCGTAAATGAGGCGGAGCTCGAAGTCCCTTCCGGGTACGTGGCCGTGCGTGACGGCGTTGGCGGCCAGCTCCGCAGTGATGTGCGCCGCCCTGTCGGAGAGGTCGCTGCCGTGCGGGATTCCCCAGAGGTCCAGCTGGTGAGCCACCAGCCTGCGAGCGAGACGGGCACCTCTCCGGGTAGGACTGAGGCGCTGCGCGAACCGCATTTGGGGGGTGGAGATTTGGGTTTCCATGTCACTGAGCGTGGTCGGTGCGCTCTACGCTGACCAGGGACAGCGCCGATACTCCGCGTAGCTGTATGGGTGCGGTCAGTTGGGCGTATGAGACGTCGGCCGTGACCATGCAAAGGCGGTACGGGGTATGACGAACGCGGATCACGAGGCAAGGCCGGAACGGCCCTCGGAGGCGGACGGTACGGCACATCTCTTCCGGGCTCTGGGCAAACAGATCAAGGTATTGCGCGAACGGGCCGGGTTGAGCCAGAAGGAGTTCGGCGCAGTGGCCCACTGCGGGGAGGCGCTGATCTCCGCAATGGAGCGGGGAGTGCGGACTCCGCAGCCTGAGTTCCTGCTGAGAGCGGATGAACTGCTCGACGGGCGAGGTGTCCTGGCGGCGGCGGTGGATGACGTGCGGGAGGCGCAGAAGAGGTCGCGGACGCGGCATCCGGAGTGGTACCGGGGCTACGCCAACTTGGAGGCGTTGGCCGTCCAGCTGTACGTGTACACGAACCAGTCCGTGCCAGGTCTGCTCCAGACTGAGTCGTACGCACACTCCATGTTCGCCCAGTGGAAGCCGCTACTGAGCGAGGAAGCCATCGAGAAACGGGTCGCGGACCGGCTCGCTCGTCAACAGATCTTCGCCCCCTGGCCATCGCCGACATTCAGCTTCGTCCTGGACGAAAGCGTGCTGCTGCGGCCGATCGGCGGGAACGCTGTCCATCAGGAGCAACTACGTAAGCTCCTGCGCATCGGGCAGATGCGGACGGTGCAATTGCAGGTGATGCCACTGGCTCGGGAGGAACAGCCGAGCCTGGACGGCCCGTTCACCCTCCTGACACCCAAGAAGCAGCAACAGGTGGCGTACATGGAGATCCACACGTATCCGCGCTTGATCACCGTTCCGGAGGAAGTCCGTGTACTCGCCGTCCGCTATGGGATCCTGCAATCGGAAGCCCTCACACCCCGTGATTCGCTGGCCCTGATCGAGAAGATGCTGGGGGAAGTATGAACACTGCGGAACTCGCCTGGTTCAAGTCCAGCTACAGCAGCGGCGGAGGAGGCGAATGCCTCGAAGTCGCCTACGCCTGGCACAAGTCCAGCCACAGCAGTGGCGAAGGCGGCGCATGCCTCGAAGTCGCCTACGCCTGGCGCAAGTCCAGCCACAGCGGTGGCGAAGGCGGCGACTGCGTAGAGGTATCCCCCTGCCCCCACGCCATCCACGTACGCGACTCCAAGAACCCCGACGGCCCCAACTTCGGCGTCAGCGCAGCCGCTTGGGCGAGCTTCATTGCCCACGCCGCCGCCTGAGAGCTGACTCGCTCACCCCTTGATGTACGGCCACGCCCTTCCACTCCTCGGCGTCGAGCGGCTTGCCCTGCTGGGTGTCGCCCATGACCGCGATGTCGTAGGGCAGAGTGCGGGCCAGCTTGGTGAGGTTCGCCCACATCTTCGGCATGAGCTTCATGAAGAACACGGCGATGCCGGGCATGCCCTGCACGCGGGTCATGAAGTACTTGACCGCGTCACTGTCCCTGCCGTCCGCGAGCAGCGCCGTGATCTGCTGCGCGAGGTCCGTGGGCGGTCCGTCGTCTCCCTCGGCGACGACGAACGGCGGTTCGTACAGGGCAAGGCGGTCGACGTTCACTCCGGCGGCTGCCGCGCGCAGGGCGAGGACCGCTCCGGAGGACGAGCCGAACAGCGACGCCGAACCGCCGACGTGCTCGGTCAGGGCGGCTATGTCCTCGACCTCGCGGTCGGGAGCGTAGGCGTCGGCGTCACCGCTGGCACCCCGTCCGCGCCGGTCGTAGTTGATGACGGTGAAGTGCGGGGCGAGGAGAGCCGCGAGTTTGGTCGTGTCGGAACGGTCGGCCAGTGCTGAGGCGACCAGAACGACGGCCGGTCCGCTGCCCGACTGCTCGAACGCGATCTCGGTGCCGTCGGCGGAGACGACGCGGGCCTCGGGTCTGGACGACTGCTCTCGGGCTGTGGACATGTGGTGGCTATGGCCGTGGCTGTGGTGCGGGTTGCTGTTGCTACGGGTGGGACTCCCGGGAGGCAGAGAACTCATCGGCGCCGAGGGCGCCGATGGCGAGGAATACGGTCGGTCCTCAGCCGCGAGGCTCCCCGTGCCACCGCCACGACGTGAGCCGGGCCCGCCCCGACCCCGGCAACTCCCCGCGCCCGGTGGCCCAGAGCAGCGTCGGCCAGGGGTCGTCGCCCGAGGGGGCGTCCGGGAAGAGGCGGTGGAGGACGCGGGCACACACGTCGGCGGGCGGGGTCCACTCCAACCCCAGCCCCTCGGCCAGGTCGTACGTGTGGACCAGCGTCTCCACGATCCCCATCGCCGCGAAGCCCTCCGGGTCCGAGGCGCCGAAGGAGTGGTGGGCGCGGATCGTCGGCGGTGTCGTACGCACCATGGCGATCAGCAGCGCGCCGCTCGCCTCCAGGACCTGGAGCAGTCCGGCGGGGCCCGCCGTTCGGTCCGCGTGGATGGCGTTCGAGGGGCCGCCGGGCCTGCGCGGCTCCCAGACGAAGGGCACCTCGCCGTCCAGGGGCGGTTGGCGCGGGCCGAGTTGGGCGGCGTAGGCGAAGAGGTCGTCGCTGAGGTGTTCCACCGTCTCCCAGCAGTCCCACTCCAGCCCTCCCGCCTTGCCCTCCCACGCCGTGGGCGGCGCCTCGCGGAGGGCGGTGAGGGCGAGTTGGACCGCGCGGTCGAGGTCGTCGGCGGTGACGGGGCCGGGGGTGGCGGGGTCTTGTTCGGCTTGTCGGCGCATACGGGGAACGCTAACGACGCGACGGCCGCGAGCCCAACGGAATTCCGACCGGGGGTGGGGGTGGGGCGGGGATGCAGAAAAGTCCCACGAGAAAGGGGCATTTTGCCCTTCTGGGTGGGACTTTTCTGCAATGGACACCCACACGTCGGGGACCGCGCCTCGGGGGCCGCGCTTCAGGTGCGGGTGGTGTCCCTTGGGAGCAGCCAGGCCGCCAGTGCCGTCGTCGCGCACAGGAGCAGGCCGACCGTGAGGAGCGCCGTCCGCATCCCGGGGACGGAGAAGCCCGTACCGCCGCCGTCCGCTGCCAGCAGCGCGCCGAACAACGCCACCGCCATCGCGCCGCCCGTCTGCCGCAGCGCGTTGAGCAGGCCGGAGGCCGTGCCCGCGCGGTGGGCGGGGACGGCGTCCATCAGGAGGGCGGTCAGCGCGGGGACCGCGAACGCGCCGCCCATGCCGGTGGGGATGAGCAGGACGAGCACCAGCCAGAGCGGGGTGTTCGCGGCGAGGGGCAGGAGTACGAACATGGCGAGGGCGAGTACCGCCTGGCCCGCCACGATGACCCGGCGGCGGCCGATCCGCTCCGCCATGCGGGGTGAGACGAGGTTCGTCGACGTGATGATGACGGCCAGGGGCACGAACATCAGGCCTGCCGCGATCGCGGACATCCCGCGCAGCTGCTGGAAGTAGAGGCCGAGCAGGAAGACGATGCCGTAGAAGCCCGCGTTGACGGCGAAGCCGATGGCGAGGGAGACGCTGACCTTGCGCTCGCGCAGCAGGCCGAGCGGGACCATGGGCGCGCTGTGCCGCTTCTCGGCGACGTAGAAGCCGAGGCCCGCCACGACGGCGAGGGCGGCGGCGCCGAGCACCGGCGCGCTCGTCCAGCCCAGGTGTCCGCCCTCGATGACGGCGAACGCGAGGCCCGCGAGGGTGAGTACGGCGGTGGCCTGGCCTGCGATGTCGATGGGCGCGGGGCGGCGCGGGGACGGGGCCGTGCGGGCGAGGAGGGCGAGGATCACGGCGCCGATGGGCAGGTTGAGGAGGAAGACGGCACGCCAGCCCGCCCCCTCGGTGAGTACGCCGCCGAGTACGGGACCGGCGGCCATGGCGACGGAGCCGCCCACCGTCCACATCGCGATGGCGCGCGCCCGGCGGCGCGGATCGTCGTACGCCTGCCGGATCAGCGCGAGCGAGGCGGGCATGACGATGGCCGCGGCCCCGCCCTGCGCTATGCGGGCGGCGATCAGCGTGCCGATGCCGGGGGCCAGGGCGCAGGCGAGCGAGGCGAGGGTGAAGAGTCCGACGCCCCAGGCGTAGGCGCGCCGAGCTCCTGCCCGGTCGGCGAGGGCTCCCGCGGAGAGCATGAGGGCGGCGAACATCAACGTGTACGCGTCCACGACCCATTGCAGGCCCGCCATGCCGCCGTGCAGGGAGGTGCGGATGGCGGGCAGCGCGATGTTCACGGCGGACACGTCGATGGTGATGACGGTGAAGCCGAGGAGGGAGGCGAGGAGGGCGAGGGTGGGGGTGGGGGTAGGGGTAGGCGTCGGGGCAGGGGTGGAGGTGGGAGCAGGGGTGCGGGTGGGGGGCGCGGTGCTGAGGGGGGCGGAGGTGGAGGTGGAGGCGGAGGTGGAGGCAGCAGTGGGGGTGGGGGTGGTAGCGGGGGCGACGGCCGAGGGCGGCATGGGTGGTGGCTCCTGTGGGCGATCGGACGGGTGGGCAGGTGGCCGGTCGGGCCGGTGGGCCGGTCGGTCGGCCGGTGGGCCGGTGGGCGGGAAGGCGGGCCCCTGGGCCAGAAGAGCCGGTGCCCCCGCCGGGAGGCCCACGCAGAAACAGAATCCGGCAAAGCCCGTCGCCCTGGCAGACCGCAGCGTTCCTGGCCCTGACACGGCCCCCCACGGCAGCCCGCCGCCAGGGACAATGGAGAGATGGCAGCACCAGAGGGAACAGAGCTGGGCCGATATCTCCGTGCCAGGCGTGCGCAGATCAGCCCCACCGACGCGGGCCTCCCGGTAGGGACCGGCCTGCGCCGCACCCCCGGCCTGCGCCGCGAGGAACTCGCCACCCTCGCCGGAGTCAGCGTCGACTACTACACGCGTATGGAGCGGGGCCGCGAGACGAATCCGTCCCCCTCGGTCATCGACGCCCTGGCCCGCGCCCTGCGTCTCTACGGCGACGCCCACGAGCGCCTGCACGAGCTGGCCGAGCTGGCCTCCGGCCGCCTCACGGAGCCGCACCCCACCGCCGGGGACACCGTCCGCCCGAGCGTGCAGCACATGCTGGACAACCTGAGCCCGCTGCCCGCGTACGTGGTCAGCCGCTACAGCTACATGCTGGCCGCGAACCCGGCCGGGCGCCGCCTCATGCCGGGCCTGTGGGACTGGCCCGCCGAGCAGCGCAACGTCACGCGCTATCTGTTCCTCCACCCCGTGGGCCGCGTGCTCTACCAGCCCTGGGAGGAGACCGTCGCCAAGTCCGTCGCGCACCTGCGCGCGGTCGCCGGTGCCGACGTGGACTCGCCCCGCCTTGCCGCGCTGGTAGGCGAACTCCTCCTGAAGTCACCGGACTTCGCCCGCCTCTGGGAGCGCTACGAAGTCAGCGAGCGCGGCGGAGGCATCAAGTCCTTCGACCATCCGAAGGTCGGCGCGATGACGTTGACGTACGAGGTGATGAAGCTGGCGCGGACGGACGGCCAGCGGCTCGTGGTCTACCAGGCCGAGCCGGGCAGCGCGAACGAGGACGCGATGCTGCGCCTCGGCCCGGCCTCCCGCACCGACCGCTAGCCGCTAGCCGACAGCGGTCAGTAGCAACAGCAAGCAGCCGCCGCTGCCCTTCCGAACCGCCACCCTCACGGCGCGGGGTTACTGGGCACCTTCACGTTCACCTCGCCGCAGCCGACGCGCTTCGCCTCCGCCTTGACGTACGACGGCAGAACGGCAAGGGCGAGGGACTTGTCGTCGTGCGACTCGCCTTCCTCCCCCGGCTCATACGCCACGAACGCGGCCTGCCCGGATCCGCAGTCCGCCGTGTAGACGCTCAGGCCGCCCGCGTAGGCGCCCTGCCCGTCACCACCGAGACGCGTGGCCCGGTTTCCGAGCACCCGGGAGACAACGCCGGCCAGCTCCGGGTCCGCCACGGTCATCAGGCGGAGCCTGCTCGGGCCGAAAGGCTGCCGTACGTCGCACGCCCAGACTCCGTCCGCAGAGGACGCGCCCGACTTCGTGCCCGGCTTCGTGCCCGGCGTGGTGCCTACGGCCTCCGCCTCGGGCCCCTGAGCCCACCTGGGCAGTCGGACGCCCTTGATCCCGCAGAGCCGGTCGGCGTCGACGTCCGGCATCTCGTTGCCCTCCGGGGCGCGGCGGAGCTTCGGCGGGTCGGAGTACGGGCCGTCGCAGCCGTATCGTTCCATGACCCCGTTGGCCAACCGCACGACCGCGCGGGACATCGCGTCGAGGCCCCGCCGCGCGTCGACCTCGTTCTGACCCTCGGGGTCAGCTGCTTCCGAGGCGAGGGTGACCACCCGCAACGGCGGCTTCTCGCCCGGCTCGTACGAGCGTTCCTCACAGCTCGCGGGGAGCGCCACCCAAGCCCGGGTGGAGGAAGCCATGCCGGTGATCCCCTCGCCGAGCGGCGTCATACGGGAGGAGAGGTACTCCTCGGTCCAGCTCCATGCCTGCGCGCCCCGCAACTCGCCCAGCGTCCGCACCGACGCTGTGACCTCAGACTCCAGCGTGTCGGCCCCGAACCCCTGCATGCTGCACTCCGTGTGCATCTGGTCCTCTGTGGCCCGGCGCAGCGGCAGCTCACGGCTGCGGACGTCCGTGTCCGAGAACAGCGCGTGCTCGACATCGGGCGAGAGCGAACCCCAGCACACATCCCGCTCCACGAAGGGCAGTTCATTGGCGCGCCACGCCATGACGCCTGCCCCCAGCAGCGCCCCGACGAGCGCGCCGACGACAGCGATGCCACTCCGGCTACGGGTCAACCGGCGCATCCGGCCCGGGCGCTCCGGCGCGGAAGGCCGGGGGGCGGGGGCCTGCCGTAGGGGCCCATCCGCCTCGGGGGTCTCCGGCCCAGAGTTGACCGTCTTGGAGTCGACCGTCTTGGAGTCGACCGTCTTGGAGTTCTCCGGCCCGGTGCTCTCCATCCCTGGGGCTTCCGGTCCGGTGCTCTCCGGTTCGTCCGGCATCTCGTCCTTACTCTTGGGGGCTGTCCTGGCGATCCGCGCGACCTCACGGCCTCACGGCCTCACGGCCATACGGCCTTACGGCCTCACGGCCGGGCAACCGAGTCGTCGGGCAACGGTGACAGACCGCCTCCCCGCTCGCCGCCAACGGTCCGAGGAGGCTACCTGTTGGGTACACGCGTTCGGGGAGCAGGGCAGCCTCGCGGAGATGCCCGAGCCGCTAGTCCTCCTCCGCCCGCCCGCAGGAACTCCCGTTCTTCGGCATCTCCCCGTACAGCAGGAACCCGTCCACCTTGTCCCGTACGCACTTCGAACCGGAGTAACCGGTGTGACCGTCACCCTTGTTGTCCAGGACGACGGCCGAAGAGCCGAGCCGCTTCGCGGTCTCCTCGGTCCAGCGGTACGGCGTGGCCGGGTCGCCCCGCGTGCCGACGAGCAGGAAATCGGGGCTCTTCACGTCCCGTACGTCCTCGCGGATGTAGTCCGTACCGGCGGGCCGCCCGAAGCAGAAGAGCACCGGCATCAGCGTCGACTTCCCGAAGACCGCGGACGTCGAATCGAACTCCTCCTGGAGCTTGGTGACTTCCTTCTCGATGCTGTCCTCGTCGGGCCGGTCCGGATCGTCCTGGCAGTTCACGGCCATGAGCGCGGCGGCCATGTTGTCGGCGGGAACGTCCCCGGGCGAGCGCGGAGCCTGCTCGGCCAATGCGCCGCCCATCCGCAGCAAGGCCCTCGGGTCCCCGTCCGCGAGCAGCGCGCCGAGCGCCTGCGAAAGGGCGGGCCACGACTGCCTGCTGTAGAGCGCCTGCCCGAGTACGTCCACGACGTCCTGGCCGGTGAACTCCGTGCCGTCGGAGGACTGGAGGGGATACGAGTCGAGCCCCTTGATCAGCTCGGCCATGTTTTCACGCGCCGCGCGAGAGTCGGTCCCCAGAACGCAACCGGCGTTCTCCGTACACCACTTGGTGAAGTTGTCGAGGGCGGTCTGCCGCCCCTCCGCGCTGACCAGGGCCTGCTCGGCGACGTCCTCGGTCAGCGTGTCCACGCCGTCGAGGACCATCCGCCCGACCTTCTTCGGGAACTGGGCGCTGTACACGGCGCCGAGCCGCGTCCCGTACGAGAAGCCCAGGTAGTTGAGCTTCTTGTCGCCGAGCACCTGCCGCATGACGTCCATGTCGCGCGAGACGCTGACGGTCCCGACGTGCGGAAGGATCGGCCCGGACTTCTTCTCGCACGCCTCGGACAGCTTGCGCATCCGGTCGAGTACGGCGCCGGGGTCGTCGGAGTCCCCCTGCATGCCCTGCTCCTCGGCACCGGCGTCACCGCAGCTGACGGGCGAACTCTCGCCCACACCACGGGGGTCGAAGGAGACCACGTCGTACCCCTTGCCGAGATACTCGAACTCCTTCTGTGCACTGAGCAGTCCGGAGACCCCGGCGCCGCCGGGCCCGCCGAAGTTCAGCAGGAGCGAGCCCCGGGGCTTTCCACTGGACTTGATGCGGACCATGGCCACCTTGACCGTGTCGCCCTTCGGCTTCCCGTAGTCGAGGGGAACAGTGATCCTGCCGCACTGGATGCTCTTGTCCTTGGGGACGGGAGTCGCGTCGGACTCGGATTCGAGGAGGCTCGCCCCGTCTCCTTCGCAGGCACTCCACTTGATCTTCTGCGAGTAGAAGCGCGAAAGGTCGGGCGAGGGGGAAGCGGAAGGAGAAGCCGCCGCGCTCGCGCCCGGCAGCCACATCCCTGTCCCCATGACGGCCAGCGTGGTCACGCCGGCGAGCGCACCAGCTCTGCGCACGGCAACCTCCCAGGATTCCCAGGGTCGGGTCTGCCCCTCGATCACCCTAAGCGCGGGGCGGCGGCCCCGCCCGTTCAGGTGACAGTGAGTGACAACTGCTACCGTGCGTGACGGACGCTACCGTGCGTGCCCGTAAAGGCCCTCGATCTCCTCCGCGAAGTCCCGCTCGATGGCGTCCCGCTTCAGCTTCTGGGACGGGGTCAGATGGCCGCTCTCCTCCGTGAATTCCCCGGGGAGGATGGCGAACCGGCGGATGGACTCGGCCCGCGACACGAGCTTGTTGGCCTCGTCGACGGCGCGCTGGAGGGTCTCGCGCAGTTCGGCGTCGTCCACGAGGCCGGGGCCCGTGTGCACCTTCTTCTTCATACGGCACCAGTGCGCGATGCCGTCCGTCTCCAGCGTGATCAGGGCGGTGATGTAGGAGCGGCCGTCGCCGACGACCATGCACTGGGCGACCAGCGGGTGGGCGCGCAGCCAGTCCTCCAGCGGGGCGGGCGCCACGTTCTTGCCGCCGGTGGTGATGAGGATGTCCTTCTTGCGGCCGGTGATGGACAGATATCCGTCGGCGTCGAGTGCGCCGATGTCCCCCGTCGCGAACCACTCCCCCTGCGCGGGCACCACACTCCGTGCCTGCCCGTCCCAGTACCCGCAAAAGACCTGTCCCCCGGCGAGCAGCACCTCGCCGTCGTCCGCGATCCGCACCCGCGAACCGGGCAGCGGCCAGCCCACCGTGCCGAGCCGTGGCTTGAGGGGCGGGGTCACGGTCGCCGCGGCCGTGGTCTCGGTGAGGCCGTACCCCTCGAAGATCTCGATGCCCGCCCCGGCGTAGAACGCGGCGAGGCGGCGTCCGAGCGGCGAACCGCCGCAGATCGCGTACCGCACCTTGCCGCCGAGGGCCGCCCGGATCCGCCGGTAGACGAGCGGGTCGTACAGCGCGCGGGCCATCCGCAGCCCGAACGTCGGGCCAGGTCCCGTGCCGTGCTGCCGCGCCTCGACCGCCTCGCCGTAGCGGACGGCGATACGGGCCGCGCGGTCGAAGGAGGAGGCGCGGCCCATCTTCTCGGCGGTGGCGCGCCCCGTGTTGAAGACCTTCTCCAGGACGTACGGGATGGCGAGCAGGAAGGTGGGCCTGAAGCCCGCCAGGTCGCCGAGCAGATCCTCGGTCTGAATGCTGGGCGCGTGCCCGAGCCGCACCCGCGCGCGCAGACAGCCGATGGCGACCATGCGCCCGAAGACGTGGGACAGGGGCAGGAAGAGCAGCGTGGAGGCCGGTTCCTTGGTGATGGACTTGAAGACGGGGTGGAGGAGTTCGATCGCGTTGTCGACCTCGGCGAAGAAGTTGCCGTGGGTCAGGACGCAGCCCTTGGGGCGGCCGGTGGTGCCGGAGGTGTAGATGAGCGTGGCGGCGGAACCGGGGCGCGACTCCTGCCGCCTCCGCTCGACTTCGGCGTCGGGGACGTCGCCCCGCCGACCCAGCTCGGCGAGCCGCCGTACGTCCCCCTTCTCGAAGGACCACAGGTGCTCCAGGTCGGGCATCCGGTCCCGCTCGGGCCCGAGCGACGCGGCGAGCGCGACGGTCTCGACGGCGAGCGCGACGGCGCCCGAGTCCTGGAGTATCCAGCGGGTCTGATAGGCGGACGAGGTCGGATAGACGGGCACGGTGACGAGCCCGGCCGCCCAGCCCGCGAAGTCGAGCAGCGTCCATTCGTACGTCGTACGCGCCATGATCGCGAGCCGGTCCCCCGGGGCGAGCCCTTCGGCGATCAACCCCTTGGCTACGGCGAGGACTTCCTCGGCGAACTCGGCGGCCGACACGTCCCGCCACCGCCCGTCGCCGTCCTTGCGCGAGAGCACGGCTTCGGCGGGGGCCTCACGGGCGTTGTCGAAGGGGATGTCGGCGAGGGACCCACTGCGGACGGCGGCGGCGAACGGCGGCACGGAGACTTCGCGTACGGCGCCGTCGAGGTGACGCAGGTGGGGTTCTACGAGGGTGGGGCGGGGGGCCGGGGTGGGTGACATGGGTGGCGGCTCCTTGTCGGTGAGGGGGGAGAGATTCAGCCCGTCCGGCGATTGAGGACGAACTCGGCGAAGCCGGTGATCAACGGTGCGCTGGGCCCGGCGGAGTCGGCATTCGGGAAGGGGCGGGCTTGGGAAGCAGGCGGCGAGTCACCCCGCTTGCCCCGCCCGCTTACCGCCGACGGCGAGTCACTCCCGCTCCAGAATCGCCGTCACCCCCTGCCCACCTGCCGCGCAGATCGAGATCAGCCCGCGTCCGGGAGTACCGCGTTCGGCGAGCAGCTTGGCCAGGGTGGCGACGATACGCGCGCCGGTGGCGGCGAAGGGATGCCCCGTGGCGAGCGAGGACCCGGCGACGTTGAGCCGGTCCCGGTCCACGACTCCGAGGCCCCGCTTCTCCCAGGCGGCGAGCGTGGCGAGCACCTGCGAGGCGAAGGCCTCATGGATCTCGACGAAGTCGAAGTCCGCGAGCCCGAGCCCCACCCGCTCCAGCATCCGCGGCACGGCGTACGCGGGCGCCATGAGCAGCCCGTCCTCACCCCCGACGACGTCACCCCCGATGAAGTCGACGGCGGCGGTCTCGTACGCGGTCAGGTAGGCAAGCGGTTCGAGCCCGCGCGCCCCGGCCCACTCCTCACTGGCGAGCAGCGCGACGGCGGCGCCGTCCGTCAGCGGGGTCGAGTTCCCGGCGGTCATGGTGGGGTTGGCCCCCTTCGCCCCGAAGACGGGCGTCAGCTTGCCCAGCTTCTCGACGCTCGATCCCGGCCGCAGATTCTGATCCCGCTCAAGCCCGCGGAACGGTACGACGAGCCCGTCCAGAAGCCCCCGGTCGTACGCGGCGGCGAGCCGCTGGTGGCTGACCGCGGCCAGTTCGTCCTGGGCCTCGCGCGTGACGCCCCACGCCTGTGCGGTCACGGCGGCGTGCTCGCCCATCGAAAGCCCGGTACGGGGCTCGGCGTTGCGCGGGATGTCGGGCACGAGGTGTGAGGGCCGTACGCGGGCCAGCGCCTTGACCCGCCCTCCTGCCGTCTTGGCGCGGCGCGCGGCGAGGAGGATCTTCCGCAGGGAGTCGTTGACGCCGAGCGGGGCGTCGCTCGCGGTGTCGGCCCCGCCCGCGACCGCCGACTCCGTCTGCCCCAGCGCGATCTTGTTGGCGGCGGCGATGACGGCTTGCAGCCCGGTGCCGCAGGCCTGCTGGATGTCGTACGCGGGTGTGGTGGCCGCGAGTCGCGAGCCGAGGACGGTCTCGCGGGCGAGATTGAAGTCCCGGCTGTGCTTGAGCACGGCGCCGGCGACGAACTCCCCCACGACACCCGGCCCCTCAAGCCGGTACCGCTCGACGAGCCCGTCGAGCGCGGCGGTCAGCATCTCCTGGTTGGACGCGGTCGCGTACGGGCCGTCGGAGCGCGCGAACGGGATGCGGCTGCCGCCGATGACCGCCACGCGGCGGGTGGTGGGCGGTTTCATGTCTCGACCAACTCCTGACCCTTGAGTAACCTTACTCTGAAGTAAATTTACGACCGAGCTGGGAGTTGGACAATGGCCGACCGCTATCTGAACTTCACGGGCACCGCGCCCGGCCGCCTCCTCACCCGAAAGCTCGGCCTCCCCCAGCCGTCGGCTCTACGGCGCTGGACTCCCGAAAACCCGCATCTAGAGGGCGAGTTGCTGCACCTGACGGCAGGAGTGTCGGCCCACGAGGCGGAGGTGGCGTCGATCGTGACGCGCACACACCTGAAGCTCACGGACGACCCCTCTTCCTCCCGCCCGGCGGCGGTGATACTGGACGCGACGGGCATAAGCGACACTCACGCCCTGTCCGACGTGCACGCGGCGCTGCACCCCGTGGTGCGCTCGGTGGCGGAGAACGGCCGCGTGGTGGTGCTCGGCGCACCGGTCTCGCCGTCGGACCACCACCAGGCGGCGGCGCAGCAGGCTCTGGAGGGCTTCGTACGTTCCCTCGGCAAGGAACTGGGGCGTGGCCGCACGGCGACGCTGGTCCGCATGCGCTCGGCGGCGGCCGCGGAGTCGACGCTGCGTTTCCTTCTCTCACCGAGGTCGGCGTACGTCAGCGGACAGGTGATCGAGGTGGTCGGCGAGGCGGGGCCTGACGCCTCCTGCGACTGGGACCGGCCCTTGTCCGGCCGTACGGCACTGGTCACGGGGGCGGCGCGAGGGATCGGCGAGGCGGTGGCGGAGGTCCTCGCGCGGGACGGCGCGCAGGTGGTCGTACTCGATGTGCCGTCCGCGCAGGCGGATTTGGTACGGGTCGCGGACCGGCTCGGCGGTACGGCGCTCCCGCTGGACATCACGGCCGACGACGCCGGGGAGCGCATGGCGTCGGCGCTCGCCCCCGGCGGCCTGGACATCCTCGTCCACAACGCGGGGATCACGCGGGACCGCAAGCTGGCCAACATGCCCGCGGACCGCTGGAACCCGGTCATGGACGTCAACCTGACGAGCGTGCTGCGCACGACGGACGCGCTGCTCAGGTCCGGGACGCTGAACCGGGGCGGGAGCATCGTGGCCACCGCGTCGATCGCCGGGATCGCGGGGAACGTGGGGCAGACGAACTACGCCGCCAGCAAGGCGGGGATCATCGGCCTGGTGCGTTCGCTCGCGCCGGGTGCGCTCGCGGAGCACGGGGTGACGGTGAACGCGGTGGCCCCCGGCTTCATCGAGACGAAGATGACGGCGGCGGTGCCTCTCTTCATCCGCGAGGCGGGTCGCAGGATGAACTCCCTGGCGCAGGGGGGTCTGCCGGTGGACGTGGCCGAGACCACGGCGTGGCTCTCCTCGGCGGCGTCCGGCGGGGTGAACGGGCAGGTTGTACGGGTCTGTGGCCAGAGCCTGCTCGGGTCGTAGCCCTCGTTGGTACGGGCCTCTGCTTGCCCGGTGTCCTGCACGGTGTCCTGCCCGTGGCCGAGCAGGCTCTCCCGGTCACCGGGTGCACCTGCGTCCACGCCTGAACGAACGGGCTTCTCCCACCCACCCGCCCGATTACCCCGCGTCCATCCCTGCACGAACAGGCTCTCCCACCCACCCGCCCGATTGCCCCGCGTCCACCCGTGAACGAACAGGCTCTCCCTCCCACCCGCCCGATTGCCCCGCGTCCACCCGTGGGCGAACAAGCCGAGGGTGAGCAGCCCCACCCGCCCGCAGTCGGCGTCGAGACGCGAGGGGACGTGTCGGTATTTCCGCCCGGAGCACGGTAAGCAGCGCTCCCCCCGCCGAAGCAGGCAGCGCCCAGCAGCGGATGGCGAGGACGGACATACCGGCGCGGCCCCGCCCCCACAACCGAACCCGCACCGCACCACGCCAGCCGCGCACAACCCGGCCCCACCCCACCCCGCCACACCCACAACGAACCCACAACGAACCCACCGCGAAAGGCACCCCCATGCTGGCCCCCCTGCTACTCCGCGGCGCGATCCTCTCCCCCTTCAAGCGGCCCCACCCCGACGCCCCGCTCCCCGACTCCCGGCCGACCCTCACCGGCGTCCGCCCCAGCGCCACCCACCTCGCCGCCTACTCCCGCCTCTGCGGCTACCGCACCCCCGAGCACACCCTCCCCCTCACCTACCCCCACGTCCTCGGCTTCCCCCTGGCCATGCGGCTCATGACCACCCGCGCCTTCCCGCTCCCCCTGCTCGGCCTCGTCCACACGTCCATCGAGATCACCCAGCACCGCGCCCTGACGACCGCGGACAACCTCGAACTCTCCGTCCACGCATCCCAGTTGACCCCGCACCGCCGCGGAACCGAAGCCACCCTCGTCACCGACGCCCGTGTCGACGGCACCACCGTGTGGACATCCAGCAGCACCTACCTGGCCCGGCATCGCACAAGCGCACCGGGCACCTCGGCCACCCCACGCGAAAGCACCCCGCTCCCCGCCCAAGCCGAATGGCAACTGCCCCCAGACCTCGGCCGCCGCTACGGCGCCGTCTCAGGTGACCGCAACCCCATCCACCTGTACCCCCTCACCGCACGCCTCCTCGGCTTCCCCCGCGCCATCGCCCACGGCATGTGGACCGCGGCCCGCTGCCTGGCGCAGTACACGCAGCACGAGACCCCCGAAGCCGCCCACGTACACGTCGATTTCAAGGCCCCCGTACTGCTCCCCGCCACCGTCACTTACGCGGCAACGAACGGCCAGGCCTTCGAACTCCGCAGCGATACCCAGAGCGCCGAGACCACCAAGACCCACCTCAGCGGAACCCTCCACTGAGGACCATTGAGGACCACTGAGGACTAAGGGACCCAGCGCCGCCCGTCCATCAACTCCCCGAGCCCCGCCCACGCAAAGTTCATCAGCGTCGCCGCGGCCTCCTTCGCGGACACCGACGCGTCCCCGTTGGCCCAGCCTGCGAGCGACTCCGCCGCGCCCACCAACGCCTGCGCCAGGCCCGCGACTTCACGCTCGGCGAGCTCCGGCTTCCGGTGCGCCTCCCGTGCCGCCTCCGCGATCAGGGACGTGACGAACGCCACGATCTCCTCGCGCATCACGGCGACTTCGGCCGCGAACGGCTCCCCCTGCGTACGGGCCTGGTTGTGCAGGACCACCCATGCCTCGGGCTGCTCCGCGGTATGCGTGAAGAAGGCCCGCAGCCCTGCCCAGAGCTGCCGGTCGGCGGGGCCGTCGCCGCTCACCCCGTCCCGCACCGCCGCGACCAACGCCGCGGCCTCCCGCCGGATGCACGCGGTGAAAAGCTCTTCCTTGGAGTTCAAGTACAGATACACCAGCGGCTTCGAGACCCCCGCGACCTCCGCGATCTCGTCCATCGAAGCGGCCCGGTACCCCCGTTGCCCGAAGATCCGCACGGCGGCGTCCAGCATCTGCTGCTCCCGCACGGCCCGCGGCATCCGCTTCTGCCGCTTCCCCACGGCGCCTCCGGCCTTCACATCGACCACCCCCGCCACTCACCTTCCACACAACCCCCGCACAGAACGACCAGCCTACGGTCAGCCCCGAACAACAGACCACCGCAGACCGCAGACCGCAGACCGCGGACCGCGGACCGCAGACCGCGGACGTCAGGGCAGCAGGTCCGCGATGAGCGCTTCGACCCTCACCCTGATCGCGTCACGGATGGGTCGTACGGCGGCGACGCCCCGACCTGCGGGGTCAGCGAGTCGCCAGTCCAGGTAGCGCTTTCCGGGGAAGACGGGGCAGCTGTCGCCGCAGCCCATGGTGATCACGACGTCGGATGCCTGGACGGCTTCGGTCGTGAGGATCTTGGGTACTTGGGTCCAGATGTCGATGCCGACTTCGTCCATGGCTTCGGCCACGGCGGGGTTGACGGTGTCAGCGGGCGCCGACCCCGCGGAACGGACCTCCACGCGGTCACCAGCGAGGTGCGCGAGCCAGGCGGCAGCCATTTGGGAGCGTCCGGCGTTGTGGACGCAGACGAACAGCACGGAGGGCTTGGTATCAGGCACGGGCGGGGCCTTCCTCCGGCTCCGGCGCGGTCGATTCGGCTGCCAATCGGCCAGGTTGGGGGAAGTAGCGGCGGGCCGCGAGCGCGACATGGACCAGGCCGATCAGCACCGGCACCTCGATGAGGGGGCCGACGACGCCGGCCAAGGCCTGTCCCGAGGTAGCGCCGAAGGTGGCGATGGCCACGGCGATGGCGAGTTCGAAGTTGTTGCCCGCCGCGGTGAACGCCAGCGTGGCGGCCCGCGGATAGTCAAGGCCGACGGCCTTGCCCCAGGCCATGGAACCAGCCCACATCACAGCGAAGTACACCAGCAGCGGCAGCGCGATCCGCACCACGTCCACCGGTTGCGAGGTGATCGCATCCCCCTGGAGGGCGAACAGCACGACGATCGTGAACAGCAGCCCGTAGAGCGCGAACGGGCCGATCCTGGGGAGCAGTTCAGCCTCGTACCAGGCCCTCCCCTTGGCCTTCTCGCCCAGCTTGCGGGTCAGGAACCCGGCGGCGAGGGGGATGCCCAGGAAGATCAGCACGCTGCGGGCGATCTCCCACACCGACACGTCGAGGCCGGTCGTCTCCAGGCCGAGCCAACCCGGCAGGACGGAGAGATAGAACCAGCCGAGCAGGCTGAACGCGATCACCTGGAACACCGAGTTGAGAGCGACCAGAACAGCCGCCGCCTCACGGTCACCGCAGGCGAGGTCGTTCCAGATGATGACCATGGCGATGCACCGGGCGAGCCCGACGATGATCAGCCCGGTGCGGTACTCCGGCAGGTCGGGCAGGAAGATCCAGGCGAGCGCGAACATCAGCGCCGGGCCGAGGACCCAGTTCAGGACCAGGGAGGGGATCAGCAGGCGGCGATCCCGGGTGACGGAGTCGAGCCGGTCGTAACGGACCTTGGCGAGGACCGGATACATCATCACCAGCAGGCCGAGCGCGATCGGCAGCGAGACTCCGGTGACCGTCACCCTGGCCAGCGCGTCCCCAAGGCCCGGCACGAGACGCCCCAGGCCCAGGCCGACGGCCATCGCGATCAGGATCCACACCGCGAGGAACCGGTCGAGGAACGACAGGCGCGCCGCGACCGGGCCCACAGCAGCCGTGGTGGTCACCTCGCTCACGAGGTTGCCCCGGCCGGCTTGACGGATACGCCTGCGACTACCGCCCCCGGGCGGGTCAGGACCGCCGCGAGCCTGTCCGTCGTCTCGGGCAGCAGCCGGTAGTACACCCACGTCCCCCGCCGCTCGGAGTCGATGAGCCCGGCCTGCTTCAGCAGCTTGAGGTGGTGGGAGATCGTCGGCTGGGACAAGTCGAACGCCGGGGTCAGATCACAGACGCAGATCTCTCCACCCTCCTGCGAAGCGATCATCGACAGCAGCCGCAGCCGCACCGGGTCCCCGAGGGCCTTGAACACCTTCGCCAGCTCTACGGCCTGATCCTCGGCCAAGGGGGCGGTCAGCAGGGTCGGGCAGCATCCCTCGGCGCCGTCCTGGCCGAGCACCACCAGCTCTTGTTTCGACATACTTCTATGTTGACGTCTTTCGATCCAGGGCGCAAGCTTGCATCGAGGAACGTCAATGCAGCCCGATCCGGGCGCCGCCAAGCCCTGCCGTCGAGGAGTGAAAGCCATGACCGAATCCACTGACCTGCGCGAAACCGTCCGCCAGCGCTACGCGGCCGCCGCCACCCAGGTCACCGAAGGCGGCACCGCCTGTTGCGGACCGGCCGCGATCGAGGTCGACGAGAACTTCGGCGGCGCCCTCTACGCCGCCGCCGAGCGCGACCAGCTGCCCGCCGAGGCCGTCGCCGCCTCGCTGGGCTGCGGCAACCCCACCGCCGTCGCCGACCTCCACACAGGCGAGCGCGTCCTGGACCTCGGCTCCGGCGGGGGCATCGACGTTCTGCTGTCCGCTCGCCGCGTCGGACCCACCGGCAAGGCCTACGGCCTGGACATGACCGAGGAGATGCTCGCCCTCGCACTCGCCAACCAGGAGAAGGCGGGCGCCACCAACGTCGAGTTCCTCAAGGGCACGATCGAGGCCGTACCGCTGCCCGCGAACACCATCGACGTGGTCATCTCCAACTGCGTGATCAACCTGTCCACCGACAAGCCCGCGGTGTTCGCCGAAATGTTCCGCGTCCTGGCCCCCGGCGGCCGGATCGGCATCTCCGATGTCGTCGCCGACGACACCCTCACCCCCGGCCAGCGCGCCGAACGCGGCGACTACGTCGGCTGCATCGCAGGCGCCCTCTCCTTCACCGAGTACCGCGAGGGCCTGTCAGCGGCCGGCTTCACGGACATCGAACTCACCCCGACCCACGTCGTCGCCGACGGCATGCACTCCGCCATCGTCCGCGCCGCCAAGCCGACCGCGACTCCCCTGCCCTGAACCCAACAACCAACAACCAGCGACCAGCGACCAGCGACCAGCAAACGTGCCCCGCACCCGGGACGAATGAACGAATCCAGGTACGGGGCACGCTCACTGCGAGCCGGGGGACGTCAGGCGGCGACAGGCACCGTCTGCGGCTCGTCGGTGGTGCCGTCGAAGTCGTCGAGCGGCGACGCCGACGCACTCTCGTAGGCCTCGCGGTCCAGGATCTTCTCGCGGGCGGCGACGATCACCGGGATGGCGGCCTGTCCGGCCACGTTCGTGGCGGTGCGCATCATGTCCAGGACCGGGTCGATGGCGAGCAGCAGGCCCACGCCCTCCATCGGGAGGCCCAGCGTCGACAGGGTCAGCGTGAGCATGACCGTGGCGCCGGTCAGACCGGCCGTCGCCGCCGAGCCCACCACCGACACGAAGGCGATCAGTACGTACTCCTTGATGCCCATCTGCACGTCGAAGATCTGGGCGACGAAGATCGCGGCGATCGCCGGGTAGATCGCGGCGCAGCCGTCCATCTTCGTGGTGGCGCCGAACGGCACCGCGAAGGACGTGTACTCCTTCGGCACACCGAGGCGCTCGGTGACCTTCTGGGTGACCGGCATCGTGCCGACCGAGGAGCGCGAGACGAAGGCCAGCTGGATCGCGGGCCAGGCGCCCTTGAAGAACTGGAGCGGGTTGACCTTGGCGACCGTGGAGAGCAGCAGCGGGTAGACGCCGAACATCACCAGGGCGCAACCGACGTAGATGTCGACGGTGAACGTCGCGTACTTGCTGATCAGGTCCCAGCCGTAGTCGGCGATGGCGAAGCCGATGAGGCCGATGGTGCCGATCGGCGAGAGCTTGATGACCCACCACAGGGCCTTCTGGAGCAGCGCGAGAACGGACTCGCTGAGCTCCAGGATCGGCTGCGCCTTCTCACCGATCTTCAGTACGGCGATACCGGCGACGGCCGCCATGAAGACGATCTGCAACACGTTGAGCTCGGTGAACGGCGTGATGACGTCCGTCGGGATGATCCCGGTGAGGAAGTCGAGCCACGAGCCCGCGTGGTCCGGCTTGGCGCCGTCCTTCGGGGTGAGTCCTGTGCCGGCGCCCGGGTTCGTGATGAGCCCGATCGCGAGGCCGATGACGACCGCGATCAGCGACGTGATCATGAACCAGATCAGCGTCTGCGTGGCAAGGCGCGCGGCGTTGTTGACCTTACGCAGGTTGGTGATCGACACCAGGATGGCGAAGAAGACGAGCGGGGCGACCGCCAGCTTCAGCAGCCCGATGAAGGTGCTTCCCACCTTGTCCAGGGTGGTGACGAGCCAGGACACGTCCTGGCTGCGGGCCAGCCAGCCGAGCAGGACACCGAGCACCAGACCGCCGAGGATCTGCGCCCAGAACGGCAGCTTGAGGAATCTGGGTATCCGGGAGCCGGACTTCGGCTCGTCGGTCTCGGAGACCGGGGACACAGGGGAGTTCGCGGACACGGACACACTCCGGGTAATGGCGGGGGACGTGAGGGAGCGGCGACCGCGAGGGGGTCAGACGGGACGGCCGAGACGGCGCCGCTGCAGTGCGGATGTCACTTGATGCTTGTCGCTTGCGCTGTTCAGAGAGGCTCAGCGAGAACTCAGAGACGGCGACGACAGGCCGCGGACACGCAGCGGCAGAGATCGACATGCAGGCGCTCCACGAGCGGAACGCTCATGAGGATGCGGGGCGCGGCTGCTGTCTTCATGTCGAACACGTTAACACTTGTACTTTGAGAACATCAAAGGTGTTGTTTGAGGTAGACGAGGCCGATCGGAGGCGAGGGCACCTCCGGGACGCAAGAAACCCCGGCCCGGAGCGGCTGCTCCAGTACCGGGGTCGCGGCGGTCTCTGTGACGAAGCTGACGAAGCTCACGGAACTTACGAAGCTGACGGACCTTCGAAGTCGACGGAGCTTACGACCTACGGCTCACGCCTTGCGCGACTTACGGCTGCGCACCTCACGACTGCGTACGTCACGGCGCCGCCCCTCACGCCTGTACGTCTACGACTGCGCCCGAGCGGCGTCGTCGGCGACGTCCTCCTGGGTGCGGTTCGCCTCCAGGTTGGCCTTGGTCCGCTCCACGCGCTCGACGACCTGGACCGACGCCCGGTCCCGCTCCTTGCGCAGCAGCACAAGGCTGAGGGGAGCGGAGATGACGAGGGCGAGCAGCAGCACCCAGAGGAGGTTGGAGTCCCCGAGGCCCTTCGGCAGGATCCCGGCGTAGACAAGTCCCCAGACCGCGAAAAAGCAGCCCACGAAGAGTCCGAGGCGCATCAGCGTGTAGCGGAGCATGTCAATCCACTCTTCCGTTCCGAAATGGGCCCGAGTAGGACGAGCACCTCCAGTGAAGCATGGGAGGGGTCGCGTCCAGCAAGGGGGTGAGCCCTCCCGCGAACGTCAGCCGAGCGGGAGCAGCATCGTGATGTCGTCGCGGTCGTCACCGGGGGCGACGCGGATCGCGCCGGGCACCCGTCCGACCTCCTTGTATCCGCAGGACTCGTAGAACCGGTCGACTCCCGTGCCGCCCCGGCAGGTCAGCCGGATCGCCTCGATCCCGTCGATCCCGCGGGCGGCGTCCGCGGCGGCGGCCATCAGGTCGCGCCCGCATCCCTTGCCCTGGTGCTCGGGGTGCACCATCACCACGTACAGCCAGATCCAGTGCCGCATGAGGCGGTGCGTGTTGTACGCGAGGAAGGCGGTCGCGGCGACGGCGCCGTCCTCGTCGTGGCCGACGAGCAGCCTGGTGTGGCCTTCGCTCAGCTGGGCCAGGCGCTTCAGCCACTCGGGGCGTATGTCCTCGACCGTCACTGGCGGTACGAAACCGACGGCTCCGCCGGCGTTGGACACGTCGGCCCAGAGGGCGAGGACGCCGTCGCGAAGGGCGGGGTCGATCTCCGGGTCCAGCCGGAAGGTAAGCGTCATTGGGCGAGATTAACCATTACCGACTCCACGCCTCAACCGTGTTTCGCATGCCGGACAACAACACGAGCCCCGACCGAAGAGGCCGGGGCTCGTCTCGTTGTCCGTGTCCGTACTTCAGCCGGCCCGTCAGACCCGCATCACTTCAGTCGGCTCAGCCGTCCCGTCAGACCCGCATCGCCTGCGGAGTCTCACGCAGCGCCCGGTCAGGACCCTCGTACTCACGGATCGACTCGTAGCGCGTGTTCCGCTCGACGGGGCGGAAGCCCGCCTCGCGGATCAGGTCGAGCAGGTCGTCGCGCGTCAGCTTGTTCGGCGTACCGAAGTTGTCCGCGTCATGCGTGATCTTGTACTCGACGACCGAGCCGTCCATGTCGTCCGCGCCGTGCTGGAGCGCGAGCTGCGTCGTCTGCAGGCCGTGCATGACCCAGAAGACCTTGACGTGCGGGACGTTGTCGAAGAGCAGCCGCGAGACCGCGAAGGTCTTCAAGGCCTCGGCGCCCGACGCCATGGTCGTCCGCGCCTGGAGGCGGTTCCTGACCTTGCCGTCCTTCATGTCCACGAAGTCGTGCTGGTAGCGGAGCGGGATGAAGACCTGGAAGCCGCCGGTCTCGTCCTGGAGTTCGCGCAGGCGCAGCACGTGGTCGACCCGGTGACGGGGCTCCTCGATGTGGCCGTACAGCATCGTGCTCGGGGTCTTCAGACCCTTCTCGTGCGCGAGGCGGTGGATGCGCGACCAGTCCTCCCAGTGGGTGCGGTGGTCGACGATGTGCTGGCGCACCTCCCAGTCGAAGATCTCCGCGCCGCCACCGGTCAGCGACTCCAGACCCGCCTCGATCAGCTCGTCCAGGATGTCGGAGGCCGACATCCCCGAGATCGTCTCGAAGTGGTGGATCTCCGTGGCCGTGAACGCCTTCAGGGAGACGCTCGGGAGCGCCTTCTTCAGCTCGCTCAGCGACCGCGGGTAGTAACGCCACGGCAGGTTCGGGTGCAGGCCGTTGACGATGTGCAGCTCGGTGAGGTTCTCGCCCTCCATCGCCTTGGCGAGGCGGACGGCCTCCTCGATGCGCATCGTGTACGCGTCCTTCTCGCCCGGCTTGCGCTGGAACGAGCAGTACGCGCACGAGGCGGTGCACACGTTCGTCATGTTGAGGTGACGGTTGACGTTGAAGTGCACGACGTCGCCGTTCTTGCGCGTGCGCACCTCGTGTGCGAGACCGCCGAGCCAGGCCAGATCGTCCGACTCATAGAGGGCGATGCCGTCCTCGCGGGACAGCCGCTCACCGGCCCGGACCTTCTCCTCGAGCTCGCGCTTGAGTCCCGCGTCCATACCCCGGCCGCCTCTCCATGTCTACATGTCTGCGCACATCACGCCTCGCCCACGGTACGCCCCCGCACCTATCACTCCTCGGGCAGCTCCCCGACCCGGTTCTCCCACTTCGTGGAGAGCACGATCGTCGTACGCGTCCTGGAGACGCCCTTCGTTCCGCTCAGCCTGCGGATCGTCTTCTCCAGACCGTCCACGTCACTGGCCCGCACCTTGAGCATGTACGAGTCGTCGCCCGCGATGAACCAGCAGTCCTCGATCTCGTGCAGGTCCTTCAGCCGCCGCGCCACGTCCTCGTGGTCCGCGGCGTCCGAGAGGGAGATGCCGATGAGGGCGATGACGCCCAGGCCGAGCGATGCGGAGTCCACCGTCGCGCGGTAGCCGGTGATGACGCCCGCCGCTTCGAGGCGGTTGATCCGGTCCGTGACGCTCGGTCCCGAGAGGCCGACGAGCCGGCCAAGTTCGGCGTACGAGGCCCTGCCGTTCTCGCGCAGGGCCTGGATGAGCTGCCTGTCCACGGCGTCCATAGGTGCGATGCCTTTCATTATTCAGCGATACCGCGAGTCTATGTGTAGAATCTAAGGCGCAACAGGGTCTGCACCCTGTGAATCTTTCCAAATTTCAGCAGATCAACGACGATCCTTCAGGAGTGAGTCACCCGTGTACTCGATCGAGATGGCCTACGCCCGGATGCGCGAGCTGCAGGACCTGGCCAACCGCTCGCGTGCCCACAAGCCCACCGCGCCCAAGGGCGAGCGCCGCACGTCGCGCGCCGCCAAGAAGCGCTAGTCCCCCGGAGGGGCGGAGCCCGAACCGAGCTCTCCCTTCCAGCGGCGGTACAGCCGATGCGGCACCCCTGCCGCGTCCAGCGTCCGCCCGGCGACGAAGTCCACCAGATCCTGGATGTGCGTCGCCCCCGCGTAGAACGCCGGAGAGGCGGGCAGCACCACGGCGCCCGCTTCGTCCAGCGTCACCAAGTGCTTCAGCGTCTGCCCGTTGAGCGGTGTCTCGCGTACGCAGACGACCAGCTGTCGGCCTTCCTTGAGCGTCACGCTCGCCGACCGCTGGAGCAGATCCTTCGAGAGCCCGAGCGCGACCCCGGCCACGCACGCCGTGGACGCGGGCACGATCAGCATTCCCTTGGTCGCGTACGACCCCGACGAAGGACCGGCGGCCAGGTCCCCGGCCGCCCAGTACCGCACGTCGTCCACCGGAACGTCGAACGTCCCCGGCTTCCCGTCGGCACCGCGCCCGAGCCACTCCCGCAGGTCGTCCTGCCAGTGCGCGTCCCGGAAGGCGATGCCCGTCTCGTCCAGGATCGTCAGGCGCGAGGCCCGCGAGACCACCAGGTCGACACTCTCCCCCGCCGCGAGCAACGCCCGCAGCACGGCAGCGGCGTACGGGGTCCCTGAGGCCCCCGACACCCCCACGATCCAAGGCTTACGCTGTGTATCTCCTGGCTTCACGCTGTGAGCCTAGACGGTCAGACCGCGCACCAGCAGATCGAGCAGGGCGCAGACGAACAGCGCGATGCCGATGAAGCCGTTGACCTGGAAGAAGGCGCGGTTGAGGCGCGAGAGGTCGTGCGGCTTCACGAGGGAGTGCTCGTAGAGGAACGCGCCCGCGACGACCGCGATGCCGATCCAGAGGAACGGGCCCGCGCCGGTGTCCGCGGCGTACCAGACGAAGAGCGCCGTGGTCACCAGGTGACAGCCGCGCGCGCCCCGGATGGCGGCCGGGATGCCGAACCGCGCGGGCACCGACTTCACGCCGACCTCGCGGTCCGTCTCCACGTCCTGGCAGGCGTAGATCAGGTCGAAGCCGCCGATCCAGATGCCGACCGCGAGCCCGAGGATGACCGCCTGCCACGACCACTCGCCGGTGATCGCGATCCAGGCGCCGATCGGCCCCATGGCCTGGGCGATGCCGAGGATCGCCTGCGGGAAGTTCGTGAACCGCTTGCCGTACGGATAGACCACCATCGGGATCACCGCGAGGGGCGCGAGCGCCAGACAGAGCGGGTTGAGCAGGGCGGCGGCGCCCAGGAACACGACGAGCGCGATCAGCGCCCCGGTCCAGGCGGACTTCACCGAGACGGCGCCCGTGACGAGCTCGCGGTGCGCGGTCCTCGGGTTACGGGCGTCGATCTCCCGGTCGATGATCCGGTTGGCGGCCATGGCGAACGTCCGCAGGCCCACCATGCAGATGGTGACCAGGAGCAGGCGGCCCCAGTGGATGTTCTCGTCCAGCTGGAACATCGCGGTCAGCGCGGCGATGTAGGCGAAGGGCAGCGCGAAGACCGAGTGCTCGATCATGACGAGGCGCAGGAACGCCTTGACCTTGCCGGGCGGGGCGGGTTCGGGCCCGACGAGTTCCGGGGTTGCTGAATCAGCACTCATCTTTAGAGCCCGTACTCCTTCCAGCGGCGGTCGACCTTCGACGCCGTCTCCGGGTCGGACTCGACCATGTTCGGCCAGCCTCCGTCCCGCGTGTATCCCTCTTCGGGCAGCTTCTTCGTCGCGTCGATGCCCGCCTTGCCGCCCCAGAACTGCTGGTAGGAGGCGTGGTCGAGATGGTCGACGGGACCTGCGGCCACCGTCAGGTCGCGCGCGTAGTCGGTGTTGCCGAGCGCGCGCCAGGACACTTCGTGCAGGTCATGGACATCGCAATCCTTGTCCACGACCACGATCAGTTTGGTCAGCGACATCATGTGGGCGCCCCAGATGGCGTGCATGACCTTCTGCGCGTGCTTCGGGTACTTCTTGTCGATCGAGACGATCGCGCAGTTGTGGAAGCCGCCGGACTCCGGCAGGTGGTAGTCGACGATGTCCGGGACGATCACCTTGAGCAGCGGCAGGAAGAAGCGCTCGGTGGCGCGGCCGAGCGGCCCGTCCTCCGTCGGCGGGCGGCCCACCACGATCGACTGGAGCAGCGGACGCTTCCGCATCGTCACGCAGTCGATCTTCAGGGCGGGGAAGTCCTCCTGCGGCGTGTAGAAACCGGTGTGGTCGCCGAAGGGGCCCTCCGGCAGCATCTCGCCCGGCTCGAGCCAGCCCTCGATGACGACCTCGGCGTGCGCCGGGACCTGGAGCGGGACCGTCTTGCAGTCGACCATCTCCACGCGCTTGCCCTGGATGAACCCGGCCAGCATGTACTCGTCCATGTCACCGGGCAGCGGCGCCGTGGAGGCGTACGTGACGGCGGGCGGACAGCCGAAGGCGATCGCGACCGGCAGCTTCTCGCCCCTGCGGGCGGCCACCTGGTAGTGGTTGCGGCTGTCCTTGTGGATCTGCCAGTGCATGCCGATGGTGCGCTTGTCGTGGCGCTGGAGGCGGTACAGGCCGAGGTTGCGCACCCCGGTGTCCGGGTCCTTGGTGTGGGTCAGGCCCAGGTTGAAGAAGGAGCCGCCGTCCTCGGGCCAGGTGAAGAGCGCGGGCAGCCGCTCCAGGTCGACGTCGTCGCCGGTGAGGACGGTCTCCTGCACGGGCGCGTTGTCGGACTTCACCTTCTTCGGCGGTACGTGCGTCATCGCGCCGAGCTTCCCGAAGGCCTCGCGCACACCGACGAAGCCGTGCGGCAGCTCCGGCTTGAGGAGGCCGCCGATCTTCTCGCTGATCTCGCTGTACGACTTCAGGCCGAGCGCCTTCAGGAGGCGCCGGTCCGTCCCGTACACATTCATCGCGAGGGGCATCGCCGAGCCGCGCACGTTCTCGAAGAGGAGCGCGGGGCCACCGGCCTTCTGGACGCGGTCGGTGATCTCGCCGACCTCCAGATACGGGTCGACCTCGGCCTTGATGCGCTTGAGATCGCCCTCGCGCTCCAGTGCACGGAGCAGGGAGCGAAGATCGTCATAAGCCATGCGTTCCAGTATCGGTCACCGGCTACCCTGGCCCCGTCACCGGGGGCATGCTCGCTCCCCGCCGCCACCGCTTGGGGGACCGCGCCACCATGCTCAGGTATCTGCCGTTCCTTCTGGTCCTGGCGGTGTGGATCTACGCCTTCATCGACGTCCTGAACACTCCGGAGAAGGAGGTCAGGCACCTGCCGAAGGTGGCCTGGGTCTTCATCGTGCTGCTCTTCGGCGAGGTCCTGCTCGGGCCGATCGCCTGGTTCGTCACGGGCAAGGTGCGCAAGGCACCTGCCGGTGGGGGTGGCCCGCGCGCCGGGCGCGGCGGACAGTGGGTGGCACCGGACGACAATCCCGAGTTCCTGAAGTCCCTCAGGAACGAGGACCCGGACGACAAGCCTGACAACAAGAACGACGGCAAGGACGACGACAAGAAGCGGGACAAGGGCACGGAAGGCTGACCATGGAACTGCGGCTGCTCGTCACCTTCGAAAAAGTCGCGTCCGTACTCAGCTTCACGCAGGCCGCCGCCGAGCTGAAGTACGCCCAGTCAAGCGTCACCAGCCAGATCCGCTCCCTGGAGTCCTCGCTCGGCACCGAACTCTTCGACCGGCTCGGCAGCCGCATCCGCCTGACGGAGGCCGGTGAGCGCCTGCTCCCCTACGCCCGGCAGATCATCGAGCTGACGGACGAGGCACGGGCCGCGGTCGTCGACGCCGATGAGCCGACGGGCGCGATCGCGGTCGGCACGATGGAGTCGCTGACCTCCTACCGCCTGCCCCCGCTGCTCGAACTCTTCCACCACCGCTACCCCAGGGTGCAGCTCTCCCTGCGCCCCACGCTGGGCGACGAGACCCGGCACGCGCTGCGGCAGGGGACGTACGACGTCGGGTTCCTGATGGAGCGCGAGACCGAGCACGCGGGCCTGGAGACCGAGGTCCTGGCCGAGGAGCCGCTGGTCCTGGTCTGCGCTCCGACCCATCCGCTGGCCGCGCACGGGGCGGACTCTCTCGCCACGGGCGATCTGGCGGCGGTGCAGCTGGTCGGGACGGAGCCGGGCTGCCCCTACCGGGATCTGTTCGAGGACGAGCTGCGGGTGCGCAACGGCGGCCCGCCGCCCTTCATGGAGTTCGGCACGATCGAGGCCACCAAGCGGGGTGTCGCCGGTGGCCTCGGGGTGGCGCTCCTGCCGCGGATGGCGGTGCGGGATGAGCTGGCTTCCGGGGTGCTTGTCGCGCTGCCGTGGGAGCCGCCGTTCGTCCTTTACACACAGCTCGCGTGGCGGTCGGGGAAGCGGCTGCCCGCTCATGTGCGGCTCTTCATCGAGCAGTCGGTACGGCTGGTGCGGGAGCAGGCAGCACAGTCGCCGAACCCGTGACCACCTTCGGTGACTTGGCCCGGTTGACCTTGAGGCTCGCGAGGACGATCAGCGGGACGCCGAGGGCCTGGACGAGCCCGATGTGGTGCCCGTAGACGGCCCAGTCGGCGACCATCGCGACCGCCGGGTACGTGAAGGCGAGTACGGCGATCTTGGCGGTGGGCAGCTTCGCGTACGCCGCGTACATCAGGACGTACATCAGGCCGGTGTGAATGACGCCGAGCCCCACGAGCCAGCCCCATCCGGTGCCCGTTCCGCTCATCGCTCCGAAGTCGGAGAAGGGCAGCAACAGCGGGACGCCGACGAGGACTTGGATCAGGGCGATGAGGTGGGGGCGTACGCCGGTGATGCGTTTGGTGACGAGCGTGGAGAGGCCGTAGAGCAGCGCGGCGATGAGCGCGAAGCCGATGCCGGTGAGCGAGCCGAGGTCGCCGGGGCGCACTCCGGAGACCAGGACGAGCCCGGCGAACGCGGTGGCCAGCCACATGAGTTGATGCCTGGTCAGGCGCTCGCGGAAGATGACCGCGCTGAGCAGCACGAGCAGGAACGGCTGCGTGTGGTAGACGACGGTCGCGAGCGAGATCGAGGTGGCCTCGTACGCCTTGAAGAGGAACACCCAGTTGAAGACGATGAACGCGCCGCCGAGCGCGGCGAGTCCGAGCTTCTTCGGGGTGATGCCGTGGTCGCGGAAGTAGCCGCGGGCGAAGGCGTAGGCGCCCAGGGCGAGCGCGCCGAAGAGCACCCGGAAGAACACGACGTTGAACGCCGACGCACCGGATTCGACGACGAATACACCGAGGGTGCCGGAGAGCATCATCGCGGCGGTGAGCTGGGCCGTGCCCTTGTTCTCTGCGGTCATGGAGGTCATGGAGGTCATGCCCAAGAAGCTACGAGCGGACGTATGCCCTGGTCCACGAGCCAGTGGGGCGTCCTGCCGATGGGGTCATCGGCGGGGACGATGGCCCCGGTCGTGGCGGACCGGTCGGGCCGCAGGGCCAGCGCGAGCAGCCCGGGGAAGCGGGCGTCGAACTCCTCCCGGCGGAGCCTGTTGGACCGGCGTGGCCCCTAGGGCCCTTCTGATGGATCTCCGAGGGAGAAGGCGCGGCGTTCGGTGCGTGCCATCGGCGTGTGGTGTGAAGGGTCATGTGGCGGAGTCACCTGTCCCTTTGCGCCGTGCGGCGAGGGTGCGTGCCGGGCGTCGCGACGCCGCGGAGATCCATCAGAAGGGGCCCTGGTCCCGCTGCTCGACGAGGCCCGCTCCTCTCAGCACCCCGAAGTGATGACTCAGCGCCGCCTTGCCGACGGGCACGTCGAAGCCGCCGGTCACGGCGGAGTTCGCGCTGGCGGACGCTTCCGAGACCCATCGCTTGATGGGCGCGCGCACGGGCACGGGGAAGCTGCTGCTGCGGGTGGCGGGCTGATCGCGACGCCTGCCGGGCACCGGCGTCGCGATCAGCCCGTGACGCTCAGGGGCGCTGACCCGCCTTGTCGACGACGACGCGCTTCAGGACGGCGGTGTGGGCGGTCACCGTGCCCTTCTTGAAGCCCATCGGCAGATCCTCGACCGCCACCTGCCGCTCGCCGAGGAACTGCTTGGTCTTCTTGTCGAAGATCAGCTCCTGCCGCTCGCCGTCGTTCTCGCGCGTGATGGCCACACCATGCCGTCCCGCCGCGTCCACCGCGTCCCCGCGCACCTCGACGCCGGGGATCTTCGACGCGGCGAGGTAGAGCGCGGCGGCCTGCTTCGGCGGCATCAGAGCACCGCAGAGGTCGCCGACCTGGACGAACGCGTTCTGATCCTTGCTCTCGCCCCCCGAGGCCACCCGGTAGAGCCAGTCCCGCATGTTGACCGGGTCAGTCGGCAGCTTCTGCAGGCTGCGGTAGTGGGAGTCGCCCTCCGCCAGGGGCAGGTCCGGTGGCATGCGCTCGTGGTCGAAGTGGTCGACACGGTCGTTCACCACCTCCGTGTGCTTGCCGTCCACCGAGTTCCAGTACTCCCGGACGTGCAGGGGCTGGATGCGGGCCTTCTCGTCGCTGCCCGTCTCCATGTACCTCTCTTTGGTCTTGATGTACACGAACTGGTCGTCGCGCAGGCCCTTCGGGGCGGGCTGCGCCTTCGCCGCCGCGGCGATCTCCTCCAGCATCTGCACGGTCTCCTTCGACGGTGGCCCCGCCTGCGCCGCCTGATCGCCGAACGGCGAGGCGACAAGCACGCCCGCCGCGACGGCCACGGCGGTCGCTCCCGCGACGAGCGCGGGCCGGAACCAGACCTTGGAACTCTTCCTCGGCTCGGCCGCTGCGGCCTCGCTCTGCCGGATCTCGGTCAACAGGTGCTCCCTGAGCAGGTGATGACGGGCCGACGGAAGGTCACGCTCGCGAAATTCACTCATCGGTTTCCCTCCCTGATGGGCCCGACCGCGGTGGTGCGGTCATCTCTCATCTGTCCGCGCCCGGCAGGCGGTTCCATATGTTTCGCGAGTTTCGTCCGGGCCCGCGAAAGGCGCGAGCGTACTGTCCCGACCGGCACCCCGAGCGCCTCCGCCGCCGCCACATAGCTCAGCCCCGACCACACGCACAGCGCGAGGACCTCGCGCTCGGCACGCCGCAGGGTCGCCAGGGCCGCCCGTACGAGAGCGAGCTGCTCCTTGTCGTCGATGCGCTCGGCGACCTCGTCGGCGAAGTCGGCCACGGTCTCGTCGCGCGGCAGCCGTGCGACCGCGGCGGCGTGCCGCCGGGCGGCGCGGCGCGCGTTGCGGGTCACGTTCGTGGCGACACCGAGCAGCCACGGCCGCAGCGAGCCGCCGTCCTCGTCAAGCTTGCCCCGCAGCCGCCACGCCTCCAGGAAGGTGAGCGACACCATGTCCTCCGCCGTCGACCAGTCCCCCGTCAGGCGGTAGGCGTGGTTGTAGACGGAGCGCGCGTACGCGTCGAAGACCTCGCCGAAGGCGTCGGCGTCCCCGTTCCTGATGCGGACGCGCAGCGCTCTGCGGCGGGCCTGAAGTTCCCGAAATTCCCCCTGGTTCGTCTCCACACCCTCTGACTGTCCGTACGACGAAGGCCGGTTCCCGTGGCCTGGAGAACAGGTCACGCGAACCGGCCCCGGAGGCCGTGCGAGAAGGGTGTCAGACGCCCGCGTACGAGTGCTTGCCGGTGACGAAGATGTTCACGCCGTAGTAGTTGAACAGCCAGCAGCCGAAGGCGATCAGGGCCAGGTAGGCGGCCTTGCGGCCCTTCCAGCCCGCTGTCGCGCGTGCGTGCAGGTAGCAGGCGAAGGCGACCCAGGTGATGAAGGACCAGACCTCCTTGGGGTCCCAGCCCCAGTAGCGGCCCCACGCGTCGCCGGCCCAGATCGCGCCCGCGATGATCGTGAACGTCCACAGCGGGAAGACCGCGGCGTTCACGCGGTAGCCGAACTTGTCGAGCGAGGCCGCGGCGGGCAGCCGCTCCATGACGGACGTGGCGAACCTGCCGGGCTGACCGCCGCGCTCCAGCTTCGCCTCGTAGCTGTCCCGGAAGAGGTAGAGCACCGTGGCGACGCCACCGACGTAGAAGCACGCACCGCAGAAGATCGCGGTGGAGACGTGGATCCACAGCCAGTACGAGTGCAGGGCGGGGACCAGCTGGTCGCTGGCGGTGTACAGGACGGTGACGGCGAGTCCGAGATCGAGGAGGACCGTGGTGATCAGCGGAAGGCCGAGCCAGTTGACGTTCTTCTTCAGCGCCATGAGCACGAGGTACACGCCGACGGCCATCGTGGAGAACGTCAGGTTGAACTCGTACATGTTGCCCCACGGCGCCCGCTGCACCGAGAGGGCGCGGGTGAGCACACCGCCGAACTCGACGAGGAACCCGAGCACGGTGAGGGACACGGCGATACGGCCGTAGAGGTCGCCCTTCTCGTCACCGGCCGCGGCGCCGGGACCGTCCGGCACGTCACGGCGTCCCGCGGCGGAGCGGGTGACGACCTTGGGGGCGGTCTGCGGCCGGTCGAGGACGGCGGTGCCGCCCTTCGCCTTGGCGGTGACCGCGGGCGCCTCGACGGCGGCGTCGGTCTTCGCGGTGATCGCGGATGCCGTGCGGGCGACCTTGCTGCGGCTGCCGAGGATCCACTCCGCCATGTGCGCGAAGAAGGCAAGGAGATAGACGGCCATCGCGGAGTAGATCAGCACATTGCTGATGCTCGCGAGGTTCTCGTTCGGTTCGGCGGCGAGGGTGGTGGCGAGATTCACTTCTCAGCCCCTTCGGCAGGAACAACTTGGGGGGTGGAATCGGCATGCCCGGAACCGGCATGTCCGGCTTGGTCTGCGTCGGGCGCGCTCGGCGCCTTCTCATGGAGGTGCGCGGCGAGGCCGCCGAGTTCTTCGGGCAGCTTGGCGGACTCGCTGCGGCCGAGCCCGGCCATCTCGACGACGGTGACGCCGTCGGCGCCCCGGGCGGCCCGCACCCACACGCGGCGGCGCTGGATGAACAGCGATCCGGCGAGGCCGGCGATGGCGGAGATCGCTCCGACAAGGGCCCACATGCTGCCGGGCTGCTGGGAGACCTGGAAGGTCGCCCAGCGCTTGATGTCCTTGTCGAAGGTGATCGAGCCCGCGCCGTTCGGCAGCTTCATCGTCTCGCCGGGCCGCATCCGCTGCTTGAGCAGTTCGCCCTTGGAGTCCTTGAACTTGTCCATCTTGCTGGTGTCCAGCTGATAGACGTTCTGCGGAAGGCCGGAGTCCACACCGAGGCTCCCGTGGTACGCGGAGAGCGCGAGCACGGGATTGTCGAGGGCGGGGAACTGGGAGAACATCTGGCCGTGGCCCTCGCCCGCGAACGTGGGCACGAAGAAGGCGTTGAAGCCGAGCTGTTCCTTCTTGCCGCTCTTGTCGCGGTAGCCGTCGAGGACCTTGACGGCGCCGGTGGCCGTGCCGTTGGAGTCGATCGGCAGGAGCGGCACCGACTGGGTGCTGACGACCTTGCCCTTCCCGTCGCGCACGGTGACGGTCGGCGCGTAGCCGTGTCCGATCAGGTAGACCTTCGAGCCGTCGACCTCAAGCGGCTTGTTGACCTCGATGGCCTTCTTCTTCTCGGGGCCGTCGACACCCTCGCTGTAGGTGACGTTCGCCCGGTAGGTGCGGGCCGTGCCCTTCTCGGGGCCCTTGCGCTCGAACGTCGAGTCGAAGCTGTCCAGCTTGAAGCTGAACGGCGCCAGGTCGTCGGTGTTGAAGAGGTTGCCGGACTTGAAGTTGTCGTACTGGGTGAGGGTGTTGGAGAACCCGTCGCCCTGGACGATGAGCTTGCCGCCCTCGGACTTGAACAGGGCGCCGACGGCGAAGGCCACCAGGAGCACGATCAGCGAGATGTGGAAGAAGAGGTTGCCCGCCTCTCGCAGGTAGCCCTTCTCCGCGGCGACGGACGCCCCCGCATCTCCCTTGCCGGTCGTGAGGTCCGCGCGGAACCGACGGCCCTTGAGCAGGCCGAGGGCTGCCTCGTGGATCTGCTCGGGCTCGGCCTCGGTGCGCCACGTGGTGTACGCGGGCAGCCGGTCGAGCCGTTTGGGTGCGCCCGGCGGGCGGCCGCGCAGCTGGCCGACGAACTGCCAGGTGCGGGGCACGATGCAGCCGATGAGGGAGACGAAGAGAAGGATGTAGATCGCCGAGAACCACACCGAGCTGTAGACGTCGAACAGCTGGAACTTCTCGTAGAGCGGCCCGAGCGTGGTGTGGGCCTTCTTGAAGTCCGCGACCTTCAGCTCGTCGATGCTGGTCTGCGGGATCAGGGAGCCCGGGATCGCGCCGAGCGAGAGCAGCAGAAGGAGGAGCAGCGCGACCCGCATCGAGGTCAGCTGCCGCCACATCCAGCGCACCCAGCCGAAGGCCTCACGGCCCGCCCAGGCCAGCAAGCCCGCGGCACCGGGTGCGCGCTTCCCGCCGAAGGATCCGGGCATCGCCCGGTCCACGGGTGCGGTGGAGAGCTGGGAGCCCGCGGCGCCCAGCTCGTTCTGCTCTTCAGGGGCTTCGGTCTTGCTCATGGATCAGATTCCCACCGTGTAGCCGTTGGACCAGACCTGCATCTGCTGCAAGATGCTGTCCCAGACGCCGGTGACAAGCAGCAGTCCGGTCGCGATCATCATGATGCCGCCGATGCGCATGACCCAGACGTAATGCTTCTTGACCCAGCTGAACGCGCCGAGCGCCTTGCGGAAGGCGATCGCCGCGAGGATGAACGGGACTCCGAGTCCCAGGCAGTACGCGACGCTCAGTATGGCCCCGCGGCCCGCGCTCGCCTGATCGAGGGCCAGCGCGTTGACGGACGTGAGTGTCGGCCCGACGCAGGGCGCCCAGCCGACGGCGAACAGCGCGCCGAGTACGGGAGCGCCCGCGAGCCCGGCGGCGGGCTTCTTGTGGAAGCGGAACTCCCGCTGGGACAGCCACGGCATGAGCCCCATGAAGAAGATGCCGAGGACGATCATCAGTGCGCCGAGCACCTTGGTGATGACGTCCTGGTACTGCTGCAGGTTCTGCCCGGCGTAGCCGAAGAGCGCGCCCGTGGAGACGAAGACGGCGGTGAAGCCGAGCACGAAGAGCCCGGCCCCCGCGGTCATCCGCCCCCGCTTGGCCTCCGCGAGATCCGTGCCGCCGACCCCGGTGACGTAGGACAGATAGCCCGGCACGAGCGGCAGGACGCACGGCGAGAAGAAGGAGACGAGGCCGCCGAGCAGTGCGACGGGGAGCGCGAGGAGGAGCGCTCCGTTCATGACGGTCTGGTTCGCTTCGCCGACGGCGGCGATGGTCTGGTGCGCTTGGCCGACGGCGGCGATGCTCTGGTGCGCTTCGCCGACGGCGGCGAGAGTGGACATCACGGGGAGATCACTTCTCCGCGATCAGCGGGTCGATCATCTTGCGCAGGTTCTTCTCGCTGAGCGCCTGCTGCGAGCGGGCCGCGATCTTGCCCTCCCGGTCCAGGACGATCGTGGAGGGGATGTACTTCGGGTTCATCGTGCCCTTGGGGAAGCGCAGCATCAGCTTGCCCATCGGATCGTGCAGGCTCGGGTAGGAGATCTTCCACTCCTTCTCGAACGCGATCGCCGGGTCCTTCTGCGGGTCGCGGGTGTTGATCCCGACGAACTGCACGCTCTTGTACTTGGCGTCCCTGGAGACCTTCGAGAAGTTCGGCGCCTCGGCCCGGCAGGGCGAACACCAGGAGCCCCAGACGTTCAGGACGACGATCTTGCCCTTGTAGGCGTCGACGTCGAGGTGCTTGCCCGTGAGGGTCTCCCCTTCGAGCTTCGGCCCGTCCTGGCGCTCGCCCTTGTCGGCGGTGGCGATGCCGTCGGAGCCGGTGACGAAGTTGGTGTTCCCGGAGCCGCCGGACGTGCCGCCCGAGCTGCACGCCGACAGGGTCAGCGCGGCGACCGCGGCCCCAGCGCCCAGAAGGACGGTGCGGCTGCGGCTACGGCTACGGCTACGGCTACGGCTACGGCTGCGGTTCGTGCTGTGTGGGGCGCGGCAGGCGGCACTCATGTGAAAAGTTTCGCATGTCTGTTTCGGGGATCTTCCGCACCCCCCGGGGTTGCGGAAAGTCCCATTTCAGACGGCCTTTCCGAGTCCCTTCCAGCCGGCTGCGGGCGCCTGGCCGACCTCAAGACCTTGCAGGTCGGCGAGGACCTTCGGGTCCTGGACGTCGAGCCAGTCGACGAACTGCCTGAACGAGACGAGGCGTACGTCCTTCTTCCCCGCGATGTGCTTCAGGGCCTCCTCGACGGCGTCCATGTAGATGCCGCCGTTCCACTCCTCGAAGTGGTTGCCGATGAAGAACGGCGCGCGGTTGGACTCGTGGGCCCGCTTGAATCCGGCTATGTAGGACTCGGCGGCCTGCTTGCGCCAGCCCGGGTAGTTGGCCGGCGGCGCCTTCGTGGAGTTCTGCGACTGGTTGGCCAGGATGTTGTAGTCCATGGACAGGACCTCGAAGGTGTGGCCCGGGAACGGCATCGCCTGCAGCGGCAGGTCCCAGACGCCCATCTTCTTCTGGGGCCAGCGCTGACGGCCGCCGGGCGACGAGGCGTCGTAACGCCAGCCGAGCTTCTTCGCCGTCGGCAGCAGGTTGTCCTGGCCGAGGAGGCACGGGGTGCGGCCGCCGACGAGTTCCTTGTCGTAGTCGAAAGGCAGCGACGGCAGATCGGTCCAGCCCGTATTCGTGCGCCATTCCTTGACGAACGAGATGGCCTGGTCGATTTCGCTCTGCCATTGTGCGGACGTCCAGTTGGCGACCGTGCCGCTGCCCGTGCAGAAGTGTCCGTTGAAGTGCGTGCCGATCTCATGGCCTTCGAGCCAGGCCTGCCGGACGTACTTCAGCGTCTCCTTGATGTGACCGTCGGTGAGATAACCGATGTCGGAGGCGCCGACTCCGTTGTTCGGCGGCTTGTAGAGACGCTTCTTGGATTCGGGAAGGAGATAGAGCCCGGAGAGGAAGAACGTCATCTTCGCGTCGTGCTCCTCGGCCAGCTTCAGGAAGCGCGGGAAGAGGCCGTTGCCGACCTCGCCCGCACCGTCCCAGGAGAAGACCACGAACTGCGGAGGCGTCTCGCCAGGCTCCAGGGGCACGGGCTTGGCCGGCTGCTTCGGCTGCTTTCCCGTGTACGAGGTCGAACCGTCGCCGATCGGCTTCGCCGGACGCTTGCCCGCGCCCTTGCCCGGACCCGCGGAACCGCCCGAGCCACCGCTGCCGCCCGTGCCGCAGCCCGCGAGACCCAGAGCGGCCGCGGACCCCACTCCGAGACCGAGCATTCCCCTGCGACTGATGTCGCGCATTCCATCCCCATTCGTCGTGCTCGTCGTCCATGCACGATGGACGCCCCCTTAGAGGGCATGACGAACAATGGGGTTCCTGGCAACAGGTACATATTTAGCGCCTGTTACCAAGAGTGGACATTCAGTGGACATTCAGTCGCCGGGTAATTACTCGACGTCGACAACGAATCGGCCGACAGTGAGCCGGCAACGAATCGAAGGCGCACCGCGCACCCCGGACGGGATCGGGTTATGCGCCGAACGCCTTGGCCTTCCCCTTCACCGGCTTGGCGCCCGCGAGGAGATGCGCGGGGACGAGATCCCGCGCCGGTTCGGTGTACCCCACCGACACGATCTTGTCGCCGCGGTACGTGAACGTCGTCAGCGAGGCGAGCGTGCACTGCCGCTTGCGCGGGTCGTGCCACAGGCGCCGCTTCTCCACGAAGCTCCGCACGATCCAGATCGGCAGCTGATGGCTGACGCACACCGCTTCATGCCCGCGGGCCGCGTCCTTCGCGGCGTCCAGGGCGCCCATCATCCGCACGACCTGCTCCACGTACGGCTCACCCCAGGACGGCTTGAAGGGGTTGACCAGGTGCTTCCAGTTCTCCGGGTTCTTCAGGGCGCCGTCGCCCACGCCGAAGGTCTTGCCCTCGAAGACGTTGCCCGCCTCGATGAGCCGCCCGTCTGTCGCCAGATCCAGGCCCTGCGCCTTGGCGATCGGCGTCGCCGTCTCCTGCGCGCGGTCGAGCGGCGATGCCACGACGTGCGTGATGTCACGCGGGGCGAGGTGCTCGGCGACCCGGTCGGCCATCTGCCTGCCGAGCTCGGAGAGGTGGTAGTCGGGAAGGCGCCCGTAGAGGATGCCCTCCGGGTTCTCCACCTCGCCGTGGCGCATCAGGTGGACGACGGTGAGCTCGCTGTCCGCGCTCATGCGGTGGCCTCCGTGGATTCAGTGGCTTCGGCGGCCGCGCGCGCGGCACTCGGCAGGGCCGCGGCGATCCGCTCGATGGCCCGCTCGTCATGGGCGGTGGACACGAACCAGGACTCGAAGGCCGACGGCGGCAGATACACGCCCTGCGACAGCATCGAGTGGAAGAACGCGGTGAAGCGGAACGACTCCTGCGTCTTCGCGTCGTCGTAATTACGCACGTCGCCGTCGGTGAAGAAGACGGAGAACATGTTCGACGCGTTCTGCAGCCGGTGCGCGACGCCCTCCTTGGAGAGCGCCTCGGTGACCAGGCCGCGCAGCTGCTCCGAGACGGCGTCGACCTTCGCGTACGCCGCGTCGTCGAGCAGACGCAGCTGCGCGAGGCCCGCGGCCGTCGCGACCGGGTTCCCGGACAGCGTGCCCGCCTGGTAGACGGGACCGGTCGGGGCGAGGTGCTCCATGACGTCCGCACGGCCTCCGAAAGCGGCGGCCGGGAAGCCGCCGCCCATGACCTTGCCGAAGGTCATCAGATCGGGCCGCACACCGTCGACGCCGAACCAGCCCGCCTTCGACGTACGGAAGCCGGTCATCACCTCGTCCGAGATGTACAGCGCGCCGTTCTCCCGGCACAGGTCGGCGAGCCCCTGGTTGAAGCCCTCACGCGGCGGAACGACGCCCATGTTGCCCGGCGACGCCTCGGTGATGACGCACGCGACCTCACCGGCGTTCGCGGCGAACGCGGCACGCACGGCGTCGAGGTCGTTGTACGGGACGACGATCGTGTCGCCCGCCTGGGCGCCGGTGACGCCCGGGGTGTCAGGAAGCCCGAAGGTGGCGAGACCGGAGCCTGCCGCGGCGAGCAGCGCGTCCACGTGACCGTGGTAGCACCCGGCGAACTTGATGATCTTCGCGCGGCCGGTGAACCCGCGCGCGAGACGGATCGCGGACATCGTCGCCTCGGTGCCGCTGGACACGAGCCGCACCTGCTCGACGGGCGCGATGCGCGCGACGATCTCCTCGGCGAGCGCGACCTCGCCCTCGCCGGGCGTGCCGAAGGACGTGCCGCGGGCGACGGCCTCCTGGACGGCGGCGATCACATCGGGGTGGGAGTGGCCGAGGATCATCGGCCCCCACGAGCAGACGAGGTCGACGTACTCACGGCCGTCGGCGTCCGTGAGGTACGGACCGGTACCGGACACCATGAAGCGGGGCGTACCACCCACAGCGCGGAAAGCGCGCACGGGAGAGTTCACACCGCCGGGTGTCACGGCCGCCGCACGGTCGAAGAGAGTCTGCGAAACTGGGGCGCTATACGGGAAGCTCACATGAACCATGGTGTCAGAGGCTTCGGACATCCTGCGGACAGGTGTTTCACTCCACGTTTTAGCCGGTGACCGTGGGGGAGGTCACTGACACGATGATCGGGTTGCGTGGCGGGGGCCGCGAGGCCTAGAAAAGCAGGGGCGGGCGCCCTGGGAAAAGCAGTCGGGTGGAGATATGCATCGCGGTGGCGGACTGGGCGAGGGGACCGACGGCCTGGGTCCGCGGCGTGCCCGGCGGATCGGCAAGCACCGGCGCGAGGCGGAAGCGGCCGAGGCGGCTGCTCTGGCACGGGGCGAGACGGAGCAGGACCGGGCGGGAACCAGGAGTGGCCGGGTGGGCGGGGTGACCTACAAGTACTTCGGAGCCCCGGACGGCGCGACCGCCGCCCGAGTGCCCATCTCGATGCGCCCTGAAGAGCTCGGCGGTGACGAGCTCGGCATGAACGGCATGTTCACGAAGATCAAGCCGGAGACGGTGGCCGCGATGGTCCTGACCGGCATCGAGGGCATACCCCTGTCCAAGGTGCCCCCGCTCGAACTGGTCGTCCTGCACCCCGACTACGCCGTGGTGAAGCTCCCCATGACGGTCGTCGATCCGCTGCGCGGCATCGGCGAGGAGTCGGTCGGCGCCGCGGCGTTCATCTGGTCCACGGTCCCCGACCGCGGCGGCCCGCGCGACGCGTTCAACGTCTACCAACTGCTGCACGAATGGCAGGACTTCAGCCACCGGCTGCATGACGCGGGGCATCAGGCGTACTGCCTGGTGTGGCCGTGACGGGGCATCAGGCGCACTGCCTGGTGTGGCTGTGACCTGAAGCCCCGCGTACGGATCTACTCCGGCCGCAGCGCCGCCAGTTGCTGCTCGAAGGGGATCAGCTCCTCGGCCAGCCCCTCGTCCCGCACCGGCGCGGGGCGCATGATTCCGGCCAGTTCGGCCGCGCCCCTCTCGACGCGCTCGTCCAGGCCGTCCGCGCCCCAGTCCTCGGACGCCGCGTACACGGCCGTCGGTACGACCACCGCCCGCAGATAGGCGAACAGCGGGCGCATCGCGTGTTCCAGGACCAGCGAATGCCGTGCGGTGCCGCCGGTCGCCGCGATCAGGACCGGCGTACCGGCGATCGCGTCCTTGTCCAGAACGGTCAGCACGTCGAAGAACGACTTGAACAGTCCGCTGTACGACGCGGAGAAGACCGGCGTGACGACGATCAGGCCGTCCGCGCTCTTCACCGCTTCCGCCGCCGCGCTCAGCTCAGGACCCGGGAATCCGGTGACGTAGTTGTGCGCGATCTCCACGGCCAGGTCGCGGAGTTCGACGACCTGGATCTCCACGTCGGCGTGGCGTCCGGTGGCCGCCGCGAGACGGTCGGCGAGGAGACGGGTGGAGGAGGGGACGCTCAGTCCCGCGGAGACGACGACGAGCTTCATGCGGTGACTCCCTTCTCGCTCTGCTGGGCCTTCTCGCTCCGGTGGGCCGACACGCGTGCGGCATGGGTGGGTGCGTCCGGGACCGTCGCCGGGCGGTTCTTGGCGAACTCCTCGCGCAGGACCGGGACGACTTCCTCGCCGAGGATGTCCAGCTGCTCCAGGACGGTCTTGAGGGGCAGGCCCGCGTGGTCCATCAGGAACAGCTGCCGCTGGTAGTCGCCGACGCTGTCACGGAAGGACAGCGTCCGGTCGATCACCTGCTGCGGGGAGCCGACGGTCAGCGGCGTCTGCGAGGTGAACTCCTCAAGCGAGGGCCCGTGGCCGTAGACGGGCGCGTTGTCGAAGTACGGCCTGAACTCCTTCACCGCGTCCTGGGAGTTCTTCCGCATGAACACCTGACCGCCGAGCCCGACGATCGCCTGCTCCTCGGTGCCGTGCCCGTAGTGCGCGAACCGGCGGCGGTAGAGGTCGACCATCTTCTTGGTGTGCTCCTGCGGCCAGAAGATGTTGTTGTGGAAGAAGCCGTCTCCGTAGTACGCGGCCTGTTCGGCGATCTCCGGGGAGCGGATGGAGCCGTGCCAGACGAAGGGCGCGACGCCGTCGAGCGGGCGGGGCGTCGAGGTGAACGACTGCAGGGGCGTACGGAACTTGCCCTCCCAGGTCACGACGTCCTCGCGCCACAGGCGGTGCAGCAGGGCGTAGTTCTCGACGGCGAGGTTGATGCCCTCCCGGATGTCCTTGCCGAACCACGGGTACACCGGGCCCGTGTTGCCACGGCCCATCATCACGTCGGCCCGGCCGCCGGCCAGGTGCTGGAGCATCGCGAAGTCCTCGGCGATCTTCACCGGGTCGTTCGTCGTGATGAGGGTGGTGGAGGTGGAGAGGATCAGGTTCTCGGTACGGGCGGCGATGTAGCCGAGCATCGTGGTGGGCGAGGAGGGGACGAACGGCGGGTTGTGGTGCTCGCCGGTCGCGAAGACGTCGAGCCCGACCTCCTCCGCCTTCAGCGCGATGGCCACCATGGCCTTGATGCGCTCGTGCTCGGTGGGGGTGCGGCCCGTGGTGGGGTCCGGCGTCACGTCGCCGACGCTGAAGATCCCGAACTGCATGCCGGATCCGGACTGCATGACTGACTCACTCTCCGCAGGTTGTTGACGCTTCAACTATACCTACGGAACGGTGGAGTGCCAGGGGGTATTCCCCGGGCGGCTTCGGGCCCGACCGCGGAGGGGTCCGGCGGGAACGGGCGGACAGGGCCCGATCGCAGAGGGATAACGGATATCGGGCGAACAGGCCCCTACGGCGTCCAGCGGGGGTCGCGTCCCGTCTCGGCCAGGAGCCGCTCCAGCTCACCGGCCCCCTCGGGCACGGCGACCGGCTCCCCGAAGACGCCCATCTTCCGGGCCGTCGGACCCAGGCCCGCGACCGATTCCCGCAGTGCGGCGACCACGCCACTGCTCTCGGGGGCGGCCTCGTACTCCTGGCCCGTCGCGCGGGCCAGATCCCAGGCGTGCACCGTCAGATCGAGCAGCACCATGCAGCCGACGGTCCTCGCGGGCATGTCCATCGCGCCCGTGGTGCCCTCTTCGGCGCCGGGCGCGGACCAGGCGGCGACCAGCTTTCCGGCCTCGTCGGCGAAACGGTCGCGCCAGTCGGGGTTCTCGGCCACGAAATCAGGGGCTTCGGCACCGAACTCGGAGTTCCGCTTGGCGGCCAGCGCCTGGAACTGGACGATCACCTGAACGAGGTGGTTGACCAGGGCCTTCACGTCGTACTCGGCACAGGGCGTGGGGGCGGCGATGCGGTCGTCGGGGATGGCGCGGACCACCGGGACGGCATGGGCCGTGGCCGCCTTCAGGAGATCGGCGATGCTGTTCTCGGTCACGCCGGTCACGCCGGTCACGTCATTCATGTCATTGGTGTCAGTCATGACATGACGGTAGGGCGGCGGGCGCTCCCGCGGCTTGAAGAAACGCGACACGGCTGACAGGCCGGGCCCCGGCATACGATCCAGCGGCATACGATCCGGCCATGGCCGACGTCTCCGCCCCGCGCAGCGACACCAGGGGCATCGTCGACGCCGCCGGACTCTTCGCCCGCGTACGCTTCCGCCGTCTCGCGCCGGGCGCCGCCTCCCTGCATCCGTACGTGGAGCAGTACTGGCTGATCGACTGGGACCTCACAGAGCCGTATGCCTCGCACATCGTGCCGCACCCGTCCGTGAACGTCGTCTTCCAGACACTCCCCGGGCAGGAGCCCTTCGCCGAGGTCGCGGGGGTCGGGCTCGGCCTCTTCACGCAGAAGCTGGAGGGGCGGGGGAGGGTGTGCGGGGTGAAGTTCCGGCCGGGCGGTTTCCGGCCGTTCGCCCCATCGGCGCCGGTGTCCGCGTGGACGGGGCGGCGGCTGCTGCCGCTGGACGAGGTCTTCGGGGAGGTCCCCGAGGGTGCGCTCGACGCGGTGCTCTCCCCCGACGAGGAGCACGCGCGCGTGGCCGGGCTCGATGCCTTCCTGCTGAGCATCGGGCCCGCGCCCGATCCACAGGCGGACCTCGCCATGGCCCTCGCCGAACGCATCCGCGCGGACCGCGGGATCCGCCGGGTCGGCCCGTTCGCAGAGGCGGAGGGCATGTCGGTACGGGCGCTGCAACGGCTCTTCTCGGCGTACGTGGGCGTAGGACCGAAGTGGCTGATCCTGCGCCACCGGATCCACGAGGCGCTGGATCGGGCGGAGAGGGACACGGAGGTGGACTGGGCGGATCTGGCCGCGACGCTGGGCTACGCCGACCAGGCCCACCTGATCCGGGACTTCACGGCGACGGTGGGGGTGCCCCCTACGGCTTACTCTCCGCACTGAGGCTCAGGTCGACGCCCGGCCCACGCTCAGGTCGACGCCCGGCCCACGCTCAGGTCCACGCCCAGCCCACGCTCAGGTCGACGCCCAGCCCACGCTCAGGTCGCGCTCAGGTCCACGCTCCAGTCGTTGCACCGCATCCAGTGCCCCTTCGGATACTCGAAGTCGTACTCGCCCCCCTGCGTGAACCCGGCCTTCCGGCACACCCCGTTGGAAGCCGCGTGGTCCGCCGCGGGGAAGGCGTGCAGCTGCCGGTGACGGCCCGCGGCCCGAGCCTCCTCCACCACAAGGCGCGCGGCCGTCGCCGCGATGCCCCGTCCCTGGAACCAGGGCAACACGCCCCACCCCGTCTCCCACACGGGCTCTCCCTGCCAGATCGTCTCCCAGTACCCGATGGACCCGACGGACCCGACGGCGTCACCGTCGAGCGCTATCCGGAACATGCGCCCCCGCTCCTCAAGCGCCAGATAGCGGTGATGCCGGGCCACCAACTGCTCGTGTGTCTCCGGGCCGCCCAAATGCGCGGTCATCTCGGCGGAGTTGCAAGCGACCAACAGCTCGAAGTCACCCTCCGACCAGGGAACCAGACTCGGACCAACCAGCGGCGATCTCTCCATGCCCGCCACGGTACGGCGAGGGTCTGACAACGGGCCCCGGGAAAGAAACGGCCCCGGGGAAAGACCGGGAGAACCGCCCGAGGGCCTGCCGCCTCCGGCACCCGCCCGGGTCCGTGCCACGATCTCCCCATGCTCGCCGTCGCCCGCTCCGTAGCCCTCTTCGCCGTAGCCGCACTCTTCGAGATCGGCGGCGCCTGGCTCGTCTGGCAGGGCGTGCGCGAGCACAAGGGCTGGGCCTGGATCGGCGCGGGCGTCATCGCCCTCGGCGTCTACGGCTTCGTGGCCACGCTCCAGCCCGACGCCGAGTTCGGCCGCATCCTCGCCGCGTACGGCGGGGTCTTCGTCGGGGGCTCGATCGCCTGGGGCATGGTCGCCGACGGCTACCGGCCGGACCGCTGGGACGTGACGGGGGCCCTGATCTGCCTCGCCGGAATGGCGGTCATCATGTACGCGCCACGAACCCGCTAGGCAGGCGACTTATCCTGGCGGAACAGGCCAGGAACGTACGCACGTCCAAGGAGCAACCATGACCGCCGCGCCCGCCGCCACCCGCATCGCGATCGTCACCGGCGCGAGCAGCGGCATCGGCGCCGCCACCGCGCGCGGACTCGCGGCCGCCGGCTACCGCGTCGTCCTCACCGCCCGCCGCAAGGACCGCATCGAGGCCCTCGCCGCCGAGATCACGGCCGCGGGACACGACGCGATGGCGTACGCGCTCGACATCACCGACCGCACGGCCGTGGACGAGTTCGCCACCGCCTTCCGCAAGGTCGCCGTCCTGGTCAACAACGCGGGCGGCGCGCTCGGCGCCGACACCATCGCCACCGGCGACCCCGCCGACTGGCGCCAGATGTACGAGACGAACGTCATCGGCACCCTGAACGTCACCCAGGCCCTGCTCCCCGCGCTCACCGAGAGCGGCGACGGCACCGTCGTGGTCCTCTCCTCCACGGCCGGGCACGGCACGTACGAGGGCGGCGGTGGCTACGTGGCCGCCAAGCACGCCGAGCACGTCCTCGCCGAGACCCTGCGCCTGGAGATCGTCGGCACCCCGGTCCGCGTCATCGAGGTCGCCCCCGGCATGGTCAAGACGGAGGAGTTCGCCACGACCCGCTTCGGCGGCGACACGGAGAAGGCCGCGAAGGTCTACGCGGGCGTGGCCGCCCCCCTCACGGCCGGCGACGTGGCGGACACGATCACCTGGGCGGTGACCCGCCCGCCCCACGTGAACATCGACCTCCTGGTGGTCCGCCCCCGCGCCCAGGCCTCGAACACGAAGGTCCACAGGGAACTCTGACGCCGGAGCCCGTACGCGGGAACGAGGTGGCCGCAGGCGGAACGAGGTGCCCGTACGCGGGAATGAGGTGCTTGCTCGCGGGCAGGGGATGCTTGCGCGGCAGTTAGCCGGGCACGGTCGTGCCAGTCACGCCGTCGATGGGCGCTCGCGCCGAAGGAGAAGCGGCCTATGACACAGGGCGAACCTGCCACCAAGAACCCGGACAAAGGCTATGTAGCACTTCTTGGCTGGAGTCTCAATGCGGTGGAAGCCCTAGATCGATTCGACCGGCGATACGTCGTCGTGGCCCCGGAGTGGGCAGAAAAGTACTGCGTCGAGCACGACATCCCCTACCTGCCGTGGAATTTCGAACGGCTCAACGACCGCTCAGTGGAGATCGCCGAGACCCTCCGGGACGAGGGTGTCGACGTCGCGATCCCGCTGTACGAGGAGACGGTCGAATGGGCAGGGGCGATCAACTCCGTCCTCCTCGGCAACCCGCGGCTGTACGGTCAGGCCCTGCTGCTTCGGGACAAGGCGCTGATGAAGCGCCGCGCGCAACTCGGCGGCATCCGGGTCGGAATCTTCGAGGAAGCCCACGACCGGGACGACGTGACCCGCTTCCTCAAGCGCGTCAATCAGACCCTGCTCAAGCTGGACGGCGACCCGAACGACCCGATCCACCTCAAGGCGTTCGACAAGGCAGGATGCCTCGGGCACCGCGTCATCCGCACCCCGGACGAGGTCGACACGATTCCGGACGAGGAGTTCCCGGTCCTCATGGAATCCCACCTCGACGGCTGGGAGTTCGCGGTCGAGGCGTGGGTGCACAACGGGAAGATCAAGTTCCTCAACATCTCCGAATACGTCACGCTCGGATATTCGGTGTTCGTGCCGGCGACCCCGGAACTGGAGCGGTACCGCCCGCAGATCACGGCGCAGATCGAGAAGCTCATCAAGACGTTCGACATCGAGTTCGGCTTCGTGCACCCGGAGTATTTCGTCACCAGCGACGGCGAGATGTACTTCGGCGAGGTCGCCTACCGGCCGCCGGGCTTCAAGGTGTTCGAGTTGCTTGAACGGGCATACGGCTTCAACGCCTACCATGCGCTGGTGCTGGCATTCGACCCGAAGACGACCGAGGAGGAGATCGATGCCTTCTTCCCGCGCGAGGTCGTCGACGCGTCCGGGGTCGCCGGCTGCTTCGGCGTCTACCCGCGCCGCCGCGTCGTCAGCGAGCTCGAGATCCCGGCGGAGACCGAGGACGACGACTACTACGAGTCGCACGACCTCTCGACGCCGCTCGAGGAGACTGTCACCAAGAGGACCGCGTTCGGCACCCACTGGGGCCTGGTGTACTTCTTCGGTGATGACCCCTACCGGATGCGCGACCTGTTGAAGAAGCAGGAAGAGCTCGACTTCTACGTCTGACGACACCGTGGACGCAGGAGGCCAACCCGAGGGAAACCCTTTGAAACCGACCGTCGACGTCAACAGTGAGGCCACGACGCTGGACAAGCGCGTGACCTCACTCGACGACGCCATCCAGGCCATGGCCGAAACCCGCGACTTCGGCAAGCACACGAAGCTGCGGCGGGTCCTGGAAGCATTGCGGCGGGTGCTCACGCAGCCGGGCGGCGCCGCGGCGGTCCAGGCCAGGGCGCAGGCCCTTGAGGAGGCCGGGCTTTTCCAGGGGACGGACTGGGCGTCACCGGAGATCCTTGTCCCGGCGCTGGTCAGCGGGAGCCTGCACAGCTCGGACGCGGACACCGTCGTCATGGAGGCGACCAGCGAGCTGCGGATGCTCGCCGTCGCCCGCGGTGACTTCGCGCACCCGACGCTGCCCGCCGATGACGCCCGCCAGTTCCTCTCCCAGGTACTGGCGACCAACCTGGAACTGCTGTTCAGCTCGACCGGCGAGGCGGAGCGGATCCAGCAGGGCCGGACCGCACAGCTCGTCCGGGACCTGTTCCGCCGCCTCGCCGACGAGATCGGTTACGACAGCGTCCTGGACGGCCTGGTCGACGAGATCTGGCGGATCCTGCGCCAGCGTCCGATCCAGGTCGATGCGGTGCAGTCCCTGATCACCCGGATCTCGGTCCACCGCAACGACCCGGACGTCGCTCTCGGCGCGTCGTCGGGGCAGGGCATCGACCGGCTCGTCACGAGCCTGTTCGGGACCACCGAGGCGTGCCGGGACGACCCGGGCGTCGACGTCTTCCGCTCCCGGCTCGAGGCGATGGACGCCGGCGGCCTCCAGTACGAGGCGGCGGGGTTCGCGCGGGCGATGCACGACACCGGCCTGGTCTCCCCGTACCACGCGGAGCTGCTCCGGTTCCTGCTGCGCGAGAGCGACTACCTCGTCGGTGAGGCGCTCGGCCTCTCCGACACCGGCCGGAACTGCCTGATGCGCTTCAGCCAACTGGTGCACCGGCTGATCGAGGTGGCCGTCCACCCGCAGACCGCGCAGAGCGTCTACGGGCTCGCGCTGCTGCTCGACCGCGGCATCCTCTACGAGCCGCCGGTGGTGCCCGCGCTGTGGCGCCAGCTGTCGCTTGAGCTCTCCCCGGTCGCGCGGGAGCGGTTGACGACGGTCTTCGGCGACGTACCGGGGCCGCGGGAGCGTCTTGTCGCGGGGGTGCTCTCGATGCTGGGCCAGCCGCTCGGCGTCGGCCAGGGCGACAACCCCACCTGCCAGTCGGCCCGCGCCCTGTCGATGTGGTCCTACAACGACCCGGACTACCTGCTGCAGATGGTGGTCTGGGCGGCCCGCGACGACGAGATCCTCATGCACTTCGAGGGCCAGCCGATCTCGTCGAAGGACAGTGCGTCCGGAGTCGCGACCACGCTGCCGATGGACCTCGACCCCGTGTCGCTGCTCGTGGTGCCCCACCTGGACCGGATCTACGCCGAGATGGGGCGGCACTGCGCCGCCCGGCCGGGGGACCCGCACCGGTGGATCAACCCCGAGTTCCACGGCTGGTGGGCGTGCCGCGGGTTCCACATCAACGTCGACGTCGCCACCGGAAACCTGGTCGACCTCGACGAGTTCCTGCGGCAGTTCCACGCCGGCTACCACCCCTCCTACAACGGCGGGCAGCCGCTGATCCATCCGCAGCCGGCCGGCGTCGCCGTCACCGACAGCGCGGCCCGCTACGTCGGCTGGCACGCGATCACGATCCTGCGGGCCGCGCCGGACCCGCAGGACGTCATGCGCGTGTACTTCTTCAACCCGAACAACGACAGCGGCCAGGACTGGGGCGACGGCGTCGTCGTCTCCACCGCGGGCAACGGCGAGCGGTTCGGCGAGTCCTCACTGCCGTTCGACCAGTTCGCCTCGCGGCTCTACATCTTCCACGCCGACCCGCTGGAGCACGGCGAACCGGAGCGGGTGCCCGCCGAAGACATCGCGCGGATCATCGGCTACATCGAGCGCAGCTGGGGCAACGACCGGCTGCCCGCGGGGTCGCTGCAAGCCCTCGAAAGGCCCTCGCCCCTGTGAGCCCGGTGCCCCGGATGTAGATCGTGATCCTCGTGTCCGATCGTGATCCTCGTGTCCGGGGCGGGTTCTCGGTCCCGTGCGGAACAGCGGGTTCAGCCCTGTCAGCGCGTGGAACAGCGGCTTCAGCCCTTGACGCAGACGACCTGCTTCAGCTTCGCCACGACCTCGACGAGGTCACGCTGATGCTCCATGACCTGCTCGATCGGCTTGTACGCACCGGGGATCTCGTCCACGACGCCGGAGTCCTTACGGCACTCGACGCCCTGCGTCTGCTCTTCCAGGTCCCGCACCGAGAAGCGCTTCTTCGCCGCGTTACGGCTCATCCGCCGACCTGCGCCGTGCGAGGCCGAGTTGAAGGCCTTCTCGTTGCCGAGGCCCTTCACGATGTACGAGCCCGCGCCCATGGATCCCGGGATGATCCCGTAGTCACCGCTGCCGGCACGGATCGCGCCCTTCCTGGTGACCAGCAGGTCCATGCCGTCGTACCGCTCCTCGCTCACGTAGTTGTGATGGCAGCTGATCTCCGGTTCGAACAACGGCTTCGCCTTCTTGAACTCCTTGCGGACCACGTCCTTCAGGAGCGCCATCATGATCGAGCGGTTGTACTTGGCGTACTCCTGGGCCCAGAAGAGGTCGTTCCGGTACGCCGCCATCTGCGGGGTGTCCGAGACGAACACCGCGAGATCACGGTCCACCAGGCCCTGATTGAACGGGAGCTTCTGCGCGACGCCGATGTGGTGGTCCGCGAGCTCCTTGCCGATGTTCCTGGACCCGGAATGCAGCATGAGCCACACCGAATCGTCCGTATCCACGCAGACCTCTACGAAGTGGTTGCCCGCTCCGAGCGTGCCCATCTGCTTCGTCGCCCGCTCATGACGGAACTTGACCGCGTCGGCGATCCCGTCGAAGCGCGACCAGAAATCACCCCACGCGGACGTCCCGAACCCGTGCAGCCGCCCCGGGTCGACAGCATCGTCATGCATCCCCCGCCCCACCGGAATGGCCTGCTCGATCTTCGAGCGAAGCCGCGACAGATCCCCCGGCAGGTCGTTCGCCGTCAGGGACGTCTTCACCGCCGACATGCCGCAGCCGATGTCGACCCCCACCGCCGCCGGGCACACCGCGCCCTTCATGGCGATGACCGAACCGACCGTCGCGCCCTTGCCGTAGTGGACGTCCGGCATGACGGCCAGACCCTTGATCCAGGGCAGCGTCGCCACGTTCTGGAGCTGCTGGAGTGCCACGTCCTCGACCGAGGCCGGGTCCGTCCACATGCGGATCGGTACCTTTGCCCCGGGGACCTCCACGTACGACATAACGTCCTCATTCCCCCGTAGTTGAACAGAAGTTCTCAAAGTCTCTTAGCGCAAATACCGGATCCAAGATCCACGAAAGGGACGACGGACCGGCGTCCACGGCATTGCGTGCGATACACATTGTGTCCACCGGTCGCCCACCAGCGGCAACCGAATATCCCCGGCCAGAAGGAGCCCACACGGTGCAGCGGAAGGCCTACGTACCGGGCGTCGCAGCCCTCCTCACGGTGCTGCTCGCCGGCTGCACGGGCGGAGGCGCGCTCGGCGGCGAGCCGGACGACTCGAAGCCCGGCGACACCGGCGGCACGACCGCGGCCGCCGAGCCCGGCAAGTACCGCACGCTCCGCGAGCCCTGCAGCCAGGTCGACTCCGACTCGCTCGACTCGATGCTGCCCGGCATCAAGGAGATGCCGGACGAGAGCCAGCAGGAGAAGGCGTACGAGGGCGTGCCGACCGTCACGTACGACACCGACCGGCGTGTGGGCTGCCGCTGGAAGGTGGAGTCCTCGGACGCCACCCACCATCTGCTCGTCGACTTCGAGCGCGTCGTCTCGTACGACACCTCCGTGAGCGACGACACCCGCGCGACGGAGGTCTACTCCTCGAAGGCGCAGAAGGCCGACCTGTCCGAGCCCTCCGGCACCGCGACCTCCGAAGAGGGGGACGCCGCGGAGACCGAGCCAGGTACGGACGAGCCCGGCAAGGGGGACGAAAAGGGCACCGACGAGGGGAAGGGGAAAGGGAAGGGCGAGGGTGACGCGGGCGACAGTGACGCCTCAAGCGACTCCCCGCAAACCGGCGCCACACTCCCCGGCCTCGAGCCCCGCATCCTCGACGACCTGGGCGACGAGGCCTTCCTCGACGACGCGCTGACCACGTCCGCGTCCGCGACCCGGCACCGCACGGTGACTGTGGTGTTCCGCACGTCCAACGTCATCGTGACCGTCGAGTACGACGAGCAGCCGGGGCGTCGCACAGACATCCCCGGCAGCAAGGAAATGCAGGACAAGGCGCAGGAACTGGCCGGAAAGCTGGCCGACAAGTTCAGCGATTAGGGATGGTTTCGGTGGGTGCCCGACCCTCCGGAAGCGGAGTCGTCCGCGTCGGGCACGGCGTACCGTGGCCCATCGAACCGACGACAGCCGTCTTGAGCGACTTGAGTGAAGGAACCATGCACCGACCAGCACAGCGACTCACCCGCATTCTCACCTGCGCAGCCGCCGTTCCGGTGATCCTCATTGCCTCCGGCTGCTCCTCCGACTCCGACTCGGGCTCGGACGGGGCCAAGAAGGACTCGGGCTCGAAGGCTTCCGCCTCGGCCTCGGGCAAGGGCAAGGACAAGGCCGCGAGCGTGGAGAAGGCGGCGTTCAGCAAGCTGCCCGAGCCCTGCGACGTCCTGTCGAAGAAGTCGCTCGACGACCTCGTCCCGAAGGCCAAGGACAAGTCGGGCAAGGCGGGCACGTCCGACGACACGTCCGCGCGCGGCACCTGCTCCTGGGACAGCCTGGAGAACAACGGCGTCGACGGCTCGCAGTTCCGCTGGCTGCGCGTCTCGCTGATGCGCTTCGACTCGGACGCGTCCCTCGGCAGCGGCGCCAAGCGCGCGCAGAACAACTTCGCCAAGCAGGTCGCGGACGCGCAGGAGACGGACGGCGCGAAGAGCGTCAAGACGGAGCCGGTGCCGGGGATGGGCGACCAGACGACGGTCGTGCACTACGACCTGAAGAAGGACAAGGAGAACTTCAAGCAGCAGACGGTCGTGACGCGCGTGGAGAACGCCGTCGTCACGATCGACTACAACGGCGCGGGCCTCGCGGGCGACAAGGCGCCGAGCTCGAAGGACCTGTCCAAGTCCGCCGAGAAGGCCGCGAAGGAGGCCTCGGAAGCGGTCGTCGCCGCGAACAAGGCGGGCGGCGCCTCCTCCTCCCCCTCGAAGGGCTCGGACGACTCCAAGAAGTCGGACGCCCCCAAGTCGGACGACTCCAAGAAGTCCGACGACTCCAAGAAGTCCGATGACTCGAAGAAGTCCGACGACTCGAAGTCGGGCTCCAAGTCCAGCGACAAGCCCAAGAGCTGACGCCGGGCGGATAGACCGCGGCGCGCACCCACGCGGGCAACTCGCCGCGCAGTCAAGGCAGTTGTGGAGCCCGGCCCCTCTGGTGGCCGGGCTCCAGCCGTACCGGCACACCGTGTTCCGCATGCGTGTGCCAGGCTGTCGCTCGCAACAAACCGAACAGGGAGGGGTTCGCGGGTGGCCGCGATGCAGCTGACACGCACGCACCGAATACTCATCGGGGTGGTCGTCGCCGGTGCGGTCGTCATCGCCGGCATCGGTTTCGCGGGGTCGTACGCGGCCGTGCGCGAGCTCGCCGAGCAGAAGGGCTTCGGCAGCTTCTCGGCGGTCTTCCCGATCGGCATCGACGCGGGTATCTGCGTCCTGCTGGCCCTCGACCTGCTGTTGACGTGGATCCGTATCCCGTTCCCG